>JBOHLC010000163.1:0-8681 GCA_050729395.1 Caulobacteraceae bacterium
GGCCAGGGCTTCGCCGTCGATTTCCTCGGCGATGATCAGCAGCGGACGGCCCGACTGCACCACGGCTTCGAGAACCGGCAGCATGGGCTGAAGCGAGGTGAGCTTCTTCTCATGGATGAGGATCAGCGCGTCGTTCAGCTCCACGGTCATCTTGTCCGGGTTGGTGATGAAGTAGGGGCTGATATAGCCGCGGTCGAACTGCATGCCTTCAACCACGTCCAGTTCGGTGGCGAGGCTCTTGGCTTCCTCGACCGTGATCACGCCCTCGTTGCCCACCTTTTCCATGGCCTTGGCTATCATGTCGCCAATGTCGGTATCGCCGTTGGCGCTGATCGCGCAGACCTGGGCGATCTCCTGGTTGGTGGTCACCTTCTTAGAGGTTGACTTGATGTGATCGACAACCTTGACGACCGCCTTGTCGACGCCGCGCTTGAGATCCATCGGGTTCATGCCGGCGGCGACCGACTTGGTGCCTTCGACGACGATGGCCTGGGCCAGGACCGTGGCGGTGGTGGTGCCATCGCCGGCCTTGTCGTTGGTCTTCGAGGCGACCTCGCGTAGAAGCTGCGCGCCGAGGTTTTCGAACCTGTCGGACAGCTCGATTTCCTTGGCCACGGCGACGCCGTCCTTGGTCGAGCGGGGCGCGCCGAACGACTTTTCGAGAACGACGTTGCGGCCCTTTGGACCCAGCGTCACCTTGACAGCGTTGGCGAGGATGTTGACGCCGCGCAACATGCGGTCACGCGCGTCGGTGGAGAAGTGGACTTCTTTGGCAGCCATGTTGGAGGCTCTCCGAGTGGGTTGGAATCGTTGATGAAAGGCGGCCGGACGATCAGTCCAGAACGCCCAGGACGTCGCTCTCCTTCATGATCAGGAGATCTTCGCCATCGAGCTTGATTTCGCTGCCCGACCATTTGCCGAACAGGATGCGGTCGCCCTTCTTCAGGTCCAGGGCGTGGATCTTGCCGGCCTCATCGCGGGCGCCGGGGCCGACGGCGATAACCTTGCCCTCCTGGGGCTTTTCCTTCGCCGTGTCAGGAATGATGATCCCGCCTTTGGTCTTTTCTTCTTCCTCGATCCTGCGGACGAGGACGCGGTCGCCAAGCGGACGAAACGCCATGGATGTTTTCTCCGTGAGTGACTGTGTCTTTAGAAATAAAGGTTCGCGACGCCCGCATCCGGCCGTTAGCAGCCGGCAGTGTCGAGTGCCAACGGCGGGGAAATAGGCGCCGCCCTATTGCGAGTCAAGGCGCGGCGCGCGAAATGAGACTGGGCTGTGGCGCCAAGGGTCGGTTGGCGCGTTGGTGCATGGAAAAACGCATCGAGGGCGCTTCATTGGACATTGAATCGTTTCTGGGCCGCATCTTCAAGGTCGGTACGCTCGAGGCCGTCCTCCCCGGCGGCAAGCGCGTCAGCCTTGGCGAAGGCGGCGAGCCGTCCGTGGCCGTCACGCTTTCCGGCGCGACGACCATGGCGCGGATCATGGCCAAGCCCTCGCTCGGCGTTGGCGAAGCCTACATGGACGGCCGGCTGACCCTCCAGCGCGGCGATATCCGCGATCTGCTGACGCTCGCCGGCATGAACGGCGTCGGCAAGGTGGCCTACCGGCGACCCGGGCCTGTGCGCCGCGAGATGGCGCGTCTGCTGGACGAGCATAACGCCCGCGTGGCCGCGCGCCGCAACGTCCACCACCACTATGACCTGTCGGGCGAACTCTACCGCTCGTTCCTGGACGCGGACATGCAGTATTCGTGCGCCTATTTCGAGCGCGACGACATGACCCTCGAGGAGGCGCAGGCGGCCAAGAAGCGCCACATCGCCGCCAAGCTTGCCTTGGATGACGGGCAGAAGGTGCTCGACATCGGTTGCGGCTGGGGCGGCATGGCCCTGACCCTGGCGACCGCCGCCGGCGTGAGCGTGGAGGGGATCACGCTGTCGGACGAGCAGTTGGCGACGGCGCGCGGGCGAGTCGAGGCGGCCGGGCTCGCCTCGAAGGTCAGCTTTTCCCTGACCGACTATCGGGATGTGACCGGCAAGTTCGACCGCATCGTCTCGGTGGGCATGTTCGAGCACGTCGGCCGACCGAACTACCAGGCCTTCTTCGATCTCATCGCCGAGCGCCTGACCGACGACGGCGTGGCCCTGATCCACTCCATCGGCCGCTTCACCGGACCCAGCACCACCGACGCCTTCACCGCCAAATATATCTTCCCGGGCGGCTATATCCCGGCCCTGTCGGAGGTGCTGCCGGCGGTCGAGCGCGCCGGCCTGATGGTCACCGACATCGAGATCCTGCGCCGCCACTACGCCAAGACGCTGCATCACTGGTACGACCGGTTCCAGGCGCGACGGGCGGAGATGATCGCGCTCTATGACGAACGCTTCTGTCGCATGTGGGAGTTCTACCTGGCCGGCGCCGAAATGGGCTTCCGTTGGGGCGACCACATGAACTTCCAGCTGCAGCTCACCAAACGCAACGACGCCCTGCCGCTCACCCGCGACTACATGGCCCAGACCGAACAGGAGTTCGACACGCGCGCGGCGCAGGCCGTCTGGCGCGCCCAGCCCCGCCCCGCGCACAACGTCTGAGGCGAAGCGCTACCTCGCACCGACCGGCAGCAGTTCGGCCTGCTTTTCAGCCCGGATCCTGGCGTGCAGGTCGCCGTACTTGGCGAACTCCATGCGGGCGATGGTGCGGTTGTGGACCTCGTCCGGACCGTCGGCGAGGCGCAGGGTGCGCTGGCTGGCGTAGGCGCGCGCCAGGCCGAAGTCGGAAGTAACCCCGCCGCCGCCATGCGCCTGGATGGCGTCGTCGATGATCCGCAGGGCCATGTTCGGGGCCGAGACCTTGATCATCGAAATCTCCAGCCGCGCGGTCTTGTTGCCGGCCTTGTCCATCATGTCCGCCGCCTTCAGGCACAGCAGGCGGTTCATCTCGATGTCGGTGCGGGCCTGGGCGACGCGCTGCTCCCACACCGAATGTTCCGAGATGTATTTGCCAAAGGCTTTGCGGCTCATCAGTCGCTTGCACATCTTCTCCAGCGCGACCTCGGCCGCGCCGATGGTGCGCATGCAGTGGTGGATGCGGCCCGGGCCAAGGCGCGCCTGGGAAATCTCGAACCCCCTGCCCTCGCCCAGAACGAGATTATCGACCGGCACGCGCACGTCCTCGAGCAGCACCTCGGCGTGGCCATGCGGCGCGTCGTCATAGCCGAACACCGGCAGCATGCGCTTCACCTTCACGCCGGGCGTGTCGAGAGGGACGAGGATCTGCGACTGCTGTTGGTGCGGCGAGGCGTTGGGGTTGGTCTTGCCCATGACTATGGCGACCTTGCAGCGCGGATCGCCGACGCCCGAGGACCACCATTTCAGGCCGTTGATGACGTAGTCGTCGCCATCGCGCTCCATGCTGGTTTCGATATTGGTGGCGTCGGACGAGGCGACGCGGGGCTCGGTCATCAGGAAGGCGGAACGGATCTCGCCGTTCATCAGCGGGCGCAGCCAGCGCTCCTTCTGCTCGAGCGTGCCGAAGCGGTTGAGCACCTCCATGTTGCCGGTGTCCGGCGCGGAGCAGTTGAACACTTCGGAGGCGAAGCCGACTCGGCCGAACATCTCGCAGATCGGCGCGTATTCGAGGTTGGTGAGTTGGACACCCTCGAACTGGAAGCTGTCTTCCAGCGGCGGCACGCCCGAATGCGGCGGCATGAACATGTTCCACAGGCCGGTCCCGCGCGCCTTGACCTTCAGCTCCTCGACGATGGGGATGACTTTCCATCGCTCCCCTTCGTGGGCCTGTTCCTCATAGATCGGCACGGCCGGATAGATGTGCTCGTCCATGAAGTCGGAGACGCGGCGGATCAGCTCCTTCTGACGGGGAGAGAAATCAAAATCCATGGCCCTGATCTCCGTTCAAACAGTTGTTTGAATGCTTCTTCGCACACGGCGGACGTTGGGGCAAGCGATGTTCAGGCGGGCGCGGACTCCTGGGCGAAGAACACCTCGTCCGCGCGCATGGCGAGGTCCTCGGCCGTCCAGCCGGCGAAGGGGGCGAAGCCCTTGGCCGGCATGATCTTGAGTTCGCGCACGCCCCGGGATGAGGCGCCCAGCATGATCCCGGTCCGGTCGCCCGAGAGGTCGCTGACCATGTAGAGCACCGCCGGGGCGATGGCGTCCGGCAGGCTGAGCGGGTCGGGCTCGCGATCGCGGCGGCCCGGAAGATCGGAGGTCATGCGCGTGTAGGCGCCAGGCGCCAGGCCCCAGACCCGGATGCCATACTTGCGGCCCTCGATTGAGAGCACGCGCATCAGGCCGTAGAGGCCCGCCTTGGCCGCGCCATAGTTGGCCTGGCCGAAGTTGCCGATCAGGCCAGAGCCCGAGGATGTCAGCACGATGACGCCCTTGACGGCGTTGTCCTTCATCCAGTTCCACACCGGCCGGGTGACGCAATAGGCGCCCTTCAGATGGACCCGGACCACCGCGTCCCACTCCGCCTCGCTCGTGTTGGCGAAGGTGCGGTCGCGCAGGATGCCGGCGTTACTGATGAGGATGTCCACGCGTCCGAACGCGTCGAGGGCGGTCTTGAGGATGTTCTCCCCGCCTTGGACGGTGGACACGTCGTCGCCATTAGCCACCGCCCGTCCCCCGGCCGCGACGATGGCGTCGGCGACCTTGCGGGCCGGCCCGGCGTCCGCGCCCGTGCCGTCGCGGGCGCCGCCCAGATCGTTGACCACCACGGCCGCCCCTTCGGCGGCGAACAGTTTGCAATAGGCCTCACCGAGGCCATTGGCCCCTCCGGTGACGATCGCGACCTTGCTCTCCAGAAGTCCCATCGGATTTCCTCCTCGTGTCTAACGCCTCTGCTTGAAAAACGCCTTTAGCAGCGCCGCGCTCTCCTCGGCCAGGACGCCGCCCGTGACCTCCGGCTTCCAGTGGCAGGTCGCCTGATCGAACACGCGCGCGCCATGGACGACGCCGCCGCCTTTGGCGTCCGCCGCCCCGAACACCAGCCGCCCGATGCGAGCATGGCTTATGGCCCCGGCGCACATGGCGCAGGGCTCGAGGGTCACCGCCAGCGTGAGGCCGGTCAGGCGATAGTTGCCGCGCGCCTTGGCGGCCGCGCGCAACGCCAGGATCTCGGCGTGGGCGGTGGGGTCGTGGTTGGCGATGGGCGCGTTTGCCATGCGCGCGACGATTTCCCCGCTCGCCGGATCGACGATGACCGCGCCGACCGGCGCCTCGCCGGCCGCCGCCGCGTCTTGCGCCAGATCAAGGGCGATGCGCATGGTCGTCTCGTCATGGTCGGCCATGCTCCGCAGCCAAGCCCTCGCGGCGGCCAGGGTCAAGCGTCCTGGGAAGGCGAGCGCGTGGCCAAGGTGCTGGCCCGCGCCGGCGTCGCCTCGCGCCGGGACGTTGAGCGCCTGATCGGCGAGGGCAAGGTGGCCCTGAACGGCGAAGTACTGACCAGCCCCGCGGTCAAGGTGCGCCCGCGCGATGTCCTCACGGTGGCCGGGGAGGTGGTCAGCGCGGCGGAGCCCGCGCGCCTGTTCCGCTATCACAAGCCGGCGGGGCTGATGACCACGCACCGCGATCCCAAGGGGCGGCCGACGGTGTTCGATGCTCTGCCGGCGGGTCTTCCGCGGCTGATCTCGGTCGGGCGGCTCGATCTGTCGTCCGAGGGCCTGCTGCTGCTGACCAACGACGGCGGCCTGGCGCGGGCGCTGGAGCTGCCGGCGACCGGTCTCAAGCGCCGCTATCGCGCGCGGGCGCTAGGCCGGATCGACCAGGCGCGGCTCGATGGGCTCAGGGATGGGATCACCATCGACGGCGTTCGCTATGGGCCGATCGAGGCGCGCCTCGACAAAGCCAAGGAGGGTCCCCGCGGGGCCAACGTCTGGCTGACCATCTCGATCGCGGAGGGCAATAACCGCGAGGTGCGGCGAGTGCTCGAAGCGCTCGACCTGAAGGTCAACCGGCTGATCCGCGTAGCTTATGGTCCGTTCGCCCTGGGAACCTTAGGCCCTGGCGCGCTCGAGGAGATCGGACCGCGCGTGATCCGTGAGCAACTCGCCTCGTTCATCGCGGCCGGCAACCTGCCCAGCGGTGATCGACCGCTCTATCGGCCGGCGCTGGCGGCCAAGCCAACCGTAAGACGTAGCCGCGCCGCGCCAGAGCCCGAACCAGCCCAGCGCAAGAGCTACAAGCCCGGCTGGGCCAAGGCGCGGCCTCCGAGCCGGCGGCGAACGCCGAAACGCTAATTCTTCAAGCCTGCGAGTAGAGAATCCTCCTCGGCGCGCGAGGCTAGGCGGACGACGCTCAGCCCCGGTCCATGTTCGGCCAACAGACGCTCGATGCGCGGGCGGTTGATGCGGTCGAATCCCCAGATGAAGCGGAGCACGTGGATCAGCCGGCCGGGTCGATGATCCTCGCCGGGCTTCAAAACGCGGCTCACCGCGCGCCAGGCGCACACCAGCCTCGGCCGCTCCACCCAGACAACGAGATCGGCTCGCGGCAGGCGAAGGTCGAAACTCGCCACGGCAAAGTTGCCCTCGCTGATCCACGCCTCCCCCGCGTGGGCGTCCGCGAGGAGGGCGCGAAAGCGCGGCACGTCGTTCGGACCCCAGTCCAGGCGCCAGATGCGATCCAGACAAACGTGCGGCGCGCCGATGAGCGCGCTCATCCTGGCGGCGAATGTGGTCTTGCCGGCGCCGGCGCAGCCCAGGACGACGATGCGGCGCCCGCTCAAGCCACGACGGCGATAGGTGGGGCGACTTCGCTCCCCTTCACGCCCGCCCACAGGCGCAGCGGCTCCACTCGGACGATCGCTTCGGTCACCGCGATGTAGCCGGCCACGAGCCCGAGATCGCCGAACCACAGGCCTGCGGCGGCGTCTGGCACCGGGCCCTGGATGCTGAACGGTTCGACGAACAGGACGAAGAGGATGTTGTTGGCCGCGTGCGCGCCCGTGGAAAGCTCCAGGCCGCCGAGGCGCAGGGTCATGTAGGCAAAGCCAGCGCCCATCAACGCGTGGGTCAGGAAGGCGTCGGGGGTGAAGTCGGAATGGGCCGCCGAGAAGGCGATCGCCGTGGCGAAGATGAGCACGCCCGGACGGCGGGTGAAGGCGGCCAGCTGGCGCATCAGCCAGCCGCGGAACATCAGCTCCTCGGCCGCCGCCGATGGGATGAGCAGCGCGGCGGCGACCACATAGACGGCCCGGCCCGCCAGGGTCGGGGCGATGCCGACGATCGGCGCCGGGTGAGCCACGGTCAGGCGCCCGGCGAGGACCAGCGGGGCCATGGCCACCGCCGAAAGGGCGAGGCCCAGCAGCAGGAGACGCCAGCGCACCCGGGCCGCCGCCGTCACATAGTGCTGAAACGGCCGGCCGGTCATGATCGCCGCCAGGGAGACGAAGGCCAGCGGGAAGACGCCGTCCGTGGCCGTCGATTCCACGAGCCGCAGCAAGGTTATGCCAAGGTCGTGGACCCGGGAGTCCTCGAACATGAGGGCGACCTTGCCCAGGCCCTGCAGGCCCTCCCGTCCCAGGCCGATCATGAAGGTGTAGGGCGCCAGCACCAGGATCCAGCAGGCGACCGAAGCCACCAGACCGACACAGGCGCCGGCGACGATGGTCGCGGCTATGCGCGCCGGGTCACGATCGCGAGGCGTGATATCGGCCAGAAAGGCCGACCAGCCCAGCCCTCGCCAGACGGCCATGACGCCCATTTCAACACCCTTTGGACCCGATCCTTCTCATCGGCTAAACAGCCGCGAAACCAAAGGGCCAAGCTGTGCGAATCGTGGCCGGCGCGCATCGCGGACGCTCCCTTGTGGCGCCAAAGGGACACTCCACCCGCCCTACCTCGGACCGCGCCCGCCAAGCGCTGTTCAATGTGCTCGAGCACGCCCCGTGGGGACGGGCTTCGGGTGGCGCGCGCGTGCTCGATCTCTTCGCTGGTTCCGGCGCGCTTGGTCTGGAGGCCCTGTCGCGCGGAGCGGGCTTTTGTCTCTTCGTCGACAGCGATCGCGCGGCGAGGGCGGCGATCGGCGCGAATATCGGGGTCCTCGGATACGCCGCGCGGGCCAAGACGCTCGCCGCCGACGCCCGAACGCTCGGGCTGGCGGCGGAGGCCTTCGACATCGCCTTCCTCGATCCCCCGTATGGAAATGGTCTGGCCGAGGCGTCGCTGGCGTCCCTTCACGCTGGCGGCTGGCTGGCCAGCGATGCGCTCATTGCCGTGGAGCGCGGCGCGGACGAGGCCGCTCTCGCGGCGCCCCGCTACGAGATCCTCGACCGCCGCCGCTGGGGCGCGGCATGTGTGTGGTTCCTCAAGCCTGGCTAGCGGCGGCCGAACAGGCGCTCGATGTCGGCCAGCTTAAGTTCGACATAGGTCGGCCGCCCGTGGTTGCATTGGCCCGAGTGCGGCGTCGCCTCCATCTGACGCAGCAAGGCGTTCATCTCTTCGGCGTTGAGCCGGCGGCCGGCGCGGACCGAACCGTGGCAGGCGAGGGTCGAGCAAACCTCGGCCAGCCGTTCGCCAAGCGCCAGGGCCGCGCCATGCTCGGCCAAATCATCGGCGATGTCGCGGATGAGCGCGCCCGCATCGACCTCGCCCAAAAGCGCCGGCGTCTCACGCACCAGCACCGCGCCGGGTCCGAACGGCTCGACGACCAGGCCCAACGCAGCC
>JBOHLC010000164.1:0-10071 GCA_050729395.1 Caulobacteraceae bacterium
GAGCCGCCGGCGTGGCCGTAGGCCTGACGCGCGCCGGGGAAATCCCCGCCGGCCGTCAGGATGTCGCCGATGAGCCCCCAGGCCTCGGTCAACCTGGGATTGAGCGCGACCGCCTTCCTGAGGAGCGGCAGGGCGGCGCGGGTGCGACCGGCGGCCAACTCGGACTTGGCCCGTTCGAACTGGATGAGCCATGAGGGCTTGTCGCGGGCGGCGGACGTCATCGGCGGACTATGCCGTGGCGGATGCGAAGACCCAAACGCAAGAGCGCCGCCCCGATCGTTCGGAACGGCGCCCTTTGCCCCCGCCGGAACCCCCCGACGGAAGTCCTCAGAACTTGACCTTGACCCCCATGAACAGCTGGGTGCCGTTGTCGTAGACGGCGCGCACCTGGGTAGGATTGGCCGCGTAGTACTTCAACAGGCTGTTGGTGATGTTGGTCGCATCGATCGTCAGAGCGACGTTCGGCGTGAGCTGGTAGGACGCTGAGGCGTCCAGAGTGCCGAAGTTCGCCTGGCTCTCCGCCGACGCCCGATCGAGGCCGACGTAGAAGTGCGAGCGGTAGGTATAGGCCAGTCTCAGACTGACGCCGTGGCTCTCGTAATAGCCGACCAGGTTGCCGGTCCACTCGGAAGTGCCGATGAGCGCGGCGCCGTCGGCGTCGTGGCCCGTGACGTAAGTGCCGTTGGCCTGGAAGCCGAAACCCCAGCCAATCGGCTGCTGCCACTGCACTTCGACACCCCCGAGCTTTCCGGAAATGTTGTAGGGGGTCGAGATGACGTAAGGCGTATTCATACCCAGAAACATGTTGAAGTAGGTCTGAGTGTGGTTCTCAAAGCCTACGTAGGTGGACAGATCATCATAGAAGACGCTGACGGCCACCAAAGACTCCGGTCCGTAGTAGTACTCGAGCCCAGCGTCGAAGACCGCCGCCTTGACGGGCTTGAGGTCGGCGTTGCCGCCGCTGCCGACCTGGAGAAGGTCATTGAGCGAGACAGTGCCGCCGAGCGAGCTGAAGTCGGGCCTCGACATGGTCTCGGCCGCCGACAGCCGCAGGAGCAGATTTTTTTGAAGGTCAAAGGTGAAGTTCGCGCTCGGCAGGATATCGAGGTAATTATGTTGGATACGGTTGATGTAATAATTGCCGTAAGCTGATGTTGTTATGAGCGGTGCGTTCGGAGTCAGCTGATTTGGCGAATTGACGTAGTCGTTCTCGTCGGTATTCACGACCCTCACGCCGAAGTTACCACGCCAGTTGTCGCCGCCGACGTGGGCCATGATATAGCCGGCGATGTCGGTCTCCTGGACCTTGAAAGCCGACGTCCAAAGATAGTTGAGCGGCTGCACGATCGCTGAGATTGGCCCGCGAACGCCGCCCGGAATGGCGTCGATGATCTGCCCGATGGTCGTCGGATTGCCGCCGATCGGGATCAGAAGTCCGGGAATGCCGAGGGCGCCCGCGTTGAAGCCACTCGGATAGGGCGTCGGGTTGGTATTGGCGAAGGGCATCGTCGGGCTGCCGAAGCAGGCGTTGTCGGCGCCCAGGGTGCAGCAGCGGTCCCAGCCATCGACCTGACGTGTATGGTCCGCGATGCGAACGCCGAAATCGACTTCCTTGAACCAACCGTTGCTCACGTCCCATACGCCGTCGGCCTTGGCGTAAAGCTCCTTGTCCACGGAAGTGAACCGGGCGTTCCAGGACCAGTCATTGGCCAAGCCGTCCGGGCTCTGAGGATTGATATCGGTGGGATCCACGAGAAATCCGTTGCCCGACGGTGTGTAAGAAATGCCCGTGACGCCGTTGGACTCGAAGGAAGGCTGCTCCGGCGTTTCGCCGACGCCGTGAGTGTAGCCGACCTGGGCCTTGATGGTCAGCCGGTCGCTCAACCGGAACTTGCCGTCGAGGTTGACGTAATAACTCTCGGCCGTTTCATTCGGCCGAGTGATGTTGTCGACGATCAGGCCGTCGGTCGGTACGCCGTCGGGATTGATGGTCGGAAAGTTCGCGGCGACGACCGTCCCATCTTTTACAGTATAAGAAGTCGGCACGTTGTTGGCGAACTCGTGATTACCCCACAACATATAGTTGTCGTTATAGTTCGAGGCGTTCAAGTGGGAATAGAATCCGTTGAGTCTCACCTCGGCGCTATCGTCGCTCGTCTTCCACTGCACGGTGCCGGTAACGCCTTCGCGGGTCCGCTGCTGTTCGAACAGGGACGAGCCGATAAGGGTGGGGGAGGCATCGCCAATGAGGGTCGGAAGCGCCGCCGCGGTCGCCGGTGTATTGACCGCGTTGATGGGCTGCCAGCCGAGCACTTCCTGGCCATAGCGCACGACGCTGCGCTTTTCGTAGAAGCCCTGGAGAATGACGCCGAAGGTGTCGTCTTGGTTCTTCCAGCCCAGGAGGGCGTTGACCTGGGGCTGCCACTGGCTGCCGTGCTGACCGGCGTTGGTGTTGTAGGCTGCCTCGGCCGAGCCTTCGAAGGTGAAAGTCTTGGGCAGGCTGAGCGGGTTACGGGTCTGGATGTCGACTGCCCCGGAGACGCCGCCTTCCATCAACGAAGCGTCCTGGGTCTTGTAGACGACGACGTTCTGGACGATTTCCGCCGGCAGCAGGGTGAAGCTGACGCTGCGGCCGACCACGCTGTACTGATCGAGGATGAACCAGTCGCCGGTGGAGACGTCGTGGCCGTCGATGGTGACGTTGGTGAGGCTCGGCGAGGTGCCGCGGATGCTGACCCGGTCGGCTTCGTCGAAGCCGCCTTCGCCGCCGGCCGCGCCCTGGATGTCGACACCCGGCAGGCGCTGGAGCGCGTCGGCGATATTCTTGTCGGGCAGCTTGCCGATGTCGGTGGACGAAACGGCGTCGACCGAGTTCTCGCTGACGCGCTTGATCTCGATGGCCTTCTGCAGCGACTGACGGATGCCCGGAACCACGATTTCCTGCACGTTGGTCGGGCTGGCCGCGTCGGCGGCCATGGCCGAGTCGACCGCCATGCCGAGCGCGGCGATGCTCGCCGAGCCGATCAGCAGGGTTCTGCGAAGTCTCATTCTAGTCTCCCCCTAAAGAGCCCCACCGGCTCTTCGTCAAAGGCCAATAAGATACCAATTCGACGCATTCGAGCCTGAATCGGACGCCAGGACAGCGAATTCAGGCGAGGTTGTCACAACCGTTGGCATGGGTGCAAGCCCAAATTGACATAAATCCAATACCAATTAGATTTTGGTATGCAAACGCCGCTGGGTCGTGGCACAAACGCATCAGGCGATGGACCAGGACGCGTTCCAGACCGACGCCGACGGGGCTCGAGGGGGTATAGGGATCCAGCGTGGCGGCATCGCTTTCCGAGCTGATCGGCGGGTTGGGCGAGCGCGCTCCTGGCGAGCGCGTTTCGGGGCCGCTTTACCAGCAGCTGCATCGCGCCCTGCGCCAGGCCATCGCCAACAAGCAGCTGGCCCCGGACGAGGCCCTGCCGGCCGAGCGGGACATGGCTCACGACCTCGGCGTCTCGCGAATCACCGTGCGCAAGGCCCTGGACGCCTTGGCCGACGAGGGCCTGGTCACGCGCCGCCAGGGCGCCGGCACATTCGTCGCCGCGCGGGTGGAGAAGAGTTTCTCCAAACTGTCGTCGTTCACGGAGGATATGCTGGCGCGCGGGCGCGTTCCTCGCAGCGCCTGGCTGCGCCGCTCGGACGGCGCGGTGACGCCGGAGGAAGCGATGATCCTGGGCCTGAGCCCGGCGACGCCGGTCTACCGCTTCAGCCGCATCCGCTACGCTGACGATTCGCCGATGGCGCTGGAATACTCGACCATCCCCGGCTTCTGCCTGCCGTCCAAGGAAGCGGTGGAAACCTCGCTCTACGAGGCGCTGGAACGCCATGGCCACCGGCCGGTGCGCGCGCTGCAGCGCCTGCGCGCGGTGCTGTTCACCGAGGAGCAGGCCCAGCTTCTGAACGTCAACGAAGGCGCGCCAGGCCTCCTGATCGAGCGGCGCGGTTTCCTGCGCGACGGTCGCGCGGTGGAATTCACCCAGTCCTATTATCGCGGCGACGCCTACGACTTCGTAGCCGAGCTGAACGACGGGGCGCCATGATCCCTGGCGCAACACACATGGCGCGCGAGGCGGCGCAGGCGCCGGCCCGCGTGCGCGCCCAGCTTTCGGCTAATGAGAGCCTGGTGAAGGCGCTGACCGCGCGGCTGCGCAAGGCGCCGCCGCGCGCGGTGACCACGCTTGGCCGAGGCAGCTCCGACAACGCCGCCACCTTCGCCCGCTATCTGATCGAGACGCGGCTGGGGGTGATGACCGCCTCCTCCTCTCCGTCGGTCAGCTCGGTCTATGACGCGGCGCCCGACATGACCGGCACGGTGTGCCTGGTCGTCTCCCAGTCCGGCCGCAGTCCCGATCTGCTGGCCGCCGCCCAGGCCCACGCCGCGGCCGGCGCGCTGGTCGTGGCGCTGGTCAACGATGAAGCATCGCCGCTGGCCGCCCAGGCGGATGTGACCATTCCGCTGCGGGCCGGACCGGAGGTCAGCGTCGCGGCGACCAAGTCGTTCATCACCGCCCTGAGCGCGGTGGCGCAGATCGTCGCCTGGTGGAGCGAGGACAGCGAACTTCTGCGCGCCGTCCAGGCCCTGCCCGACCAGCTGGCCAGCGCCTGGGAGCTCGATTGGAGCGCGGCGGCGCCGCCGCTGGCCGGCGCTGAGCATCTCTATGTCGTGGCGCGCGGCCTCGGCTTCGCCATCGCCCAGGAGGCGGCGCTGAAGTTCAAGGAGACCTGCGGCCTGCACGCCGAGGCCTTCAGCAGCGCGGAGGTCCGCCACGGGCCCATGGCGCTGATCGGGCCGAAGTTTCCCGTGCTCGCCTTCACTCAGGACGACGAAACGGAGGAGGGCGTCGAAGCAGCCGTGGACGCCTTCACCCGCCATGGCGCGCCGGTGATTCAGGTCGGCGGGACCGGCGCGGCCGGCGTCATCCGCCTGCCCATGGTCAAGGCCCATCCGGCGCTGGAGCCGATCGGCCAGATCCAGAGCTTCTACCGGCTCGCCGACGCCCTGGCCCGGGCGCGCGGTTTCGATCCCGACCGGCCCTCGCATCTGGCCAAGGTCACCGAGACCCTGTGATGGATCAGGCGCTCGTCGGCGGCCGGGTGATGACCGACCGCGGTCTCGAGGACGGCCTGGCGGTCGTGCTGGCCGGCGAGCGGATCGCCTCGGTCGGCCCGGCGGCGTCTATCCCACCCAGCGTTCCGCGGCGGGACCTGAACGGCGGCGTTCTGCTGCCGGGCTTCATCGACATCCAGGTCAATGGCGGCGGCGGGGTGCTGTTCAACGATTCGCCGACGCCCGCGGCGATCGCCGCCATCGGCGCCGCGCACCGGCGGTTCGGCACCACCGGCTTCCTGCCGACCCTGATTAGCGACGAGCTTTCGGTGGTCGGCGCGGCGATGGAGGCGGCGCGCGAGGCCATGCGGCGCGCCACGCCCGGCGTGCTCGGCGTCCACATCGAAGGCCCTTATCTCAACACCGAGCAGAAGGGCATCCACGAGGCGGCCAAGCTGCGCCGGATGGACGAGGAGGGTCTGGCCCTGCTCACCGGCCTTGGCGCTGGCCGCGCCCTGGTGACCCTGGCGCCTGAGGTGGCCGGGAGGGAAATGATCCGCCGGCTGACGGCGGCCGGGGTGATCGTCTCGGCCGGCCACACCAACGCCATCTACGCCCAGACCCTGGCCGGCCTCGACGCCGGCATGACCGGCTTCACCCACCTGTTCAACGCCATGTCGCCGATCGCCAGCCGCGAGCCGGGCGTCGTCGGGGCGGCGCTTTTCGACCCAAGATCGTGGTGCGGGATCATCGTCGATGGGCGCCATGTCGACCCGGTGGTGCTCAAGCTGGCGCTTCGCTGCCGCCCGCTGGACCGCTTCATCCTGGTCACCGACGCCATGCCGTGCGTCGGCTCGGATCTGCGCAGCTTCACCCTGCAGGGGAAGACCATCACCGTGCGCGACGGCGCCTGTTACGATTCACGCGGACGGCTGGCCGGTTCCAACCTCGACATGGCCAGCGCCGTGCGCAACGCCGTGCGGATGCTGGGGCTCGACCTGGCCGACGCCTCGCGCATGGCCAGCGGCAACCCGGCGGCGTTCCTCGGGCTTGGCGACGAGCTGGGACGGATCGCGCCAGGCTATCGCGCCGATCTGGCGCTCCTGGATGACGGGCTCGAGGTCCGCCAGGCGTGGATCGGCGGCCGCTCGGACGAGGACGCCGAACCCCTCTCCCATGGGGAGAGGTCGAGCGCGCCGACAGGCGCGGCCGGGTGAGGGGGTATGCCGTTGGTGTGTCTGGCACGTCGGCGCCAGGCGGCGAAGCCGCGAGAGCCCACCACGAAGCGCACGAAGACCACGAAGATGTTCCTTCCTGCCGGGGCCAGCGCGGGCGGTCGAAGTTCATGAGCGCGCGCTTCGCGCGTCTTTGTGGTCTTCGTGTCCTTCGTGGTGAAAAAGGACGCTTGAGGATCGAGCGCGAAATCGCCGCCTTCCCTACGCCCTCACCCGGACGCGCCCCGAGGGCGCGTCTCGACCTCTCCCGATGGGAGAGGTGTTTGGCGCTCATGCTCGTCCTCGCCGCCTCACCCGCGGCCGCGGTGACAGTCGACGTCATCCCGATGCCGGCCAGCGTCGACGCGGGGACGGGCGCACCGGTGTGGGTCCGCCCCGGCGCGCGCATCCAGATTCCGCCCGGCGATAGCGGAGCGCGCAACGCGGCCAGCTGGCTGGTCTCGCTGAGCGCGCGCTCGCGCGGCCTTGCTCTGACGATGGGCGGCCGACGCCCGCCGGCGATCGTTTTCAAGCGGGTGGCCGGGCCGCGCGAGGCCGAAGCCTACACCCTCGACATCGGTCACGGCCGGATGGTCATCGCCGCCTCGTCCGACGCCGGCCTGCTCTATGGCGCGGTGACGCTGTGGCAGCTGATGACGGCGGAGCAGGGCAGGGGTTCCGTCCGCCTGGCCAGTGTCCACATCGCCGACCGGCCGAGGTTCGCCTGGCGCGGCCTGCTTCTCGATTCGGCCCGGCACATGCAGTCGCCGGCGTTCATCCTGAAGACCATAGACTGGATGGCCCTGCACAAGCTCAATGTGCTGCAGTGGCACCTGACCGACGACCAGGGCTGGCGCCTGCCGGTCACAGGCTATCCGCGCCTCACCAGCATCGGCGCATGGCGCGTTCAGCCGAGCCTCGGGCCGCCGAGCCGCGGCTGGCAGCAGCTCGATCCGAAGACGGGCAAGCCCCGCCTCTACGGCGGTTTCTACACGCGCTCGGAAATCCGCGCGATCGTCGCCCACGGCAGGGCGCGCAACGTGACCATCGTGCCGGAGATCGAGATGCCCGGCCACGCGCTCTCGGCCCTGCTGGCCTATCCGGAGCTCTCGGCCGGCCCCGTGCCGCCGAGGTCGATGCAGAGCGACTGGGGCCTGATCCCAGACGCCTTCGGCGTGGACGAGCCGGTGTTCGCCTTCCTGGACCAGGTGCTCACCCAGGTGACGACGCTCTTTCCCAGCCGGTTCATCGACATCGGCGGCGACGAAGTTCCGCTCGACCTGTGGAAAGCCTCCCCCGCCGTCCAGGCACGGATGAAGGCCTTGGGCCTGGCCGACGAGGCCGCCGTGCAGAACTATTTCATCCGCCGGATTGACGGATTTCTCGGCGCCCGAGGCCGTCGGCTGATCGGCTGGGAGGAGATCCTGCGCGGCGGGACGCTGCCTGCCGACGCGGCGATCTCGTCGTGGCAAGGCGCGGCGAGCGCGGTCACGGCGGCGCGGGCCGGCCACGATGTCGTCCTGGCCATCGCCCCGACGCTCTATTTCGACAACCGCCAGAGCGGCCTCGCCAGCGAGCCACCCGGTCGCGGCTGGGTGGTCAGCCTGCGCGACGTCTATGCCCTCGACCCGGCCGCGCCGCCCCTGCCGCCGGTCCCACCGACTGTTCCAGGCGCTGCGCCGCCACCGCCGCTGACGATGACCGAGGCCGACCGCGCGCATATCCTGGGCGTGCAGGGGAATCTGTGGACCGAGCATGTGTCGACCGACGAGCGGGCGATGAAGATGATGTGGCCGAGGGCGGCGGCGGTGGCCGAGGCCGGCTGGACGCCGCAGGCCGCGCGCGCCTGGCCGGACTTCCTGGCGCGGATGCCGGCGGAGTTCGCCCGTTTCGCCGCCATCGGGCTCGACGAGGACGAGAGCGCCTTCGCCCTGGACTCCCAGGCGGTCGCGGACAGGCCGGGGCGGGCGCGGGTGGTCCTGTCGAACCAGACCAATCAAGGCCAGGTCCGCTTCACGCTCGACGGAACGCCGCCCGGCGCGACAGCACGCGTCTATGGCGGCCCGATCGAGACGGCGCTGCCGGCCCGGCTGCGCGCGGCCGCGTTCGAGGGCGGCCAGCGAATCTCGCCGGAGCTGGACGAGCGCCTGGACGCCGCCTCGCTCCGCACGCGCGTCAGCCAGCAGCTCACCCTGTGCCCCGGGACGCTGCCGCTCAACCTCGAGGGCCAGCCGACGGCGGACGGACGCCGGCCGGTGTTCCTGATCCAGATCATGAATCCCTGCTGGACGTGGCCGGCGGCGGATCTTTCCGGCGTCAGCCGCGCGCGGCTCACCCTGGCCGCCACGCCGAACAACCTGCAACTGGGTCCGCAGACCGCCCAGGTGGTTCATCGCCCGACCGCCTCGCCAAATGGGGAATTCCAGGTGCGGCTGGACAATTGCGACACCGGCCGGCTCCTGGCGATCGTCCCGCTGCCCGCGCCGGCGGCGGAGGTGACGCTCGAGGCCGATCTGCCGGCGACGGCGGGGACGCATGGGCTGTGTTTCATCTATGCCGGCGGAGCGAGGGTCGATCCGATCTGGGGTCTCGAGAAGGTCGAGCTCATCGAAGGGCCGGGCCATGGCTGACCTTACCCTGACCGCCCCGCTGCGCGGCTGGGCGAGCCCGCTCGACGAGGTCGACGATCCGGTGTTCGCCGGACGCATGCTGGGCGACGGCGTGGCCATCGATCCGACCGGGTCGGAGCTGCGCGCGCCATGCGACGGCGCCGTGATCAGCGTCCACGCCGCCGGCCACGCCGTCAGCCTGCGCGCGACGAACGGCGCGGAAATGCTGCTGCACATTGGCCTCGAGACGGTTTCCATGGCCGGCGAGGGTTTCGCCCGTCACGTCGAGGACGGTCAGGCGATCCGGCGGGGCGATCTGCTGATCAGTTTCGACCTCGACCTCGTCGCGGCCAAGGCCAAGAGCCTGATCACCCCCCTGGTGATCACCAATGGCGATGATTTCGCCATCGTCAGCCGGGTGACGGACCGGCGGGTCGAGGTCGGGGACCCCCTGTTGGTGGTGCGCGGTGGGGAGGCGGCCACGCGGATCGAGGCGCCGGCCAGCGCCACGGCTTCGCGCGCGGTCACGGTGCCGCTGGCCCACGGACTGCATGCCCGGCCGGCGGCCCTGGTGGCGGCGGAAGCCAAACGGCATCGCTCCGATATCGCTCTTTCGGCGGGCGGCCGCTCGGCCAACGCCAAGAGCCCGGTGGCCATCATGGCCCTCGGCCTCGGCCACGACGCGGAAGTGGTCATCGAGGCCCGGGGCGAGGATGCGCAGGCCGCCGTGGCCGCGCTGGCCGACCTTATCGCCCATCGCCTGCCGCCCGAGCCGC
Source organism: Caulobacteraceae bacterium (assembly GCA_050729395.1). Lineage (GTDB taxonomy): Bacteria > Pseudomonadota > Alphaproteobacteria > Caulobacterales > Caulobacteraceae > Acaudatibacter. The sequence goes on from JBOHLC010000164.1 coordinate 9,698, forward strand.
CACCGGCCGCGCCGGCCGCGCCCACGCCAACGGCGCCGAAGGCCGCGTCCGGCTGGTTGAAGGGAACGCCGGCCGCGCCGGGCCTGGCCATTGGACCGGTTGCGCGCCTGATCGCGCGCGAAGTCCAGGTCAGGGAACAGTCCATGGGCGCGGAGGCCGAGACCCTGGCGCTGTCGGCGGCCTTGGGCGCCCTGCGCGCGCGCCTGACCGTTCAGAGCCGGGCCGGTCCCCGGGAGCGGCGCGACATCCTCGCCGCGCACCTGGCCTTCCTCGACGACGAGGAGATGATCGCCGCCGCCGAGGCGGGCATCGCGGGCGGCCGAAGCGCGGGCGCCGCCTGGCGCGCCGCCATCCGGGCCCAGGTCGAGGTCTTG
>JBOHLC010000165.1:0-12738 GCA_050729395.1 Caulobacteraceae bacterium
CGCGATGGCTCGACAAATGAAGGCCGAACGCGAGAAGCGCGCCGCGATTCTCGAGGCGGAAGGGCTCAAGCAATCGGAAGTTCTGCGCGCGGAAGGCCACAAGCAGGCTCTCATCCTGGACGCGGAAGGCCGCAAGGAAGCCGCGTTCCGCGACGCCGAGGCGCGCGAGCGCCTGGCCGCGGCCGAGGGCGCGGCGACCAAAAGCGTCTCCGACGCGGTCGAGGCCGGCAGCGTCAATGCCCTCAACTACTTCGTGGCCCAGAAATATGTCGAGGCCTTCGCCCGCCTGGCCGACTCGCCGCAGCAACGCACGATCATCGTGCCGGCCGATTTCGGCGGCATCGCCGGCTCGATCGCCGGCATCACCGAGCTGGTCAACTCGGCCCGCCACGACGACAGCGGCCGCCCGGCGGCCCCGCCCCGACCACCGAGATCGCCGTCGGTTCCGCCGACACCGGGCGCCTGAGCCATGGGCGGGCTGACGGACTTCATCGCCATGCACCCGATCTGGGGCTGGATGGCGGTCGGCGCGGTGTTCCTGGCCATCGAGGTGATGACCGGCTCCGGCTGGCTTTTATGGCCAGCGGCCTCGGCGGCTCTGACCGGCGTGGCGACCCTCATCATTCCGACGGGCACGACCGTGGCGATCGCGGTCTTCGGCGTGCTGACCATCGTCACCACCTACCTCGGCCGGCGCTATCTGATCGGGCCCAAACCCGACGCGCCGGATGTCAACAATCCTCTGCAGCGCCTGGTGGGCCACGGCGGCGAGGCGGTGAGCGCCTTCGACGGCGGCCATGGCCGGGTGTTCGTCGACGGCAAGGAATGGGCTGCGGAACTCGACGCTCCCGGGCCGCTGGAGCGTGGGGCCAAGGTCGAGGTGATCGAGGTCCTCGGCGGCGCCCGCCTGAAGGTGAAGCCCGCGTAAGGGAAGGTTACTTCTTCGCCGACAGCGCCTTCAGCTGCGCCTGCATGGCGGCCATCTGCGCCTTCAATTCAGCCAAGCTGTCCTCCTCGGCTGCCGGGGCCTTGGCAGCGCCGGAGGCCGCCACCTCGTCCGGCCGGAAGGCGAACGGAGTGAACATCTTCATCGCCCGATCGAACAGGGCCATGTTCTGACGGATCTGCTCGTCGAACGCGCCCATGGTCGGCGGCGTGGTCCACTTGCTCTGCATGCGCTGCTGCTGGCGGATGAAGCTATCCAGCGAAAGCTCCAAAAAGCTCGGCAGGAAGGCCTGCATCCGATCGCCGTAGAAGCCGATCAGCTGGCGCAGGAATTGGATGGGCAGCAGGTTCTGTCCGCGGCCTTCCTCCTCGAAGATGATCTGGGTCAGGACCTTGCGGGTGATGTCCTCGCCGCTCTTGGCGTCGTAGACCACGAAGTCGACGCCTTGCCGGACCATGGCCGCCAGATCGTCCAGGGTGATGTAGCTGCTGGTCGCCTTGTTGTAGAGCCGCCGGTTGGCGTATTTCTGAATGGTCACGCGCTCGCCCGCCGGGCGGGTCTGGTCGCTGTCCGTCTCGTTCGCCATCACTATTCCCGGCCCGTCCGCGCGATATTGCGGCGCGATATTAGCCCCATCGCCCGCCGCGGCGCCAGATGATCGCAAACGCGCGTGACGGCGGGCCTGCGATTGGGCATGTTGCGCGCCTTCTGGCCTTGGGAGTTCCGCCACATGAGCGACATTGTCATCGTTTCCGCCGTCCGCACGCCGGTCGGCTCGTTCAATGGCGCGCTCGGATCGCTGCCGGCGCATGAACTGGGCAGGATCGCCATCCAGGCGGCGATCGAGCGGGCGGGTGTTCCGGCCGCCGACGTCGATGAGGTGATCATGGGTCAGGTGCTGCAGGCCGGCGCCGGCCAGGGCCCCGCGCGCCAGGCCAGCGTCAACGCCGGCATCCCTGTCGAGAGCCCGGCCTGGAGCGTCAACCAGCTGTGCGGCTCGGGTCTGCGCGCGGTCGCGTTGGCGGCGCAGCAGATCGCGGCGGGGGATGCGGACATCGTCGTCGCCGGCGGCCAGGAAAGCATGAGCCAGTCGCCGCATGCCCAGAACCTGCGTGGCGGCCAGAAGATGGGTGACCTCGCCTTCGTCGACACGATGATCAAGGACGGCTTGTGGGACGCCTTCCACGGCTATCACATGGGCCAGACGGCCGAGAACATCGCCGCCCGCTGGCAGATCACGCGCGAGGAGCAGGACCGCTTCGCCGTCGCCTCGCAAAACAAGGCCGAGGCGGCGCAGAAGGCCGGCAAATTCGCCAGCGAGATCGCTCCGGTGACCATCAAGGGCCGCAAGGGGGATACGGTGGTCGACCAGGACGAATACGTCCGCCACGGCGTCACCTATGAGAGCATCGCCAGCCTGCGTCCGGCCTTCGCCAAGGACGGTTCAGTCACCGCGGCCAACGCCTCGGGTCTCAACGACGGGGCCGCGGCCCTCGTGCTGATGAGCGCCGACGAGGCCGCCCGGCGGGGCCTCAAGCCGCTGGCGCGCATCGCCTCCTGGGCGCACGCCGGAGTCGAGCCGGAGATCATGGGCACCGGACCCATCCCGGCCACGCGCAAGGCGTTGGACAAGGCCGGCTGGAAAGTCGCCGATCTCGACCTCATCGAGTCCAACGAGGCCTTCGCCGCGCAATCGCTGTCCGTGGTGCGCGAGCTGGGCCTCGATCCCGACAAGGTCAACGTCAACGGCGGGGCCATCGCCATTGGCCACCCGATCGGCGCGTCCGGCGCGCGCATCCTCACCACCTTGCTGCACGAGATGAAGCGGCAGGGGGCGGAGAAGGGCTTGGCGACTCTGTGCGTCGGCGGCGGCATGGGCGTGGCCATGTGCGTCGAGGCGGTCTGAAACCAGCGACGCCGAGCGCGGGACTGCGCGATCGGAAATCAGGGAGAGTGGCGATGAGCAGGGTAGCGTTCGTGACCGGAGGAACCCGTGGCATCGGCCGGGCCATCACCGCCCGCCTCAAGGCGGCCGGCTACAAGGTGGCCGCCGGTTACGCCGGCAACGAGGTCGCCGCGCAGGCCTGCGCCGATGAACTGGGCGTGCTGGTGGTCAAGGGCAATGTCTCGTCCTTCGCCGACTGCGCCAAGGCGGTGAAGGCGGCCGAAGAGGCGTTCGGCCCGGTCGATGTGCTCGTCAACAACGCCGGCATCACCCGCGATTCCATGCTGCACAAGATGAGCGAGGAGCAGTGGAACGACGTGATCCACGTCAATCTCGCCTCGATCTTCAACATGACGCGCAACGTCATCGAGGGCATGCGCGAGCGCGGCTATGGCCGCGTCGTCAACATCAGTTCGATCAATGGTCAGAAGGGCCAGATGGGTCAGACCAACTATTCCGCGGCCAAGGCCGGCATGATCGGCTTCACCAAGGCCCTGGCTCAGGAGAACGCCAAGAAAGGCATCACCGTCAACGCCATTGCGCCCGGCTATATCGACACCGAGATGGTCACCGCGGTGCCCAAGAACGTGCTCGACCAGATCATCGCCGGCATACCCGTCGGGCGCCTCGGCATGGCCGACGAGATCGCCCGCTGCGTCGCCTTCCTCGCGGCCGAGGATTCCGGCTTCATCACCGGCGCCACACTCAGCGTAAATGGGGGCCAATACATCAGCGGCTGACCCCGGCGTCCAAAAAAACGCCCATTTCGCGCCGCACGGACCTCCGATGGCTTTGACGCCCCGGGCTCTGACAGCTTGCAAAGCGCTCGCCGTGGCGCTGGCCGCAGCCGGCTGCATGGGATTCACCACCTTCTCGATCACCCCGGCGTGGGTGAGAAACGCACTCACCCTCGGCCGTTCCGACCAGCTGCACAACATACCGACCAGCGCCCGTTTCACCGTCGACGAGGGCGGCCGGTTCATCCTCGACCGGACGCATCATCCGGCCCTGCTGAAGTTCGACGATAGTCCGGAGGTCTGGTCGGTGACCCCGAGTCGCGGCCCCCGGGGCGATATTCTGTTCAAGGACGATGTCGGCGACATCTTGATCAGGGTCACCAAGCTCGGCGGCGTCACGGTCTTCACGTCGCGCCGGCCGGCGGGCTCGGCGGCGACGCTGCTGGGCCGGGTCGCGCCGCTCTCTTTCGCGCCCATCGGACCGACCGTGCTCTATCAGCGCATGATCCTGGCCAGCAGCCGGTGCAGCCGCGCGACCCACCATCTGGTGGCCTTCGACGCGCCCGACGCCGACGCCAAGTCGGCCGGCATCCTGTTCGACACCGCGTGGCTGGCCATGGACGCCATCGTCTCCATGTCTTCCCACCCGAGCGGCAGGGCGGCGGCTCTTCGCGTCGACAAGGTGGTGCTGACCATGGCCGGCAAACCCGGCGTCTGGCTGCGCCGCGGCGTGTTGACGATCGCCGTCAATCCCGGCGACGCACTTTCCGGCCATCCGTCCTCCGCCCGCATCGCCCAGGCCATCGAAGGGGAGTGACCTGGCCTCTTTTCCCCATGAAGGGGAGGGGTCAAGAAATCGCTTGCATCGGATTGGTGTTATAGTTAGCTAGCACACCAACACGAACCGGCCATCCGGGACCCGACATGGATCGAGAGTGGAACGACAGTCAGCCGATCTACCGCCAGCTGCGCGATCGCGTGGTGGCGATGATCCTCGACGGCGCTCTGAGCGAAGGCGATCCGCTGCCCTCGGTGCGCAATGTCGCGGCCGACTACCGGGTCAATCCTCTGACGGTGCTCAAGGGCTATCAGCAACTGGTCGACGAACAGCTGGTCGAGAAAAGGCGAGGTCTGGGCATGTTTATCAACACCGGCGCGCGCAACCTGCTGCTGCAAGGCGAGCGCCAGAGGTTCCTCACCGAGCAGTGGCCACGGATCCAGGCGACCATTCGCCGGCTCGGCCTGACGCCGCGCGAACTCCTGGCCCGCGAACCCAGCACCTCGGACAAGGAGAGCTGAGACCATGGCCTGCATCGAAGCCCGCGGCCTGAGCAAGACCTTCGGGTCCACGGTCGCCCTCGACGGCGTCGACCTTACCGTGGGGGAAGGCCGCATCCTCGGCCTCATCGGTCCCAATGGGGCCGGCACGAGCACGGCGCTCAACGCCATCCTCGGCCTCACCTCCTACAAGGGAAGCCTGAGCGTGCTCGGGCGCGATCCGTGGGCGGGACGCGACAAGCTGATGCGGGAGGCGTGCTTCATCGCCGATGTCGCCGTCCTGCCACGCTGGATGAAGGTCACACAGGCGCTGGACTATGTCGCCGGCGTGCATCCGGGCTTCGATCGGGCCAAGGCCGAGGCCTTTCTGGCCAAGACCACGATCAAACCTAACAGCAAGGTGCGCGAACTCTCCAAGGGCATGGTGACCCAACTGCACCTGGCTCTGGTCATGGCCATCGACGCACGCCTGCTGGTATTGGACGAGCCTACGCTCGGCCTCGACCTGCTCTATCGCAAGTCGTTCTATGACTCCCTGCTCAACGACTATTTCGACCGCACCCGGACGATCATCGTCACCACCCATCAGGTGGAGGAGGTGCAGGATATCCTCACCGACGTTGTCTTCCTCGATCGTGGGCGGGTGGTGCTGAACTGCAGCATGGAGGCGGTCGAGCAGCGCTACATCGAGGCCATGGTCCGTCCCGAGCGCCTCGCCGAGGCGCGCGCGCTTGCTCCCATCCATGAGCGCGCCGTGTTTGGCCGCGGAGTTTTCATCTTCGACAGCGTCGACCGCGACCGGCTCGAGGCTCTGGGCGAACTGCGCGCGCCCAGCATCGCCGATCTGTTCGTCGCCCTGATTGGGCCGAAACAGGCGGAAGCGCCCAAAATCCAAGATGCGCCCAAATCCCAGGATGGGCGAGGAGTCGCCGCATGAATACCCTGTCCGACGCTCTGCCGAACGCCGCCCCAGAAGCGCGCACGCGCGCGCCGGCCGGCCCCTCGCACGTCCGGCCGCTCTACTGGTTGCTTCGGCGCGAGCTGTGGGAGAACCGCTCGCTCTATATCGCCCCTCTGATCGTCGCCGCCCTGATCCTGTTCGGCTTCCTGATCGGGGCCGCGCACATTCCCCACCACTTTCCCCGTCACATCGGCTCGAACTACATCGATCAGACAGGGCAAAGCGCGATTGCCGACATTCCTTACAGCGTCGCCGCCGTCGCCATCATCCTCACCGGCTTCATCGTCGGCGCCTTCTATTGCCTGGGCGCGCTGCACAACGAGCGGCGCGACCGCAGCATCCTGTTCTGGAAATCGATGCCGGTGTCGGACCTCGCCACGGTGGCGAGCAAGGCGGCCGTCCCGCTTCTCGTCCTGCCCGTGGTGCTCTTCGTCGTCATCATGGCGACCCAACTCGTGCTGTTCGTGGTCGACAGCCTCATCCTGGCTCCGGCGGGCGTGCCAATGGCCGCGCTTTGGGCGCAGTGGCCGTTCCTGCCGATGTTGGCGGTGCTCGCCTATGGCCTGATCACCGCCGCCATCTGGTATGCGCCGATCTGGGGCTGGCTGCTGATGGTCTCGGCCTGGGCCCGGCGCGCGCCGTTTCTGTGGGCCGTCCTGCCGCCGCTCGCCGTCTGCCTGGTGGAGCTGCTGGCCTTCGGCACCGGCTATTTCGGACGAATGCTCACCTATCGCCTGGGCGGCGCCATCGACGCGGCCTTCAGCAATGCGCCGAAGGGCGCGGTCACCGTAGCCTTCGCCCAGATCGATCCGGTCCGCTTTCTTACCAGCGTCGACATGTGGCTCGGCCTCGTCGTGGCGGCGGTCTTCCTGGCGGCGGCGGTGTGGCTGCGCCACTCGCGCGACCTGACCTGATCCTTCCAAGGGGCGTGACATTATGTCGCGGGTCGCGTAAGCTTGGCCTGTGCCTCAAGGCAAGGAGATCTCCCGATGTGGTTAAGGCCGACCGATCGTCCGCCGACCCTGCACCCCGCCGGCGGCTGGGCCATCCGCATGCTCAGCCAGGAATGTCCGGTCATGGTCAGGGTCACGGATGAGGCGCTCGAGGAGGTTGGGCCGGCTTCCGTGCTCAGCCCGAGCATCTTCAAATACCGCGACGTGCTCGAGGAGATCGCCGACAAGAAGTTCGCGCGCCACGAGTTCGAGCCGGACGGCACGATCACCATCAAATCGGCCGACGTCAGTCACGTTTGATATCAGTTCGTCATCCCGGCCGAAGGAGCGCGTCAGCGCCCCATCTCCACTCCACTTAACGTTCCGCTGCGTGCGGGATGACGGACGGGATCAGCCCTTGAATACGTCCTTGGCCGCGCGCACGGCCGCGAAGGCCTCGTGGTCCGGCTTGCCGGCGCCGCCGGCCAGGACAGGCGCGCGCAAGAACGGATTGGTCGCCTTTTCCAGACCGATGGTCGTCGGCACGGTCGGCTCGCCCCGTTCTCGGGCGGCGAACACCTCCTCGGCCCGTCGCTTGAGGCGCGGATCGGCGTCGACGCTGAGGGCGAAGCGAGCGTTGGAGGCGGTATATTCGTGGGCGCAATAGACGGTGGTGTCGTCCGGCAGGGCGGCGAGGCGGCCGAGGCTGGCCCACATCTGTTGCGGCGTGCCTTCGAACAGGCGGCCGCAGCCGAGCGCGAAAATTGTGTCGCCCACGAAGGCGATGCGGTCGGCGGCGTCGAAATAGGTGATGTGGCCAAGGGTATGGCCGCCGCTATCGATCACCTGAAAGCGCGTCTCTCCCAGATCGACGGTGTCGCCGCCGGCGATTGTCCGGTCGAGTGGGGCGATGCGCGTCACCTCGGCCGGGCCGACGATCGTCGCTCCGGTCGCCCGCTTGATTTCCGCGTTGCCTCCGGCGTGGTCGGGATGCCAGTGGGTGTTGAGGATATAGTCGAGTTTCCAGCCCTCGCGGTCCAGGGCTGCCAGGATGGCGCCGACATCGGGCGTGTCGATGCAGGCGGTGAGTCCGCTGGCCTCGTCGCGGATGATGAAGCCGTAGTTGTCGGTAAGGCACGGGAATTGGCGGACGGCCAGGGGCATGCGGCCTCTCTTAAGAAGACACTCGTTTAAGGAATTCGACACTACATGATCGCGGGGTGAAGCGGGAGCGCTGATGCGTCAGGATGTCCTCGAGCTTCGGCGGTTCTACGCCAGTCCGCTCGGCCGCGCCGCCCAGCAGATGATCGGGCGCAAGATCGACGAGGCTTGGGGCGGCCTGGCCGGTCTCGACGTGCTCGGCCTCGGCTACGCCGTCCCGCTCCTCCGGGACGGGGCGGCCCGGCGGCGGATCGCGGCCATGCCGGCCGCCCAGGGCGTGGAGGTCTGGCCAGCGGGCGCGGCCAACCTCAGTTGCCTGGTCGACGACGCCGCGCTGCCTTTTCCCAACGCCCATTTCGACCGGGTAGTCGCCTTGCACGCGCTCGAGGAGAGCGATGATCCTGGGGAGTTGCTGCGCGAGGTTGGCCGCGTGCTCTCGCCATCCGGACGACTGATTGTCGCCGTGACCGCCCGTCACGGCCTGTGGGCCGACGCCGAGACGACGCCGTTCGGCCACGGCCGGCCGTTCAGCCGCCGGCAACTCGAAGAGCTGCTGATCGAGGCCGAACTGCAGCCGCTCGGCTGGAGCCGCGCGCTGTACGCGCCACCGCTGGCGGCCGCGCACCGTTGGGCGGGCGCCTTCGAACAGGCGGGCGCGCGGCTTTGGCCGCCCTTCGCCGGCGTGCTGCTGATGGAAGCCGGCAAGCAGACGTTCGCCGTGATCCCGAAGGGCGTGCGCCTGCGCGTGCGCGCCACGCCGGTGTTTCAGCCCGCGCCCATCGCGCGCAAAGCCGCCTAGGTCTTGGAGGCAAACGGATTTCGGTCCAAACTACGACGGACGCATCCGGACTGTCCGCGCATGAAAATGATCGTCGCCGTGATCAAGCCCAGCCGCCTGGACGCGGTGCTCGACGCCGTCACCCGCGCCGGCGCCACCGGCCTGACGGTCAGCGAGGTTCGCGGCTATGGCCGGCAGAAGGGCAAGACCGAGATTTACCGCGGGGCCGAATATGAGGTGAAGCTGCTGCCCAAGGTGCGGCTGGAGATCGCCGTGCCGAGCGAAATGGTCGAGGATGTCTCCGAAGCCGTCGCCCAGGCGGCCAACACAGGCAAGATCGGCGACGGCAAGCTGTTCGTGCTGGATCTGGAATCGGCGCTGCGCATCCGCACCGGCGAGCGCGATCTGGCCGCGATCACGGGCTAACTGCGTCGGCTGAGCACGAAGAGCGCCGTCTCGGCGCGGAGGTTCTCCAACCGGCCTTTCGGATCGATCGGACGCGCCGCCCGCCCGCCGGCGAAGGCGGCGCAGGCGTCAATCCCGAGCCCCATTTCGTCGCAAAGCCCCGTGAAGTCGGCCACCGTGCACAGATGGATGTTCGAGGTGCCCCACCAGGGCTCGGGCAGGGCCGAGGTCACCGGCATGCGACCGCGCAGAGTAAGGTCGAGCCGCACTCGCCAATGGCCGAAGTTCGGCAGGGAGACGATGGCCCGCTGGCCGATGCGCAGGAGTTCGCCCAGCACGTGACGCGGCCTGGCCACCGCCTGCAGCGTCTGGGAAAGGATCACATAGTCGAAGGCGCCGGCCGGGAAGTAGTCGAGGTCGCGGTCGGCGTCGCCCTGCATGACCGCCAGCCCGCGCGCCAGGCAGGCCGACACCCCTTCGGGACTGATCTCGATGCCGCGGCCGTCGACGCCGTTGCGCCGCGTGAGCAGCTCCAGAAGCTCGCCCTCGCCGCAGCCGACGTCCAGCACACGCGCGCCGGGCCTGACGAGGCGCGCGATCTCCTCGAAATCCGGGCGGATCACGGCCCGTCCCACAGCAGGGCGGCGGAATCCAGGAATCCGGCCACCGCCGCGCGCAGAACCGGTTCGTCGAGCAGGAAGGCGTCGTGTCCCTTGTCGGTTGCGATCTCCACGAAGCTTGTGCGCGCGCCGGCGGCGTTCAGGGCGCGCACGATCGCGCGGCTCTCGTGCGTCGGATAGAGCCAGTCGGAGGTGAACGAAAAGACGCAGAAGCGCACGTCCTTCGCCGCCGCGAAGGCCTCGGCCAGACCGCCCGCCCGGCCATCGGCCAGGTCGAAGTAGTCCATGGCCCTGGTGATGTAGAGGTAGGAATTGGCGTCGAAGCGGTCGACGAAGGCCGCGCCCTGATGGCGCAGATAGCTCTCCACCTGGAAGTCGGCGTCGAAACCCCACGACAGGCCATCGCGCTGCAGCTCGCGGCCGAACTTGCGCTGCAGCGCCGCCTCGGAGAGGTAGGTGATGTGCGCCGCCATGCGCGCCACCGCGAGGCCCTTCTCGGGCTTGACGCCGGCGTTGGTGTAGGACCCGCCGCGCCAGTCGGGATCGGCCATGATCGCCTGGCGTCCGACCTCGTGGAAGGCGATGTTTTGGGCCGAATGTCGGGCCGCGGCGGCTATGCACACGGCCGCGAACACGCGCTCGGGAAAGAGCGCGGCCCATTGCAGCACCTGCATCCCGCCCATGGAGCCGCCGATCACCGCGAACAGCCGCTCGACGCCCAAGGCCTCGACCAGCATGGCCTGGGCGCGGACCATGTCGGCGACGGTGATCACCGGGAAGGCCAGGCCCCACGGCTCGTCCGTGGCCGGATTGATCGACGAGGGGCCGGTGCTGCCCATGCAGCCGCCCACTACATTGGAGCAGATGATGAAGTGCCGCTCCGGGTCGAGCGGCAGGCCGGGTCCGACCATCGGCTCCCACCAGCCGGGCTTGCCGGTCAGGGGATGGCGACCGCGGACGTGCTGGTCGAGGGTCAGCGCGTGACAGACCAGGATGGCGTTTGAGCGGTCGGCGTTCAGCCGGCCCCAGGTCCGGTAGGCGATCTCCAGGCCCGCCAGTTCGCCGCCCGACTCGAGGCGCAACGGCTTTTCCGGCGGAAAGGCGATGACGCCGCCGCTCGCCTCCGCTGTGTCCGCCGTTCCGCGCATCGGGCCTCTGGACCCACAAAGGCCCCGGCTGTCAACGCTTCAGCCTCTACGGCTGCCCACCGGATGCGAGGAGGAGAGGCCGCCGTCGACGGCGATCGCCTGGCCGTTGACGTAGGAGGACTCGTCCGAGGCCAGGAACAATGCGGCGTGGGCTATCTCGCTCGGCTCGCCGCCCCGGCGCAGGGGATTGAGCTGGCCGATCCTGGCGTCGGTCCCCCGCTCGCGCGCCGAGCGGTAGATGGGCGCGGTCATGCCGGTCTCTATAAGGCCCGGACAGATGGCGTTGACCCGCACTCCCGTGCCGTAGAGCACATTCGCGCTCGTCTGCACCAGGCTGACCACGCCCGCCTTGCTGGCGCTGTAGGGAATTCCACCGGCGCCCGAGCGCAGGCCGGCGACCGAAGCGGTGCAGATGATCGAGCCCTTGCCGGCGGCGCGCATGATCGGGCTGGCGTGCTTGATCGCCATGAACGGGCCGATCAGGTTGACGCGCAACAGGGCCTGCCAGAAGGCCTCGTCGATCTCCTCTATCGGCGTCATGCCGCCGCTCACGCCCGCGTTGGCGAAGACCGCGTCGAGGCGACCGAATTCGGTGTGGGCGCGACTTATCGCGGCCTTGATATCGGCCTCCGAACCGGCGTCGCCCTTGACCGCGACCGCCTTGCCGCCGTCGGCGGCGATCATGGCGGCGGTCTCCTCGATCGCATCGGCGCGGTCGAAGCACAGCACGCTGGCCCCTTCGGCGGCGAAGAGACGCGCGCTCGCCCGGCCGATGCCGCTGGCCGCGCCGGTGACGAGCGCGCCCCGGCCCTCGAGACGGGCCACCCTCAGCCGGCTTTCGCTTGCGCCGGCGCCGGCGGCGCGGCCAGCGGCAGGCGGCTCAGCGGGTAGAACTTGTCCTTCATCTTCGGCAGGGCCTCGGAGAGGATGCTGTCGATCGTCCAGCCTTCCGGCTTGCCCAGGGTCTCGATCGGCCGGGGTTGGCTGTAGAGGATAATGTTCTCGCCGCTGACGCCGAAGATCTGGCCGCTGACGCCCTTGGCCGCCTCGGAGATAAGGGCGACGGAGAAGCGGGCCGGCTGATCGGGGCGGATGTCCTTGGCCATCTGGGCGCGCCGCGCCGCCTGGGCTTCGTCCTTGACCGGCACCGACTGGGTCATCCGCGTCCACGCCACCGGGGCGATGCAGTTGCAGCGCACGTTCTTGGCCGCGCCCTCCATGGCGATGATCCGCGACAGGCCGGCGATGCCCATCTTGGCCGCGCCATAGTTGGTCTGGCCGATGTTGCCGAAGAGGCCGGATGTGGAGGTGTAGAGCATATAGGCGCCGTCTTCCTGGGCGCGGAAATGCTCGATGGTCGCCCGGCAGACATTGAAGCTGCCGCGCAGGTGGACCTCGATCACCTTGTCCCAGTCGGCCTCGCTCATCTTGTGGAACATGCCGTCGCGCAGGATGCCGGCCGGGTTGATCACCGCGTGCAGGCCGCCGAAAGCGCCCAGCGCCTGTTCGAGCATCCCCTTGCACGCCTCGAGCGAGGTGACGCTGTCGGAGTTGGATACCGCCTCGCCGCCGGCCGCGCGGATCTCCTGGGCCACGGCCTCGGCCGGCCCGGTCGAGCCTTCGTCACCGCCGGAAAGCCCGCCGCCCAGATCGTTGACCACCACCTTCGCCCCTTCCTGGGCGGCGATCAGGGCGCAATCGCGGCCGATGCCGTTGCCGCCGCCCGTGACCAGGACCACCTTGCCGCTCAGAACTCCCATGGCGCTTTCTCCCTATTTCGAACGATTGTTTGCCGAGGACGATTATTCGAGGCGGTCGGCCTTGCGC
>JBOHLC010000166.1:0-15177 GCA_050729395.1 Caulobacteraceae bacterium
ACGCGCGGCGCCGGTCGCGCGGCCCCAGGCGGCCAAGCCAGCCCCGGCGCGCCCCGCCACTCGCGAGGAGCGCAAGCCGCCGGGTTAGCGCTCGTCGCCATCCCAATCGCAGTGACGTTCCCGTTCCGTTTCGAGGCTGGATCGGCTAGCACAGGGCCGTGAACGCCCCCTCCCCCGCGCTCGATCTGGCCCCGGCCCTCGTCGTTCTGCCGGGCGGGCGGTGCGCCGTGGCCGACGCGGTGGGCGGGCGCGAGATCGGCGCGGCCCAGGCGCGCGAGCTGTTCGAGGGCGGTCCGGCGCTGCTGGTGCATGCGGCGATGACCGCCCAGCGCCTTGGCCTTCGCCCGCCGCCGCGTTCGCCGCGGCTTCTCGACGCGCTCGAGCTATGGGCCTTCGCACGGCCCGCGACGTTCTGCGCCCCGTCGGCCGCGGGTCTGGCCCTGGCCGCCGGACTTCCCGAGCCGCACGGTCCAGAGGCTCAGGCGGCCACCCTGCGCGAGGTATGCGGCCTGCTGCTGACCGAACTCGCCGCGCGGCCGACCCCCTCGCGCGACGAGGCCCTGGCTCAGGCCGAGACCCTGGGCCGGGCCGGCTGGGCCTGGGCCCCGGCGGTGGTCGGGGCGCTGCGCTCCGGGCCTTTGGGCAAGCCCTGGCGCGGCTCGGGCCTTGAGGTCTGGAGCCGCGTTGCCGAGTGGGACGACGAGGGGCCGGCGGGCGAGCCAGGCTCGGCGCCGGTCGATCCGGCCGCCGCCGGCGAGCGCCTGGCCGAACTCCTGACCCGCTCGGGCCTGTCGGAACTCCGCCCCGCCCAGGCCGAATTCGCCGCCGGGGCCGCCCACGCCTTCCAGCCGCGCGAGCGCGAGGGCGAGCCGATGATGATGCTGGCCGAGGCGGGAACGGGAGTCGGCAAGACCCTCGGCTATCTGGCCCCGGCCTCGCTGTGGGCCGAGGCAAACGGCCCGGCGGTGTGGGTTTCGACCTACACCCGCGCCCTGCAGCGCCAGATCGCCCGCGAGAGCCGGGCGCTGTTTCCCGATCCGGCCGTCCGCGCGCGCAAGGCGGTGGTGCGCAAGGGGCGCGAGAATTACCTCTGCCTGCTCAATTTCCAGGAGCTGGCTAATGCCGCCCAGCTCGGCGGGGCCGACCTGATCGGACTGGGACTTGCCGCCCGATGGGCCCGCGCGACGGTCGACGGCGACATGACCGGCGGCGATTTTCCGGCCTGGCTGCCGAGCCTCTTCGCCGTCAGCCCGCCGGCCCAGGCGAGCGCCGCCAACCTCGTCGACCGGCGCGGCGAGTGCATGCACGCGGCCTGTCCGCACTACCGCGCCTGCTTCATCGAAAAGGCGGTGCGCGCTTCGCGACGGGCCGATCTCGTGATCGCCAACCACGCCCTGGTGATGAGCCAGGCGGCGTTCGACGGAGCGCGCACGGCCCGGGGCGGAGCGGCCGACGTGGAGACGGCGCAGCTGCGCCGGGTGGTGTTCGACGAGGGCCATCACCTGTTCGACGCGGCCGACGCGGCCTTCTCCGCCGTGCTCTCTGGGGCCGAGGCGGCCGAGATGCGCCGCTGGATCCGGGGACCCGAAGGGCGCGGCCGGCGCGGACGGGGCCTGGAGGCGCGCCTCTCCGACATGCTGGGCGAGCGCGAGGGGGCGATGGGCGCCCTCGGCGAGGCCGTGCGCGCCGCAACTTGTCTGCCGGGCGAAGGCTGGTCGTCGCGCATTGCGCCGGGGGCTGGCGAGGTCGCGCCGTCAGGACCCGTCGAGACCTTCCTCACCGCTGTGCTCGACCAGCTGCGCGCCCGCGCCGCGCCGTCGGACATCGGCATGGAGTGCGCCGCAAGGCCAGCGCTAGATCAGGTGCGCGAGACCGCGCGGGCGGCGGCCGCCGCGATCGGCGCGCTCGAGGCGCCGCTGCTGGCGCTGACCCGCCATCTGGCCGACATCCTCGACGACGAGGCCGAGACCTTGTCGTCCGGCGAACGGGCGCGGATCGAGGGGGCCCTGCGCGGGCTGGACCGCCGGGCGCGGATGATGCTGCCGGCCTGGCGCTCGATGCTCACCGCCATCGACGAGAACGCCGACGACGATCCGGATTTCGTCGACTGGTTCGACGCCACATTCCTCTACGGCCGGGTGGTCGACGCCGCCTGCCGCCGCCACTGGGTCGATCCGACCGAGCCGCTGACCGCGACAGTGATCTCCCGCGCGCACGGGGTGCTGGTGACCAGCGCGACCCTGACCGACCCGACGCTGGCCGATCCCTTCGCCGTGGCCGAGATGCGCACCGGCGCGGCGCGCCTCGCCGAACGGCCCAAGACCCTGCGCCTGGCCTCGCCGTTCGATTATGGGGCCAACGCCCGAGCCCTGGTGGTCACCGACGTGGCGCGCGAGGATGCCCGCCAGGTGGCCGCCGCCATGCGCGAGCTGTTCACGGCCGCGGGCGGAGGAGCTCTCGGCCTCTTCACCGCCATCCGCCGGCTGCGCGCGGTGCATGAGCGCATGGTCGCTCCGTTGGCCGAGCGGGGCCTGGCGCTCTACGCCCAGCATGTCGATCCGCTCGACGCCGGGACCCTGATTGATATCTTCCGGGCGGAGGAGGACGCGTGCCTGCTGGGCACCGACGCGGTGCGCGACGGGGTGGACGTACCGGGACGGGCCCTGCGTCTCCTGGTGTTCGACCGCATCCCCTGGCCCCGGCCGGATATCCTGCACAAGGCTCGGCGTGAACGGTTCGGCGGCAAGACCTATGACGACTCGGTGGCCCGCGCCCGCATCGCCCAGGCCTTTGGCCGCCTCATCCGCCGGGCCGACGACCGGGGCGTGTTCGTCATGCTCGACGCCGCCGCGCCGACCCGCCTCTTCGCCAGCCTCCCGCCTGGCGTCGCCATCGATCGCGTGGGCTTGGTCGAGGCGATCGAGGCTGTGAAGGCGCATTTGGCCCAAACATCCCTCCCGGAAGGCTGAAGATCGATTTCCGCGTTTCCCCTCGACAGCCGGGGGCGGCCCGCTCGAGGTCCGGCCCGGAAGGCAAATCCGACAGCGCTCGCGGCGGAACGGCGGCCGGTTCGTCAAATGCCGCCGAACGGCACGATCCGGTTGTCGATGTCGTGGCCGATTTCGGCTCGGCCGAGCCAGGGAATGCCGGAGCGATCGCACCAGTAGCGGGCGACCTCCTCGTCGGTCATGCCGAAGTCAGGGTCGTTCTCGGGGATGGCGCTGCAGCGGCCGAGCCTTATGCCCGCCACGCGACGGACCCCCGCATTGGAGGTGATGTGGAACAGCGACCGGTCGATCCGGTACATGGGCTCGGACACCTCCTCCAGCATCAGCACGTGGCCGGTCAGGTCCGGCTGCCAGGGCGTGCCGATCAGCGAGCCGAGGATGGTGAGGTTGAAGGCCGCCGCCTTCACGCCCGGCTCGAGGCTCGGCTCCAGGCTCGCCGGGTCATGATCGACGAGCCAGGCGAGCGCTCGGACGATCGCCGCCTCACCGCCCTCGCGGAGGATGTCCTGGGCGCAAGGCCCGTGCGCGACGCCTTCGAAGCCCTGGCTGTAGAGGGCGCCCAGCAACGCCCCGCCGTCGCTGTAGCCCAGATAGGCCTTGCGTCGCGCCTTCTGCGTCAGCCGGGGCAGGACCGGCTCGATCAGCCGCCCGGAGCCATAGCCGCCCCGAGCGAGCCAGACCGCGTCGAAGGCCTCGTCGTTGGCCACCTCCACGAAGGCCGAGGCGCGGGCCGCGTCGTCGCCGGCGAAGTGACCCCAGCCCAGGAGGCACTGCGGGTGGAAGACGATCTCGGGCGCGCGGCCCCGGTAGAGGCTGGCGGCGAGCCCGTGGACCTTGCCGATCACCTCAGGCGAGACGCGCGAGGAAGTAGCGACGACCGCGATGCGCCTAACGCCCGCGGTCACGGGCAGGCGCCTCGCTCACGATATTGCATCCGGTTGCTCCTGATTAGCTCGCCCCCTAGGCTCACACCATGACATCTCAAAGGGCCTACTTCTTCTGCGGCGTCGGCGGCAGCGGCATGACACCGCTCGCCCTCATCGTCCAGGCAGGTGGCGGCAAGGTCGAGGGATCGGATCGCGCTCTTGACCAGGGCCGCAATGGCGCTCGGTTTCACTTCTTGCGCGCGAGAGGCGTGGTCCTGCATCCGCAGGATGGTTCGGGGCTGAGGAGCGCCGATCAGATGCTCGTCGTCTCAACGGCTGTGGAGGAGGCCGTCCCGGACGTGCAGGCGGCAAGGCGCGTGGGGGCGCCGGTCGTCACGCGCGCGCAACTGCTGGCCGAGCTGTTCAATGCGGCCAAGATCGGCGTGGGCGTCGCCGGCACCAGCGGCAAATCGACGACCACCGCCATGATCGGATGGATCCTGGCGGCCACAGGCCGCGACCCGACCATCATGAACGGGGCGGAGATGAAGAACTTCGCGAGCCCAGACTCGCCATTCGCCAGCGCGCGCATCGGCGCGGGGTCCGCCTTCGTCAGCGAGGTGGACGAAAGCGACGGCTCAATTGCCCTCTACCGCCCAAGCGTCGCGGTCGTGAGCAACATCTCGCTCGACCACAAGTCCATGGTCGAGCTGCGCGCCCTGTTCGGCGACTTCGCTGCCAAGGCGCGGAAGGTGGTGCTGAACCTCGACAATGAGGAAACCGCCAGCCTCGCCGAAGGCCTTCCGCGTGAGCGCGTCACGACCTTCAGCCTGCATGACGCCCGGGCCGACCTGCTGGCCGGACCTCTTGTTCCGGCGCCGGCCGGGATATCGTTCTTCGTGCGCGGGGAAGAAGGCGTCGCCGAAGTCCGACTGAAGGTCCCGGGTGCGCACAACGTCGCCAACGCGCTGGCCGCGATTGGAGCCGTGGGCGCGCTGGGCGTCAGGCTCGAGGAAGCCGCGGCGGCCTTGGCGGAGTTCGCGGGCGTGCGCCGCCGGTTCGACGTCGTGGGCGAGGCCGCGGGCATAACCGTCATCGACGACTTCGCTCATAACCCGGACAAGATCGCCGCCACCCTCGACACCTTGCACGCGTTCCCAGGTCGGCTGCTCCTGATGTTCCAACCGCATGGCTATCGGCCACTGAAGCTCATGGGCAAGGAGCTGGCCGAGAGCTTCGTCGAGCGCATGGCGCCAGAGGACGCGCTGCTGATGCCCGAGCCGGTCTATTTCGGCGGCGCGACTGACCGCAGCGTCTCCAGTGGTGACATCGTGGCCGCAATCGCCGCGCGCGGCCGAAACGCCGCCGCCCTGGCTGACCGGCCGGCCTGCGGCGAGCGGTTGCTTGAGCTCGCGCAATCGGGCGACCGCATCGTGATCATGGGCGCGCGCGACGATTCGCTGTCGACCTTCGCGGCGGAACTTCTGGCGCGGTTGGCCGCCCGCTAGGCGACCTGCCTCTTCGCCAGCCTGCCGTCGGGCGTCATTGAGCGCGCCTGGCAGAGACGATCGAGGGCTAACAATGCGCCCGAGCGTCAGGAGGGCGGCGGCAGGAGAGTCCTCGCCAAACGGAAACTGAGGTCGACGCTCCGAAGGGAGGGATCTTGCCGTGTGCGCATGGCCGAGCGGCATCGCTGAGGAGAACTGAGGTAGGAACCGCTGCGGATCACCCGCGACGGGGTGTCCCCGGTGGATCGAGCATGGCCGTCCGTAGGGGCGCCCTCGTGGGTTGCGTTCCAAGCATCCGCACACCACTCCCACGTATTTCCGTGCATGTCGTAGAGAGCGAACGCGTTGGCCGGGAACCGCCCCGCCGGCGTCGTCACCTTGCGCCACACCATTGAAGGCGCCGTCCCGCCAAATTCCACCGTGCCGTTGAAGTTCGCCTGATCGGTGGTGATCGTGGGGCCGAAACAGAACGGCGTCTGGGCGCCCGCCCGGCACGCATATTCCCACTCTGCCTCTGACGGCAGGCGATAAGCATCCGGGCGATCCGTCAGCTTCAGGCCGTCATTGAGCCAGTCGAGGAACGCCTGCGCTTCATGCCAGCTGACACAGGTCACGGGATGATCGCCCAGCTGCGGGAAGCCAGGATCACGCCAGCCCCGGCCCGGGGTGACCTCAAATCTGCGGCCGTTCATACTGAAGGCGCTGTTGCCCATGTCGTAGTTGGTGTCGGCAATGAACGAGGCGAAGGCGTCAACGGTCACCGCGCCGCGACCCAGGGCGAAGAGGTGGTCGATCTTCACCTCGTGCTGTGGCTCCTCCTCGCCGTCGTAACCCTCCCAACGGGCCTCATCGTCCGGCGAGCCCATCATGAATCGACCGGGAGGGATCGCGACCATGACCGGCCGCGGCCACGCCGCAACGCCCGCCAGGTCAATCGAGAAGTTCCGCGCGAGGAGGCCGTGCCCCGCGAGCGCGGCGGCGCGCGCGCTGGTCGGGTTCCCCAGTGTCGGATAGGCCATCAGCCTCGACCGCTCGACCGCCCCGGCGAGATTGTCGGCCGTCGCCTGGACGACAGCCCGCAGCGCGGCGAACGAACCGGCCCTGAGGAACGCCGTCACCGCCGCCGGGTCCGTCTGATCCACCGCCGCCCAGTCCTCGAGCCGCCGCTTCTGACGGCGCGCCTCGAACGCCTCTTCCGAGTGAACGAAGAGGTCCAGGAAGTCAGCGTAGTCGCGAGGATCGAGGCTGCTCTCTATGGCCGCCCACCGCGCGGCCGGACCGCTGAGCGGCCGATCGGGCGCTGAAGGCCTCGCGGCCGAAGCGGCCCCTTCCTCGGCGGGATCTGTGAGCCGTTCCGCATACAGCCGTGCCTTCGCCGACAAGGGGGCCGCCGGATGCCTTTCCGCAAACCGATGCAGGACCCCCGCCGCCTGACCCATGGCCTTGGAGTAGTCCGCCAGCTCGGCCCGGCCCATGAGTTGGCCCACGCGATCCAATATTTTCACCCAGGCGGGATGGTCGTCCGGGAAGTCGGCCTCGTGAATGTCTACGACGTGGGTGGTTCCAAATCCGAATGGCAGATCGCAAGGTGCGATCCTGATCGCCGCCAGGACGTCGCGGGCCTTGCCGACGCCGGCCTCCTCTCGGACCCACTCGCTTTCTACCGACGCCGGCGACCACAGCACCACCACGGCCTTGGCGGATTTCACCGCCTGTTCGATCTCGCGGTCGAAGCGCTTGCCTGCCGTCAGGCGAACGTCGAACCAGACGTCCAGATCCAGCGCCTTCAGCTTCTCGCAGAAGCGCTCGCACCGCGCGCGCTCCTCGTGCTTGTAGGAAATGAAGACATCGACCATGCGCTCGCCGCCTCGTCCTTGCCAGCAGGCGCGACCCTAGCGACGCTCGGCTCCGGCGGGCAAGGGGAAGCGGCCAAGGTCGGCATACGGGAGTCCTGAAGGGGGCAATTCACCGCGGAGGCCGTGTGAAAACGCCCGACCGGCGCCTCGCCCTTCAGAACCGCTCTCCGACCATCTCCTCGCTCTTGGCCCACAGGGCCTTGGCGTGGTCCGGATCGAGGGCGTAGGGCTTGACGCCCACGCGGGAGGCCTGGTCGTCAACGACCTCGGCCACGTGGCAGTCCTCGCAATAGCCTCCGCCGACCGCGTCGGCCTCGGCCACCACGGCCGCCCACACCGGGGTCGCCGCGCCTTGCGGTATGGACTTGAAGGTGAAGGCGGAGGCGCCAGACGCCTGCTGGGCGGCGTTGATGTTGTCCATCAGCTGCTGCATCACCTCCGGCGTCATGTGCCGGCCGAGCTCGGTGTGAATGCCGCCGGGATGGACGGCGGTGGCCCGCACGCCGCGCGGCTTGTGCCGGCGGTCGAACTCGACGGCGAAGAGCACATTGGCTGTCTTCGAGCGGCCATAGGCGACGAACTCGGCGTAGGGCGTGGTCTCGAAGTTCGGGTCGTCGAGATCGACATCGCTGAACCGGTGGCCGGCCGAGGACAGATTCACCAGCCGCGATCCGGGGCCCATCAGGGAGGCGATGCGGTTGACCAGTACGAAGTGGCCAAGGTGATTGGTGCCGAACTGCGTCTCGAAGCCGTCGGCGGTGACGCCCTTGGGACAGGCCATGACCCCGGCATTGGCGATGACCACGTCGAACGTCTTGCCCGCCGCGACGAGGGCGTCGGCGCAGTCGCGCACGCTGGCGAGCGAAGCGAGGTCAAGCTCGACGAGCTCGAGCCCGCCGCCCTTGGCCGCGCCGGCGCGAACCCCCTCGGTCGCCGCCTGGGCCTTGGCCAGGTCGCGCGCGGCCCCGACCACCCATGCCCCGTGCGCCGCGAGCGCGCGGGCGGTCTCAACACCTAGGCCCGCCGAGGCGCCGGTCACCAGGATCCGCTTGCCGGTAAGGTCCACGCCTTCCAGCACTTCGTCCGTCGTCGATTCAGCGCCAAACGCCATCTTTCTCATCTCCATTTTCGGGCGCCACTGTAGGCGCGCGGGGGCGCCTTGGGATAGGCTGGACCCGCGTTTGGGAGTCTCGCCACATGGCTCAGCCGGATATCCAGCCCTGGGAATGGCCGGAAGAGCGCTGGCGGGCGTCCGTCGACCGGGTCCGCGCCGGCCGCGCTCTGAAACCCAGATCCTGGCCCGGCGGCGCGCGTTGCGCCATCGCCCTGTCGTTCGATTCCGACCACGAAACCAGCGATCTTCGTGACGGCGGATCGTCCGTGGCCAGGCTGTCCTGGGGCCAGTATGGCGCGCGAGTCGGCGTGCCGCGCATCGCCGCCCTGCTGGCCAGGCACGACATCCGCGCCACGTTCTTCGTTCCGGCCGTGACCGCCCTGCTCCACCCCGACGAACAGCGCGCGCTCATCGCCGCCGGCCACGAGATCGGCCTGCACGGCTGGATCCACGAGATGAACACTACCCTGCCCGCCGGCGCCGAGCGCGAGCTGCTGCAGCGCGCGGCCGACGCCATCGAGAAGGTCACCGGCGCGCGCGCGGTCGGCCTGCGCACGCCGTCGTGGGACTTCAGCGCAGACACCCTGGCCATCGAGCAGGAGCTGGGCCTCGCCTACGACTCTTCCCTTTTTGCCGACGAGGACTGCTACGAGCTGATGGCCGACGGCGAGGCCACCGGCATCGTCGAACTGCCGGTCGAGTGGCTGCGCGACGACGCGCCGTATCTGTCGATGAACCGCGCCTCCTGGCAGAGGCCCCACACGCCGCCGACCGACGTGCTCGACATCTGGCGGCGCGAACTCGACGGGGCCTGGGCCGACGGCGGCGTCTTCCAGCTGACCTGCCATCCGCACATCATCGGCTACCGCTCACGCCTGTGGATCCTCGACGCCCTGATCCGCCACGCCAACACCAAGGGCGAGGTTTGGTTCGCCACCCACGCCGAGGTCGTCGCCTGGGCCCGGGATCACGCGGAATAGCGCGCCGCCGGCGCCTATTGCCGTGATAGCGCCGCTTTGACTTCGGCCCGGGCGGTGGCGCGGGCGAGTTGCGGGCTGGCGGTCGGCAGCTCGAAGGTCACTCGCCGGATGAGGCCCGGATAGGCGAACGGCGCGGCGTAGGCGTCGCACACGGGCCTGGGGCTGGCGCCGAAGTCCATGCCGAGGCTGGAGACCAGGAGGAGCAGACGTGGGATGGTTCGCTCGCCCACCCCTTCGCCATCGATGGTCAGGACCACCCACGCGCCGCCGTCGGCTTGCCGCTCGACCGCGACCTCCACCACGTGGCTTCCCCGGGTCAGCGGAGCGCGCGCGCATATTACCGTGTGATCGTGGAAGGCGTTGTAGTCGAACACGCAGCGTCCGTCCTTGACGTAGAGCACGAAGCCGCTGTTGCGGCTGCCGCGGGAGATGAGGGCCCCATCGCCGCCGGTATGGTCCAGCTCCACGCTCATGCGCCAGCCACGGGCCACCGGCGGACAGGCGTCCGAAACCAGATGCGAGATCGGCG
Source organism: Caulobacteraceae bacterium (assembly GCA_050729395.1). GTDB lineage: Bacteria > Pseudomonadota > Alphaproteobacteria > Caulobacterales > Caulobacteraceae > Acaudatibacter. The sequence continues at coordinate 9,862 of JBOHLC010000166.1, forward strand.
GATAATAGACGAAGCGGCTGCGCGAGGTCGGCAAGCCCGGCCGGCGCGAGGCGCCGAACAAGGCGAAGGCGTTGCGGTCGTCGAGCGGCAGGACGCCGTGCGTCTCCGCCTCGCGCCACCAGGCCTCGATCATCGCCTTCAGTCGGTCGGGTTCGGCGGCCGCCAGATCGTCCGTCTCCGAGAAGTCGCGGTCGAGGTGGTAGAGTTCCCACGCATCGTCGTCGAACGGCGTCCCCGAGGGGTGGTGGGTCACGGCCTTCCAACCGTCCCGCCACAGACCTCGGTGTCCGACCATCTCGAAATACTGGATCTCGCGCGGCGGGCGGGCGTCCGTGGTATCGAAGGTCGCCGCGAGACTCGCCCCGTGAACGGGCATCTGGGCATAGCCGCGGACTTCGGCTGGCGGGGCCAGTCCCATCGCCTCCAGGATCGTCGGCGCCAGGTCGATGGCGTGGCAAAACTGGTGGCGCAGTCCGCCGACGTCCTTGATCCTCGCCGGCCAGCGCACGATCAGGGGATCGCGCACGCCGCCCCCGTGGGTGTTCTGCTTGTACCATTTGAGCGGGGTGTTGCCGGCCTGGGCCCAGCCCCAGGGAATGTTGCAATGGCTGTCGGGGCCACCGATGTCGTCGAGGCGCTCGACCGCCGTGTCGAGGTCCTCTTTCATCATGTTGAAATATCTCATCTCGTCGAGGGTGCCCTTGGGGCCGCCCTCCTGGCTGGCGCCATTGTCGGAGACGAGGATGAACAGGGTGTCGTCGAATACGCCGAGCTCGTCCAGGAAATCAGCCAGGCGGCCGATCTGGGCGTCGGTGTGGTCGAGCATGGCCGCATAGGCTTCCTGCAGCCGGGCGGCGAAGGCCCGCTCCTTGTCGGATAGCTCCGTCCACGGACGAACGCCCGGATTGCGTGGCGCCAAGCGGGTTTCGGCCGGAACGATCCCCATCGCCTTCTGGCGCGCGAACCAGGCCTCGCGCGCGACATCCCAGCCGTCGTCGAACCGGCCGCGGTACTTCTCGAGGTAGGCCCTGGGCGCCTGATGCGGCGCGTGCATGGCGCCGAAGGCCAGATAGAGGAAGAACGGCCGCTCGGGTGTCAACGAGACCTGATCTCGCACCCAGGCCATGGACCGGTCGGTCAGGTCCTCAGAGACATGATAGCCCTCGGCCGGCGCGCGCGGCTGGTCGACGAAGTGGTTGTCGCTGGTGAGTTCAGGGTAGAATTGATCGGTCTCGCCCTGCAGGAAGCCGTAGAAGCGGTCGAATCCCTTGCCGAGCGGCCAGTTGCGGAACGGGCCCGCGGCCGTGCATTCGGCCATCGGGGCCAGGTGCCATTTGCCGCCGGCGAAGGTGGCAACGCTGGCCTCGCGCAGTATCTCGGCCAGGGTCGCGGCCCTGGGCGTCACCGCGCCGCGCATGTTGGGATAGCCGGTGTCGAAGTTCGAGATCGCCCGCATGCCGACGGCGTGATGGTTGCGGCCGGTGAGCAGGCAGGCGCGCGAGGACGAGCACAGGGCGGTGGTGTGGAAGCCGGTGTAGCGCAGGCCCTCGCCGGCCAGGCGGTCGATGTTGGGCGTTCCGATGGTAGAGCCGTAGCAGCCGAGATGAGCAAAGCCGGTGTCGTCGAGGACCACCATGACGAGGTTCGGCGCGCCCTTGGGGGCCGCCCCGCCGGACCAGGATGGCGTGGACTCCTCGATCGTGCGGCCGATGACGCCGTCGAAACCCGGTTCCGCGGGATGCTTATGGTTCACTGAAGGCTGTCTCCTCTGCCGGAGCGTGATGACGCTGGACCGGAGAGATCCGGCGTCTGAATCAGGCTCCGCATGTTTGATTCTAGAGCAGGATTCAGATTTGAGACCGCGTCTCAAATCATCCTGCTCTAGGCCCGTGGATTGACTCGGCGCCGCTTCCCTTCGCATATTATGGCAATATCCGTGCCATTATCTCATGGCGCGGTCAAGGCGGAGGTCCGCCGCGCCACCCGGCGCCTGCTCCAGGAGTGGCCACCATGGTCGAAGACCGCATCGCCCTGATGGGGGTGCCCGGCTCGCCGTACACGCGCAAGATGCTGGCGCTGCTGCGCTACCGGCGCATCCCCTATCGCTTCCTCGTCGCCGGCGGGGCGCAGGCCGCGGCCATGCCCGAGCCGCGCGTGCGCCTGATGCCGACCTTCTTCCTGCCCGGCCCATCGGGGGAACTGGAGGCGGTGACCGACTCCTCGCCGATCCTGAGGCGTCTCGAGCGCGAGCATGCCGGCCGAAGCGTGATTCCGGCCGATCCGGCTCTCGCCTTCCTCGACGAGCTCATCGAGGACTACGCCGACGAGTGGCTGACCAAGGCCATGTTCCATTATCGCTGGGCCTTTGCCGCCGACATCGCCAAGGCCAGCCAGATCCTGCCGCTGTGGCGCAACACCGCCATGTCGGCCGAGGCCCTGGCTCAGGTCGCCCGGACGATCGGCGAGCGGCAGATCGGACGGCTTCGTTTCGTCGGCTCCAACGAGGTCACCGGCCCGGTGATCGAGGCCAGCTACAGACGTTTCCTGGAGGCGTTCGAGGCCCATCTGAGCGTCCGGCCGTTCGTCCTGGGCGCGCGTCCCGCCGCCTGCGACTTCGCGGTCCACGGCCAGCTGACCCAGTTGGCTCAGTTCGACCCGACGCCCATGGAGCTGACCGCCAGGGTGGCGCCCCGCGTCACCGCCTGGGTCGGCCTGATGGAGGACCTTTCGGGCCTCGAGCCGCAAGACGGTGACTGGCTGGACCTCGACGCGCTCCCGCCGACGCTGCTGACCTTGCTTGCGGACATTGGCCGCGTCTATCCCCCTGTGATGCTGGCCAATGCCGCCGCCCTGGCGGAAGGCCGCGACGGCATCGAGACCGAGGTCGATGGTCACGTCTGGACGCAAGCACCGTTCCCTTATCAGGCCAAGTGCCTGACCTGGCTGCGCCAATCGCATGACGCCCTGGCGCCCGTCGCCCGAGAGGCCGTGGACGCGGTCCTGGCCGATACCGGCTGCCTGGCTCTGTTCGCCTGAATGAGCCGTCACCTCGCCAGCCTGGCCAGGCAAGCGCCACCGCCGCATCCCGACGGACGCCGCCGGCGCTCGCAGGACAGCCGAGCGCGCATCGTCTCGGCCATGCTCGATCTCGTCCGCGCCGGCGAGGTCTCACCCGTCGCCGAACAGGTCGCCGCGCGCGCCGGCGTGGGCCTGCGCACTGTGTTCCGTCATTTCAAGGACATGGACGGCGTCTATCGCGAGATGGCGGTCGCCATCGAGGCCGAACTGAGCGCCATGCTCCGCCCGCGATTGAGGGGCGAGACCTGGCGCCAGAGGCTGGCCGATCTCATCGACCGGCGCGCCCTGGCGTTCGAAACCATCGCACCGTTCAAGCGCGCCGCCGACGCCCACCGTGTCGGATCGGCGTTTCTGGAGGCGCGTCACGCCCGCCTGACCGCCGCCTCGCGCGCCATACTGCGGGAAGCCTTGCCCCCGGCGGTGGCCGGCGATACGACCACGCTCGAGTGCCTGGACCTGCTGCTGAGCTATGAGACCTGGAGCCGCCTGCGCCGGGAGCAGCATCTGACGCCCAGGCGCGCGCGGGCTACGATCGTTTTCGCGGTCGGCCGCCTGCTGGGGGATCCTCAGGCCTCCGGACCGTCGCCCGGCGAAGCGTAGTCGTAAGGCGGCGGAGGCGGCGGACGCATCGGCCGCGGCGCCCGGCGCTCCGGCCAATTGTACGCCGGCGGCGGCGTGTAGTCCGGCGTCACCTCCTCCGGCCCGCCCAGGTCCCGGCGCGCGTAATCCTGGTCCGGCGGTGGGCCTCGGACCTCCGGAACAGCGCCATCGGAGCTTTCATCGTTCGCGCCGGCGTCCTGGGCGTTGGCCTGGGCGTCGTCCGTCGCGGACGCGGAATCGTCGGCATAGGCGGAAGGCGTGTCGTCGCGCGCCTGCCATCTGACCGGCGTCGCCGGTGGCGGCGCCGGCGGAGCGGCCTCCGGCGTGCTGGCGACCAGTTCCTGGGTTCCGGGCAGGGCGGCCATGGGATGGGACGCCACGGCCCGGTCCATCGGTTCGCGGGCGAACTGGCCAGCGCCCAAGCCGACGACGAGCGCGAGCGCGGCCCCGCCGCCGAAAAGTCCGATCTCTTTCAAGTCCATTCGGGACCTTCCGCAGGCGGCCGCTCGCCCCCTCCAAACGCGGGACGCGGCCGAGGGATGCTTGCGAAGATGAAGGTCATCGTGCCCTTGTCTGTTGATGATTCATGTGCCGACGGCGACTTGGCTGCACATGCCCTTCGACCTCGCGGCTTGGGCGAGCGGAGCCGGCTTGAGCGTGGTTCTGTACCGCTGGCGCCTCCGCGAGATCGCGAACCGATTGGCCACCAAGGTCGGCGGCGGCTATTTCGCGGCCCTGGCGCTCGGCGCCGCCGGGGGCGCTTGGGCGGCGGGATCGCTGAACAGCTTGCGGCAGAGCGTTCCTTCTCTTTCGCACAGCGTCGCCGGGGCGCTCGTGGGCGCCATCGTCGCGGTGGAGCTGTACAAGGCCGCGCGCGGGATCAAGGGTTCGACCGGTGGCCTCTTCGTCGGCTCGTTCAGCCTGGGCGTGGTCATCGGCCGCTTCGGCTGCTTCTTCGCCGGAATCCCGGACGACACCTATGGAACGCCGACGGCGCTGCCATGGGGCGTCGATCTGGGCGATGGGATCGCGCGGCACCCGGTACAGCTCTACGAAAGCGCGTCGATGGCCGTGTTCCTGACCATCTATCTCATCGGCTTGAAGTCGCGCGCGCCCTGGGCCATGCGGCGCGGATTCTACGCGATGTGCGCCTGGTATGGCGCGCAGCGGTTCGCCTGGGAGTTCCTCAAGCCCTATCCGAGCGTGATCGGTCCGTTTAACCTGTTCCACATCCTGTGCGGGGGCCTGGTCGCCTATGGATGCGCCTTCTATCTCGCCGACCTCGGCCGCGAACGCACGCAAGAGCGCGTCCTATCTGTTCCTCGGCCAGACCACCAGCCTGTGTGAGACCTGCCTCGCGCTCGTCCCGGCCAAGATCATCGCCGAGGAGGCGTGCGTCTATTACCTCAAGCGCTGCCTCGACCACGGGGTGCAGAAAACCCTGATCAGCGACGACCTCGCTTATTGGAAGGCGCAGAAGGACTGGCTCAAGCCCGGCGACCGGCCGCGCGCGTTGGCGACCCGAACCGAGCACGGCTGTCCCTACGACTGCGGTCTCTGTCCCGATCACGAGCAGCATTCGTGCCTTGCGATCGTCGAGATCAACGACGCCTGTAACCTGACCTGCCCCGTATGTTT
>JBOHLC010000167.1:0-16134 GCA_050729395.1 Caulobacteraceae bacterium
GGGCCATCACCTCGCTGGTGAAGCCGCGCAGATCCGCCAATCGCTCGCCGTCCTCGGGGGCGACGATGAAGCGGAAGGAATGGCGGTCGCCCTCGCCGCGTTCGACGAAGGCCTTGCCGTCTTCCTCATCCCGTTCCGGCACATAGAGCCGGCCGCGCTCGCCGTCTCGCGTGGTTCCGTCCCGCTGGAGGTAGCGCAGGTGCGCGCCGGCGGCGCCGCTCCCCACCCGATGCCGGACGATCCGCGCCTTGATCACCACCCGCCGCTGCCGCTGGCCCGGACCGCGCTCGGCCGCCTGGCGCTTCAGCCGGTCGGCGACCGCCTGGCCGCGGCCGATCCGTGAGCATCGGCCTTTCCCGGTCCGGCCCTTCCCATGTTGACGGGACCGGGAAAGGGGACCGCCATGGGCCTTGGCCGCGGCCTTCATCACCTGGGCGGCGAAGGACTGTGACCGTCTCCCGGTTCGGGCGCCAGACTCTCGGGCGCGGGCCGTCCGGGGACGGAAGTCGGATGCGTCCTCGCGGCTCATGGCCGAGAGGTCGCGATCGATCCTTCGCAAAGCAAGGCCGAACCCAGAGCCGTCGCATAAACGCGTGCGATGTCATGCACTTGGGATGGCCAGAGCCGCCGCCCCACCAAAGGCCAAGCTACAACCAGTGTGCAGACAATGGCTTACGGGAAGCGCCAGCTTCCTTTAATCTTGCCCTCACCTTCACTTCCGCCGATCACCGCCCAACCTGCGCCGGAATTCCCCAAACCGACGCTCCAATGATGGTTCATGGGACCCTTCTAGTGGCCAAATTCACACGCTTGGCGCCCAGCCCTGACGATTGATCGAAGTCCTCACCGCCGCGTCAAGTCATGCGACTTATGTTCGTTGCGGGTTATTGAGATGCCCCGTGGGACCAACCGGCTACACGTGCTGCGGCGCCATACGCCAGTCCTCCAGCGTGACGTAGCCTGGATCCCCGAAGGCAATGAGCCGCGGCTTGCGCCCGGTCCAGTACACGAGGACGCGCCCAGCCAGCGCATCGTCGCGCAGAAGGCCGAGCGCCGCGTTGGCGATCTCCTCGAGCGTCGTCAAGGTTTCGGGTATGCCGTCTTGACCGCGTTGTTCCGGCCGTAGGGAGTCGAAGTAGCCCTTCACGTCCGGACTTGCGACGAAATCTGGAACAAGACAGTTGACCCGGATGTTCATCTTGTCTTTCAGCCACGAGAGCGTGGTGGTCAGGCGCACGACGCCGGCCTTGGCCACATCGTAAGCTGGCGCGCCGCCCGAATGGACACGCCCGTGGGCAAGCGCGGAGGTCGAGCCCATGTTCAGGATCGCGCCGCCGCCGCGCTTGATCATGGCGTCGATGGCGTGGCGCACCCCGTACATGGCGCCGAGAAGGTCTGTCTCCACGGTCTCGACCCAGTAGTCCAACGGCGCCTCGGGGTGGTAGCCGGGCCCCGATGCATCGTTCACGAGGATATCGAGCCCGCCGTAGGTCTCCTCGGCATAGGCTATCAACGCCTTGACCTCCGCTTCGCGGCGGACGTCGGCGCGCAGGAAGGACGCCCGCCCGCCGCTCGCTTCGATCGTGCGAATGGTTTGAAGCCCGCCGGCTTCGTCAATGTCCGAGACGATCACGGTCGCCCCGACGCGCGCCAGACTTTGTGCAATTTCGCGCCCGCAGCCGCCGCCCCCCGCGCCCGTGACGATCGCGATCCTGTCGGCAAGCCGCATCTCGCGCCTCCTGTGAAGTGATCAGCCGCGCCTACGGCGCCCGGCCGATGATGTACCGGAAAACCGCGCCAAGGCGGACGGTCCCGTCGGCCTTCACATATGGCTGGAGGGCGGCTTCGTGAGCGCGAGTCACCGCCTCTTCCCCGGCTCGGTCGGCGGCCAAGCGGGCCGAGCCCGCGGAGTTCAACCCTCGTATCGCCGTCGCGAGGTTCGGGTAGCTCCATTCCGTATCGATGGTCTCAACCTCGAAAGCGCCCAGGAGACCGCTGTCGTCCGCGAAGCGACGCAGTCCCGCTTCCTCCGAAAGCGTAACGGTCTTCGGAGACGAAGCCCGAGAGCTTTCCAGAAGTCGCGCGAGCGCGGCGAAGACAGTGGCGGCTTGAGCTGCCTCTTGGCCTCCCCAGATGGCGACGACGACCGGGGCGCCTCGCTTTGCGGCGCGACCGGCGGCCGAGAGCGCGGCAACGGGGTTGGCCGCGAACTGAAACGCGTTGAAGCCCGTCACGGCGTCGAAGGAACCGTCCGGGAAGGGAAGGCTTTCGAGATCGCCTAGTCGGAAATCCGCGCTCGGCGCCCTTTCTCGAGCAATGGTAAGCAACGCGTCGGATGCATCGATCCCCGACACGCGGAGCCCGCGCCCGCTGGCCATCGACGCGAACATTCCGGCCCCGCACGCCACATCGAGAAGCGACTGTCCCGGTTCGAGAGCGAGCTTTTTCAGGATGGTTTCATAGGCGGCCGACATCTGGCCTTCCTGGATCTCCGCCCAGTCGCGCGCCCGCCACCCCCAAAGACGACCATTCTCAAGCGCGCCCGCCATGAAGTTCAGGGGAGCCTTTCTCGGGCCCAACACGGCACGCGGCGCGGCCTCCCTAGTGGAGGGGCGCCAGCGTAGGCTCCTTCTCCGAAAGGGGTTCCGATAGGTTCGCCTGCTCGCTGCCGCGCAGCCTGTTCCTCGGTGAAGAGGGTGCGCAACTGCAACCATCGAGCCCAGGGGGTCAATGTTGGACGCCGATCGGGGGTCAATCTTGAGCGCCGGGTGACAATCACGTTCACTGCCTTACTCCGTCATTCGCAAGTCCGCTCACCGGCTGGGGACCAGCCGTTAGATTTTCACCACTAGCGACGCAAATCTACCGGATGGCGCCTGCCGACGAGCGGACGCTCCGCCAGCCATGAGCCCCTCCGCCGTTGGTCTCGCCAATCGGACCTAATCGATTCGCCAGCTCGCGCCACGGCCGTGGGGGCCAAGTATGTTGACGCGGCTTCCGCTATCGCGCGGACGGCTACTCCCCCAGGGACGTCTGGGCCTTAGCCTTGGCCGTCTCGACGCTCAATGTCCGCTGGGCGAGCGGATGCAATTCGGCGAAGACGGGAGCATGAGCCTGCTCACCGCTTTCGGGCTCTTCGCCGTCACCGCCATGCTGATCTGCTATGCGCTCGAACGCCGCCCGCCTTGGTGGGTGCTGGCCTTCGCGGTCTCATGCTGGCTGGGCTCGGCCTACGGCTTCATGCAAGGCGCGTGGACGTTCGGGATCATCGAAGCGATCTGGGGTCTGGTCGCGGTCGCACGCTGGCGCAAGGCGCGGATGGCATCGTCGAGCTGAACTCAGGCGGCCCGCGAGACCTCGACTGTGAGATGGGACACGGACCGGAAGCGGCGCAGCCGCTCACGGTAGAACTCCGGTCCGTGGGTGCTGCTCGTCTCCACCGAGACGATGGCGCCCAGGTGGCCTGGCCCCAGACGCCAGACATGGAGGTCCGTCAGACGGTCGCCGTTATGTTCCATCGCTCGGCGCAGCTCGTCGGTGACGCGGGGGTCGGGGTTCATGTCCAAGAGGATCGCGCCGGTGTCGCGGATGAGGCCCCAGGACCAGCTGGCGATGACGCAGGCGCCGACGATCCCCGCAACGGGGTCCATCCACAGCCAGCCGAAGGCGCGCGCCAGTAGAAGACCGGCGATGACCACGACCGACACGGAGGCGTCGGCCATGACGTGGATGATCGCGGCGCGCAGGTTGTTGTCCCGGTGTACGGCCCCGGCGCCGTGCGCGTGGCCATACGAGTGCCCGTCCTCTTCGAAACGCACGGGGTACACGGCTCCATCGACCATGACCCGCGCGGCGAACGCGTGCGGCTCGGGGATCTCGGTGACGCTTTGCAGGTAGCCGCCACGGTCCTCCATGAGGAACGACTGCAAGGCGCCGTCCGGACGCACGGTCAGAATGCTGACGGCCGGCGCGGCGGGCGTGGCTGTTCCCTCTGCCCGCAGCCGGAAGACCGCAGGATGGTCTTCCTCGAAGATCGTCAGAAGCAGCGCGCCGCCCGGCGTTTCGATGCGGCGTTCCTCGCCGTGGCCGCCGTGTTCGTGGCCGTGGTCATGGGATTGGCCGTGATGATGGTGCTCGCCGCTCGACAACACCCAGGCCGAGGCGATGTTCACAACGAGCCCCAGGCAGGCGATCGGGATGGCTTCGGCGAAATGGATCGCCACCGGCGCGAACAAGCGGCTGATCGCCTCGTAGCCGATCAAGACAGCGATCATGGCCAGGATGATGGCGCTGGTGAACCCGGCGAGGTCGCCGAGCTTGCCCGTGCCGAAGCTGAAGCGGGCGTCGCCGGCGTGCCGGCGGGCGTAGGCGTAGGCCAGCGCGGCCAGCAGCAGGGCGCCAGCGTGGGTGCTCATGTGCAGGCCGTCGGCGACAAGGGCGATGGAGCCGAAGAGGGAGCCGCCGACGATCTCCAGGATCATCATGGCGCCGCAGATAGCGATGACGATCCAGGTCCGGCGCTCGGCGTGTTCTTGGCCCTCGCCGAGAAAGACGTGGCTGTGCGTTCCCCCAGGAACCGCGGCGTCGACTGCGGCCATTTCCTTTACCTCAGGTATGTGCGGACGACCGCGAGCAGTTCCTCGGTCGCATCGCCGTTGAGTGCGCCCGGATGCTTTGCCGGATCGACCAGGTGGGTGCGGACGTGGTCGTCGATCACCTCGCTCATCAGGCCCGACATGGCCGCGCGGGTGCTGGCCAGGAGGTGCATGACCTTCTCGCACCCAGCCTCGGCCTCCAGGGCACGCTCGACCGCCTCCACCTGGCCCCGAATGCGGTGCACGCGCGCCAGGAGCTTGCGCTTCTCGCGGACGGTGTGTGTCATGCGGCGGCTTCTAGCATAGGGGCCTACCCTATATGAAGCCATGGAATGGTCGGCGGAGCCGACTCTCGCGCCGAGGATTTCATTGTTCAGCGGTTCGGTTCTGGCGTCCAAGATCGGCCATGTGTCGAGCTATCGCCCAAGCGCCTGTTGCCGCAGTCGCGCTACCTTCTCTGCGGCGGCCCGAACGGCCTCGTCCTCGGTGTGGACGTAGTGCATGAACTGGGAGACCGTCTTGTGCGCCGTCAGCTGCATGCCGACCTTGATCGGCACGCCCGAGTTGGCGATCTCGGTCGCGGCGCGGTGGCGGATGCCGTGCGTGCCGACGTGGGGGACCCTTGCTCGCTTCAACACGCGCGTCCAGCCGTCGGCGTAAGTGTAATAGCTCATCGGTTCGCTGGGGTCGGACAGCGCTGGGATGACATAGATCGCGTCAGGTCGGCGCGGCGCGTTCGCCAGCAGGTCGAAAGCCTCGCCGCTAATCGGCTTCGACATCGAACCGGTCTTGCTGTCCGGCCAGACCACTCGTCGGCTCACGAAGTCGATCCAATCCCAGCGTAGCCCGGTGATCTCCGACGCGCGGGCGGCGAATCCGAATTGAAGCCGGATGGCGAGCACAATGGTCGGACGCTCCAGTCCTTCGCGATCGGCCTGGTCCAGGTAGGCGAAGATGCGGCCGACCTCGGCGTCGGTGAGACAACGAGTATGCGCACCCTCGGGATACTTGGGGACGTGGCGGCAGGGGTTGGTGCCGTCGTCGCGATAGCCCCAGACCTCGGCCATGTTCATCATCTTGCGCAGGCATGAAAGCGCGTGGTTGGCGGTGCGCGGGGTCGGCCGGAGCTTCACCATCATGTCGGCGACATGGGCGCGTGTCACGTCGCGGACCTTGAGCGTGCCGAGGAGCGGCTTGATCTGGCGCTTGATCAGGCCGCGGTAGCCCTTGACGGTCGTGGGACGGTTCTTCGGCTCCGAGTAGTCCTCGATGAAGCGGTCGCAGAGTTGCTTGACGGTCGGCGCGGCGCGGCTCGCCGCCTTCTCGGCGCTCGGATCGCGTCCGCGCCTGGCCTCGGCGAGCAGGTCCTGGGCGAGGCGGCGCGCCTGGTGGACCGTGATCTCGCCCACCCGGCCGAGCGCCGGCTTCCGGCGCACGCCCGCGTTCGTTCGGTATGCGAGCATGAAGGTCTTGCGCCCATTGCGTGTCACGCGCAGCATGAGGCCCGGAACAATCGTATCGCGCAGCTCGTACTCGATCCCGGTTGGGCGGGCCGATTCCACGGCGGTCTTGGTCAGCTTGACCTTCAGCTTACCCTCCTTCCGGCCCCCAAAAAGCAGGGGTCGCCGGGGAGCCACGCGCAATCGTGCCGCGGCTCGTTACGGACGGCGACAGAGTAGGTTCGCCTCGCGAGGATCAAGGCTAAGCAGCTGATCGTAGTAGGTTTTCGCGCAGAGACTTGTCGTCGTCGAGGACGACGTTACCCGATGGCGGTCAGCTTAAAATCCGTTGGGGGAAACCCCGTGTCGGTTCGATCCCGACCGCCCGCACCAAGCCCACTGTGAGACACGCCGGACTTTCCCGCATCTCAGATGCGCGATAGTCCTTGACAAAGGCGCTTTGAATTACGACTTTCGCGCATCTGAGATGCGGGAAAGTCCATGCCCATCCACTTCGTCGGCGAGACCATCGACAAGCGCCGCGCGCATGCGCGGGCGCAAGGTGGGAGCCTCATGCAGCTGATCCGCGGCGTCTACGTGGACGCTGGCGACGACATCGAGGCGATGGTTCTGGGCCATGCCGTCCGCATCGCCCACTATCTCTACCCCGCCGCCTATTTGTCGTCGGCCAGCGCAGGGCTGCTGGCGCCCACGCCGGACGGGCGGCTCTTCATCAGCGGGCGGCGCAACCAGCGCACACGCCTGCGGGCGCTTGAGATCATCCAGAACGAGGCGCCGCCGCATCCTTCGACCACGCCGGTGATCGTCGGCGACGACCTCGGCGAGATGTGGTTGACGGCGTCTTCGCCGCGCCAGCGCTTCCTCGAAGCCTTCCGGCTGCGCAGCGAGCACGCCAGCGCGATCACGGGGCCGATGCGGGCGCAGATGGCGCAGCGGCTGACCGAGGAGTACGCGGGCGCGCGGCCGGCGGCCGATGCGATCTGGGCGCTGGCGCGCGAGAACGGCTGGGTCCGCGAAGCGGAGGCCGCCGAGCGCTATCTGGTCACGCGGCCCGCGGCGGGAAAGGCGCCCGCCAACAAGGCGGCGCTCGATCTCATCGTCGCCTGGCACGGCATTCCGCTCGGGCGCCTGGTCCACGACGGGTTCGAATGGCGCTGGTCGCTGACCCGCAAGTCGGTCCCGCCCCTGGTCCGCGAGACGACGCCCGGCAAGCTGCCGGCGTTCATCGAGTCGCTGCTGCCCGAGGGGTGGCTGGCGCAGGTGTTGCATCAGCGCGACGAGCGAGAGGCGCTCAAGGCCGGTCGGCGCTACATGTCCAACATCGCGGTCGTCGAGACATCCGACGATCTGAAGGCGCTGCCGCTCGATGTGCTGCAAGTCGAGCTGGCGAAGTTCACCGACAAAGGGCAATTCACCGGCCGCTACGCGGGCCCGGCGCGCGGCCAGGTCGAGGAGTCGTTCCAGCAGAACCTCGCGCAGCTCTTCGCCCGGGCTGAGACGCCTCGCCTGTCGGGCGTGCAGATCAAGGCGCCGATGTGCCTCACCGCCGATGGCGTCCTCGTCCCGGCGGTGAACCAGCCCTTCACCCACATCCTCAAGCCGGCCGGGACGGGCGGCTTCGAGATCCTGCCAGTGGTCGAGTGGCTCTGCCTCGCGTTCGGGCGGGCTGCGGGATTCGAGTCTCCATCGGTCGCGTTGATCGAGATGCCCGATGGCATGCCGCCGGCGCTGATAGTCGAGCGCTTCGACATCCGCCGCGGGCCGGACGATCACCGGCTGCTGGCGATGGAGGACTTCTGCTCGGTGCTCGACCTGCCGACCTCGGCCAAGTACGACGTCACCATCGAGCGGGCGGCGCGCGGCCTTCGGGCGCTCTCCACCGATCCGGCTGCCGACGTCGAGATCCTGTTCCGGCGCGCCCTCTTCGCCTGGCTGATCGCCGACGGCGACATGCATCTGAAGAACCTGGCGCTGCTTAAGGTCGCCGAGCCGGGCGCGCGGCGTTTCGCGAGTGTGCGCTTTGCGCCGCTCTACGATGCGGTGACGACGCGGGTCTTTCCGGGGCTGGCGGGTGATCGCATGGCGCTTAAGCTCGCGGGGAAAGACGACCGGCTGACACCAGGGGATTTCATGGCGCTGGCGCGCACGATCGAGCTTCCTGCAGGCCGGGCCGAGGTGATCCTCGGCGAAACCGCGCGGCGGGTGCGAGCGGCCTCGCCAACATTGCCCGGCGACCTTAAGTCTGAGGGCGCGCTGCTTGTCGAGGCTGAGCTCAAGGCCATCGTGGCCGCGCGGACGGAGCCGTACCTTTAGGCCAAGACCCGCGGAGCCGAAAATCTCCGAAGAAGACCTGGGCGTGCCCCCACTGGCGGGGTCGGGCTCTATCCGAGTCGGCTGGTCGCACGGCCGCCGCGTGGGCCTTATGTGTATATTTTGGGGAAGAGATACACATCATGCGGACCAATATCGTGATCGATGACGAACTGATGGCCGATGCCATGCGGGCGACCGACGCCAGGACCAAGCGCGAGGTGGTCGAGCTCGGTCTCAAGACTTTGCTTCGCCTGCGGCGGCAGCAGGATATCCGGCACTATCGCGGCAAGCTCCCATGGGCGGGTGACCTGGACGCCATGCGAACGGACAGGTGATCCTCGTCGATTCCAGCGTGTGGATCGACTATTTCCGCGGAGTCGTCAAGCCGCAGAGCGATCGGCTCGACAATCTGCTGGGCGCCGAGCCGATCGCCATCGGCGATCTCATGTTCGCCGAAGTCCTGCGGGGCTTCATCAGCGATCGGGCGTTCGAGCGAGCGCTCCAGTTGCTGCGGACCTTGACCGTGGTCGACATTGGGGGCGAGGAGGTCGCCATCCAGGCGGCCCGAAACTATCGCGCCCTCGGCGCGCTGGGCGTGACGGTTCGCAAGACCATCGATACTCTGATCGCCACCAGATGCATCGTCGATGGCCACGCGCTGCTTTACAGCGACCGCGATTTCGATCCCTTCGTGCGCCACCTCCGCTTGGTTCCGGTCGCCACCGACTGATCATCGACGATTTGCGACGGAAGCGCGGCGCGGTTTCCGTCAGAGAACGGGCGGAAAGGTCCTAAGCTGTCGCGAGCAGTCGCCGCCGCCGGCGCAGCGCGACGCCCAGGCCGGCGAAACCGGCCAGCATCAGGGCCCAGATGGCCGGTTCAGGCACGCCCGTGGTGACCGAGCCGGCGCCATCGCCGAAAAAGGCAATCGAACCTCCGCCATCGGGAAGGGTGTCTTCGAGCGTGAAGGTGAAGGTGTAACTGCCGCCGATCCCGGCGATCGGTGCGAAGGTTTCGTCAATCGTCACCGACTGATCCGAGTCGCAAGCACCGCAATCGAGCGCGGTGAACGAGCCGATGTTTATGCCGTTGATCGAGGCCTCGACGGTTTCGTTGTCTCCACTGAGGTCGTTCTCGATGCTGAATGTGTCGGTAAAGCCCGTGATGGAGCTGACGCCGAGATTGTCAGTCTGGGTAACGTAGTCGCCGGCCGTCCACATGTATGCGGTTTGGCCGCCGGATGGGATCGTCCCGGCGCCGCCGTTGGTGGCGGAAAAATAAGCGTCGCCGGCGGCCGGGAAAGAGATGGGGATCGTTCCCGCCGCCGCGGCGCCGCCCGAGAAGATCGCGAAAACGCCGACGGCGAACGCCGCGGTCGCGAGACACGAGGATGATGTCATGACTGCCGCCTTCCCTGAATTGACCGCTTTGTCGAGAGCCTAGACTGACGGTCGCCCGTCTGGAGTCAAGCCCATTTCAGCCACAATTCTGGGTTCAGGCGGCGGGAAGTTCTCGCCGTCGCCGGCCGCGAAGAGCGGCGCCCAGGCCAGCGAAACCGGTCAGTATCAGCGCCCAAATGGCGGGTTCGGGGACTTCGGTGGCGAAGCCGCTGTCGATGTAACGCGTGTTCCCGCCGCCCAGGTCGTAACAGCTGAACGAGCCTTGGCATTCGTAGGAGGCGTCGTCGGTGACGATCGGGTTGTCGGGGCTGCCCACGGTGAGGGCGTCGGCGAACTCGATACGCAGGTCGCTCTGATAGCCAGGCTGGAAGTCGATGTAGGACGGGCTGTCGACCCCGTCGGAGGCCACGTAGCTGTCTGCCACGGTATAGTCGAAGCCGGTGAACACCCCCTTGGTGTCGGTCTGCAGATTGGCCGATTGCAGATAGCCGTAAGCGTTGACCACGAAGGTTCCGGTCAGGGTCGTGCCGTCATCGAAGGTGGCGTTGACGAGCCATTCGGTGGCGGCGGCCGGGCTGGCGGCGAGGCAGGCCGAGGCGCAGAGCGCGGCGATGGCGGCGCCGCCGGTCCATGAAGCTTTCATGGCTGGGAATCCCAATTGTGCGTTGGTTTGGCGACCCGAACGCATCGCCCAAGCGTACCGACTTTCGTTGGACCGCAACGCCTGTGGCGTCAAGGTGTTCCAAAAATGGCGGAATTGGCCATTTTCAGCTGCCGCCACGCGGCCAGCGTCGTCGCCAGCCTGTCCGATAGCGTCTGATAGGCCGCGATCGCGTCCGGGCTCGGGTCGGCATCGGCCCCGTCCACGGCGTGTTCGAGCGTCTCGAACTCGGTGGCCAGGCTGCGCAGGGAGTCGGGGCGGTTCGGGTCGAGCGCGGCGGAGAGTTCGGCCGTGACCGGCGTGTTCGCCGGCCCGGTCGCGCGCGGCGCCAGCTTCTCGTGCAGCGCCGTGGCCTCGGCCACCGCCGTCGCCGCTTGCGCCGACGCCGCCTCGACTTTCAGCGCCAGATCGAATTCCCGCCGAAGCGCCGCCGGCGTGACCTTGACCCTCGGGTCGGGAACCACGGTCAGCGGTTGGCGCAAAGTCCGGCCGCCGGCGCTCAGCTCGACGGTGTAGGTCCCGGGCGGCGCCCACACCCCGCCGCCGCCGAACAGGCTTTCCGATTTCGCCGCGCTCGGATAGCGCAGGTCCCAGACGAAGCGGTGCATGCCCGGCGTAGCGGCCAGCAGCCTCGCCGCCGGGACCCATTCGGGCGCGAAGGGCAGGGTGGCCGGATCGGGCGGAATCGCCTTGGTCGCACTGGTGAAGTGTCCTGCCTCGCGACCCTCTGCATCCAGGATGGTGAGCGTCACCGGTCCGGCGACGCCGGCGGGCAGGACATAGTCGATGTCGGCCCCGAACGGCGGATTGGCCGCCATCGGCTCGTCCTTCGGCAGTGGCGTGCCGGTGAACGACGACGGCCGGACACGCACGGCGACCGCCGGCTTGAACAGGACCGGGGCGGCTCCGTCGCGCGCCAGGTCCATCTGCCGAAGGGCAGAGACATCGTCCATGATCCAGAAGCCGCGACCGTGGGTGGCGATCACCAGGTCATCGCCGTGCACGACGAGGTCGCGCACCGAAGTCATCGGCAGATTCTGCTGCAACGGCTGCCAGTCCGCCCCGTCGTCGAAGGAGACGAACATGCCGCGCTCGGTCCCGGCATAGAGAAGGCCGCGCCGCGCCGGATCCTCGCGCACGACATTGACGAAGGCGTTTGGCGGCAGGCCGCGATCGATGCGCGTCCAGCTCCGGCCATGGTCTGTTGTGCGATAGATGTAGGGTGCGTCGTCATCCAGCCGGTGGCGGTCGACCGCCAGGTAGATGGTGTCGGCGTCGAAATGCGACGGCTCTATGCCGGCGATCTTCGACCACGGCGTCAGCGCGGCAGGGGTCACGTCGGTCCAGTGCGCGCCGTTGTCGGAAGTCGTCCACACCAGGCCGTCGTCGGTGCCGACCCATAGGGTGGCGGCGTCGAGCGGCGAGGGGGCGATCGAATAGGTCACTCCCCGGCTCTTGCTGTCGTGATCGTCGTCCTTGGCCGTCGGCGGGTCGAGGTTGGCCGGGACGCCGGCGTCTGGCCGCGTCAGGTCCGGGCTGATCGGCGCCCAGTGCTCGCCGCCGTCGGCGGTGCGGAACAGGCGCTGGTCGGCGAAGTACAGCGCCTTGGGACCGGTCTTGGAAAAGGCCAGCGGCAGGGTCCACGCGGCGCGGTAGTGAAGGGCCGGATAGGCCAGGGTGGGATCGACCACGCGGACCTGCTCCGTGCGGGTGTCGAGCTTGTCGACCCGGCCGCCGTAAACGATGTGCGGATCGTCCGGATCGGGCGCGATCATGTCGCTCTCCCCGCCCGGCGTGATCTCGTGGAAGTTCTGCATGGTGATGCCGTCGTAGCCGCTGGTGCGGCTCGGCAGCGCCACCGCGCCCGAATCCTGCTGCGCACCGTAGACCCAATAGGGAAACCGGTTGTCGGTGCTGACGTGATAGATCTGGGCGGTCGGCTGGTTGAACCAGCTGCTCCACGTCGCCCCGCCGTTGAGGGTGATCAGCGTGCCCTGATCGACGCCCAGGATCTGCCGGTCGGGGTCGGTCGGATCGATCCACATCTGGTGGAAATCATCGCCGGTCGGGTCGCCCTTGAGCGCGATGAAATGTCGTCCGCCGTCGTCCGAGCGCAGGACGATGGTGTCCATCACATAGACGCGGTCCGGGTTCTTCGGATCGATCTCTATGCCGGAGAAATACCAGCCGCGTGCGAAGATGCGGCTGTCGCCGGAGACGTGCTGCCAATGCGCGCCGTCGTCGTCGGAGCGATAGAGGCCGGCCTCTCCCGGCGGACCGTCGGCCAGCACATAGACGCGCGAGGGCAGGGCGGGAGAAAGGGCGATGCCCATGCGCCCGGGGTGGGCGGGGAAGCCCTGGCCGGTGACCTCATTCCAATGCGCGCCGCCGTCGTGCGAGACATAGAGGCCGCTGCCCGGTCCGTTCGACGGCGGATAGACGCTCCATGGCGGGCGCCTGGTCTGCCACAGGGCGGCATAGACCGTGTCCGGATCGCCCGGCTTGAACGCCAGGTCGATGGCCCCGGTGTTGTCGTCCTTGTAGAGCACCTTCCGCCAGTGCGCGCCGCCGTCGGTGGAGCGGAACACGCCGCGCTCCGCGTTCGGCCCATAGGCGTGGCCGAGGGCGGCGACCAGCACCACGTCCGGGTTGCGCGGATCGACCAGGATGCGGCCGATCTGCCGGCTGTCGGCCAAGCCGATGAAGCGCCAATGCGCGCCGTCGTCGACCGATTTGTAGAGGCCGTTTCCGTGGGCGATGTCCGAGCGCATGTCCGCCTCGCCCGTGCCGACGTAGATCGTCGCCGGGGCCGAGGGGGCCAGCGCCAGGGCGCCGATCGAGCCTTCGGGTTCGGCATCGAAGATCGGCCGCCAGGTGCGCCCGGCGTCGCCTGTCGCCCACACCCCGCCGTCGACCGCGCCGAAATAGAAATGGCGCGCATCGCCTGGGATGCCGGCCACCGCCAGGACGCGTCCGCCGCGGAAGGGGCCGATCAGCCGCCAGTGCAGGTCCTGGTACAGCGCCGGATCGACCGCCGCGCGCGCGCCGGACGCCATCAACGCCAGCGCCAAGACAAGCGCGCTCGCCGTTCTTGAATTCAGGCGCGGGACCATGATCGGCGCCTAGCATGGAACGCCAGGCCGGTGCGACCAAATCGCCGCGCGACGATCGGCCACGTTTGCATGCGCCGCGCGCGACTCCTAGTGAACGATCGGATCCATGACTAAGCCGCCCTACGCCAAGAAAAGGCGCAACCTCAATTCGATCGTGCGCGAGGCCCTTGGCGCGCGCAAATTCCGCCGCCATGCGGTCGCGGAATACTTCAACCATGACTGGTCGAAGATCGACGGCGATCGCCAGGCCGTGGTCCGCCGCCTGCTCGAGATCACGGGCAACAAGGCCTATCTGGAGATCGGCTGCGCCGACAATCTGCTGTTCGACAAGGTCGGCGCCGAGGTCAAGGTCGGCGTCGACCCGGCCAAGGGCGGCACGCACCGCATGACCAGCGACGCCTTCTTCGCCCAGAATAACCAGGTGTTCGACGTGATCTTCATCGACGGCCTGCACGTCTACGACCAGGTGCGCCGCGACGTGATCAACGCCCTCGACGCGGTCCGGCCCGGCGGCTGGATCGCCATGCACGACATGTTCCCGCGCGACTGGATCGAGGAGCATACCCCGCAGATCTCCACCAGCCGCTGGACCGGCGATCCCTGGAAGGTGGCCTTCGAATTGATCGGGGCCGAAGGCGTCGAATTCCGTCTGCTCGCCATCGATCACGGCGTTGGTGTCATCCGTGTACTGAAGGAAAGCGTGACCCTGCCCAATCGCCAGGTGGAACTGACGCCTCAGCGCTTTGCCTGGTTTCGCGCACATTTCGCCGAATTGCCGGTGATCGATTGGACCGAGGCGCAGGCGTGGATCGCGTCGACGCTCGAGAAGCCCGCCAAACCCAAGCGCAAGCCGCCGACGCCACGTGGCAAGCACGCCATCCCGGACAAAGCGGAGCGCTCCCAAAAAGTTGCGTCATCCCGGGCGAAACGGAGCGAAGCGGAGCGCAGACCCGGGACCCAGGGCCCCAGGCGGTGACTGCGCAGCATCGCGGACGCAGGCTGCAACCCTAGATCCCGCATCTCCGCTTCACTTCGTTACGCTGCGTGCGGGATGACGCCGTTTGGGAAAAGCTCCGGCGCTCGTGAACATCACCTCGCGGCGCGCGGCGCGAAAAGCGCATTGAGCTCACCGCCCTTGGCCGCGCGGGCGAAGGCGGTAAATTCGCCGGTCTCGGCGATCTCGCGCGCCGCGCGCAGGAACTCGCCCCAGGCGGTCCGGGCCAGCGCCCCGCCGACGCTGATCCGGCGCGCGCCGAGGTCGGCCAGTGTGGCGACCGAAAGCCCGGTCGCCAGGACGTTCACCGGCTTGGGCGCCACCGCGCGCACCACTGTGGCGATCTCGATCTCGGTGCGAACGCCCGGCGCGTAGAGGACATCGGCGCCCGCCTCGGCGTAGGCGGCAAGCCGGCGCACGGTCTCGTCCATATCGGGCCTACCGGCGATGAAGCCTTCTGAGCGGCCGGTGAGGAGCACGCCGGACCCGCCGATGGCCGCGCGCGCGGCGGCGACGCGCTCGACGGCGAGGGCGAAATCGTAGAGCGGCGCGTCCGGATCGCCAGTCGAGTCCTCGATCGAGAGACCGGCGACGCCGGTTTCGACGCACAAGGCGACGCTCTCGGCCACCCCCTCCGGTTCGTCGGCGAAACCGCCCTCGAAGTCGGCGTTCAGGGGAATGTCCACGGCGGCGGCGAGGTCGGTCAGGTGGGCCAGCACCACGTCACGCGCGACCTTGTTGTCCGGCAGGCCCTTGGACCAGGCCATGCCCGAGCTGGTCGAGGCCAGGGCCTTGAAGCCGAGGTTTTCCAGCGCGACGGCCGAGCCGACATCCCACGGATTGGGAATGACGAAGCAGCCAGCCTCGTGCAGGGCTTTGAACGCGGCGCGCTTGTCGGCGGTCGAGACGGTCATGGCGCGGCTCCCTTTTGGAGCGTCCTTTAGCACCGACGCCGCCCGCCGCGCTCGCGGCTTTCGGACCTCGACGCGAAGCTGGTGGAGAAGGGCCCGAACGCCGATTTCTTGCGGAAGACGATCAGCTCTACCGCCCATCGGCTGAGGGAGTTGGAGATCACGCCCTGACCGGCGCAAGGTTTGGCGCGCAACCGCCTGTCTGTGCTAACGTGGCTTTAAACCGTCATCGTGGAGACCGGCATGCAATGCAACCGCACCCTCTTTTACGGTCTGATCCTGACCTTCGGCATGGTTGGCGTGGGGCCGTCTGGTTTCGTGGCGGCCAGCGCCCAGTCAGCGCCAGTGCACCAGACGAAATTCGGCTCCCTGCCGTCTTACCCATTCAACGTGACCTCCAGCAATCGCTTCGGCCCGCACTCTGGCGCAATCCACACTAAGGATCCGATCGCCAAGGTTCTCGCATGGTATCGCAAGCACCTTCCCGCCGGTTCGTCGGAAAAAGCAATGTCCGACGGCCATCACCTCTTCGGCGTGCCCGGCGCGGGCGCGGTCGATATCGCGCCGGGTCTTAGCTTCAATCCGGGCACGACCATCGGCATAACTTTCAAGTAAAGCGCCGGTAGGGTCCGGGCGTGATTGAAATGGCCGGCCTATGGTCAAGCCCGGCCTTGCGTGGCGTCAACC
>JBOHLC010000168.1:0-17249 GCA_050729395.1 Caulobacteraceae bacterium
GCGGTAGCCAAGCGACGCGCCACTCCACGCCCGCGCGATCGCGCCAGGAGGCGAGCGCGCGGCCAAATCCGATCGAGAACCGCTCGATGGCCACGCCGCACGCGCGGCCGGCCAGGAAATGCCCCAGCTCATGCACCGTGACGATCAGGGTTATGACCACCAACAGTGGCACGACCAGGAAGAACGCGCTCTGCAAGAAGCCTATCATCAGCGCGCGATCTCCTCCCTGACCCCCGAAGTGCCCTAGAAACGCGACAGGACTTGGGCGGCCACGCGGCGGGCGGCGCCATCGATCATCTGCGCCCAGGCCACGGCGTCCTCGTTCGCGCAGGCGGCCAGATCGCCCGCGCCGTTCATCTTGGCCAATGTCTCTTCGACCATCGGGGCTATATCGAGAAAGCCGATGCCCCCGTCCAGGAAGGCCCCGACGGCCAACTCATTGGCCGCGTTCATCGCCGCCGGCGCGCCGCCGCCGGTGGTCAGGGCCTGGCGGGCGATGGCCAGGGCGGGGAAGCGCCGTTCGTCGGGCGCCTCGAAGGTCAGTGAGCCGACTGCCGCCAGATCGAGCCTGGGCGCGTCCCAGGCGATGCGTTCGGGCCACGCCCAGGCGCAGGCAATCGGCGCTCGCATGTCCGGCGGCCCGAGCTGGGCCAGGGTCGATCCGTCGGCATATTCCACCAGGCTGTGGACGACCGACTGCGGATGGATGACCACGTCCACCTTGTCCGGCGGCATGTCGAACAGATAGGCGGCCTCGATTGTCTCCAGGCCCTTGTTCATCATCGTGGCCGAATCGACCGAGATTTTCGCCCCCATGTTCCAGTTCGGGTGGGCGACCGCCTGCTCGCGGGTGGCCGAGCGCATGGCCTCGAGGGTCCAGCCGCGAAAAGGTCCGCCCGAGGCCGTGAGGATGAGACGGCGCACGGCCGTCCGATTGGCCCCGTCGAACACCTGGAAGATCGCCGAATGCTCGGAGTCCACCGGCACCACCTTGCCGCCGGCCTCGCGAGCGATGGCCAGCAGCGCCGGTCCGGCGCAGACGAGGCTTTCCTTGTTGGCCAGGCCGATGGTCGAGCCAGCCCGCGCGGCGGCCAGGGTCGGGGCCAGGCCCGCGGCGCCGACGATGGCCGACATCACCCAGTCCGCCCCCTGGCCGGCCACCTCGATGATGGCCTCAGGGCCGGCGGCCGCGGCGACGCCCGAGCCGTTCAGACGTTCGGCGAGTTCACCGAGCGCGCTCTCGTCCTCGATCACCGCCGTCTTCGGCCGCCAGCGCAGCGCCTGCTCGGCCAGGGCCGCGACGTTGCGCCCAGCGGTAAGCGCCAGGATGTCGACCTCCGCCCCGGCGCGCTCCAGCAGATCAAGGGTGGAGACGCCGACCGATCCGGTCGAGCCCAGAATGACCGCCGTGCGGCGGGCCATCAGTGCGCCCAGCCATAGTGGACGACGAGGCGCGCGACGGCGAAGGCCATGACCGCGAACATCAGGCCGTCGACGCGGTCCAGGAGGCCGCCATGACCTGGAATGAGGTCGCCGGAATCCTTCACCCCGTAGCGACGCTTGAGCATGGATTCCCAGAGGTCACCCGCCATCGTCGTCAACCCTCCGACCAGACCGATGATTGCCGCGCCCGCCAGCGAGAGGTGCATGAACCCCGCCGCCACGCCGACCGACGCGCCGGCGGCCGCAGCCAGGCCGCCGGCAAATCCGGCCCATGTCTTGTTCGGCGAGAAACGCGGCCAAAGTTTGGGTCCCTTCACCACATTGCCGACCACATAGGCGCCAATGTCGGCCGCCCAGGTCGTGGCCAGCAGCATCAGGGTCCAGCCCACCCCCTGCAGCGATTCTCTCAGCCAGACGATAACGATGCCCGCTGGCGCGATGTAGAAAACGCCATAGGCGGCATCGACGATCCGCGCGCTCGACCGGGCGGCCAGCAAGGCGGCGAGCAGAGCGCCCAGAACGACGCAGGTCCAAGCCTGCCAATACAGCCGCAGGAACGACAGCAGCACGACGAGGGTCACGGCGGCGGCCGTCGCCGCCCCGACGCGCCAAGCTCGCCTCGGCGCGGCCATACTGGCCCACTCCATCGACAGCAGGGCCCCGGCGCCCGCGACCAGCAGGAGGAACGGAAAGCGCCAGTACAGGCCGGGCCAGTCGAAGGCCCAAACCGCCCACAGCGCGCCGGCAGCGAGGACGAGGCCCGAGACCACCCTTACGCCGAGATTAGTCCAGTCGAAGCCTCTATCCCGCGGCAAGGACGTCATCGATCGCGACCCGTCCATACCGCCGCTCCCGCGACCGGTACTCAGCGATCGCGGCCTTCAGGTGCTCCGGTCCATAGTCCGGCCAGTAGACGTCCTGGAACACCAGCTCGGCGTAGGCGCACTCCCAGAGCAGGAAATTGGACAGGCGCCGCTCGCCGCTGGTGCGTACGATCAGATCCGGCGGCGCGACGCCGGCCGTCGACAGGCGGGCCTCGAACGCCGCCTCGTCGAGGTCGCTCGGGTGGGCGCGACCCTCGAGCACCGCCTGGGCGTATTTGCGCGCCGCATCGACAATGTCGGCCCGCCCGCCGTAGTTGAAGGCGACTTGGAAGAAGAAGCGATCGTTGGCCGCCGTGCGCGCCTCGGCCCGCTCGACGATATCGAGGATGTCCGGCTCCAGGCCCGTGCGCCGGCCGACGATGCGCACGCGGACGCCTTCGCGCTCCAGGCGGGTGAGATCGGTCTCGAAGTAGGCCTTGACCAGGCCCATGAGCTCGGAAACCTCGTAGCGCGGGCGGCGCCAGTTTTCGGTCGAGAAGCCGAACACGGTCAGACGCTCGACGCCCAACTCGACCGCGCCCTCGACGGTTCGGCGCAAGGCGGCGACGCCCGCGCGGTGGCCGAGGGTGCGCGGCAGACCGCGCTGACGGGCCCAGCGGCCGTTGCCGTCCATGATGATCGCCACGTGCAGCCGCTCTTCCGCGGCGCTGCCCTCGTGGACGCCATTCACAGGCGACATGGCTGACCCTTCGCTTCGTGGCGGCGCCCCCCGAGGCTAGACCTGCATGATCTCATGTTCTTTGCTTTTCAAGCTCTCGTCCACGCGCTTGACCGCCTCGTCGGTCAGCTTCTGCACTTCATGCTCGAGATGGCGGTGTTCGTCCTGGCTGATCGTCGCATCCTTCTCCGCCTTCTTGAGGTCATCCATGGCGTCCCGGCGGACATTGCGCACGGCCACCCGCTGCTGTTCGGCGTATTTCCCGGCCAGCTTGACCAGATCGCGCCGGCGTTCCTCGGAGAGCGGCGGGATCGGGATGCGCAGGTTCTGGCCCTCGACCACCGGGTTGAGCCCGAGACCGGAATTGCGGATCGCCTTTTCCACCGACACCACCAGCGCCTTGTCCCACACGCTGACGTTTATCGAGCGCGGTTCGGGCACCGAGACGGCGCCGACCTGATTGACCGGCATGCGTGAGCCGTAGGCCTCCACGTGCACCTGGTCTAGCAGGCTGGCCGAGGCCCGGCCCGTGCGCAGGGTCGCGAACTCCTCCTTCAGCGCCGCGACGGCTTTGTCCATGCGGGCTTGGTATCTGCCGAGTTCGGGTTTTTCGCTGGTCGCCATCACCTTCACCTCTTCAGGCCGCTTCGCGCGGCGCCATGATGGTCGTGTGCACGCCCTCCCCCTTTACCACGCGCAGCAGATTGCCACGCTCGCGAATGGAAAACACCACGATCGGAATGTCGTTGTCGCGCATCAGCGCGATGGCCGATGCGTCCATGACCCGCAGGTTGCGCGACAGCACCTCATGATAGCTCAGACGTTCATAACGCTCGGCGCTCGGATCGGTCTTCGGATCGGCGGTGTAAACGCCATCAACGCTGGTGCCCTTGAGCAGCGCGTCACAGCCCATCTCGGCGGCGCGCAGGGCCGCGGGCGTGTCGGTGGTGAAGAACGGCGCGCCGAGGCCGGCGGCGAAGATCACCACCCTGCCCTTTTCCAGATGGCGCAGGGCGCGACGGCGGATATAGGGCTCGCACACCGCGTCCATGGGAATGGCCGACTGCACCCGGGTGTTGACGCCCGCCTTTTCCAACGCGCTCTGCAACGCCAGGGCGTTCATCACCGTGGCCCGCATGCCCATGTAGTCGGCGCTGGCCCGCTCCATGCCGCGGGCGGCGGTCGACAGTCCCCGGAAGATGTTGCCGCCGCCGATCACCAGGCACAGTTCGACGCCCTCGGCGACCACCGCGGCGATGTCCTCGGCCACCGCGTCGAGGGTCGCCATCTCGATGCCGAAGGGCGCATCGCCCATCAGCACTTCGCCGGAGACCTTCAGCAGAATGCGGCTGTACGGACGGCTTTCCATGGGACTCCTCGGCCGACTCGGGGGCGCCGCCAGACTAGACCCGCCGCCGCGCGAAGGCATAGGCCGGCCGCGCGCCGGGCGAAAGCCGTTTAGGCCCCCGTGAGGGCGGCGACCTCGCCGGCGAAATCGCCGGCTTCCTTTTCCACCCCCTCGCCCAGCGCCAGGCGCGCGAAGCCCCTGATGTTCGCCGGCGCGCCCGAGGCCTTGCCGGCGGCGGCGACCAGCCGCTCGATCGTCTCGTCCGGATCGCGCACATAGGCCTGCTTGAGCAGCACCGCCTCCTCGTAGAACTTCCGGAGGCGTCCCTCGACCATCTTCTCGGCCACCTGCGGCGGCTTGCCAGACGCCAGGGCCTGCTCGGTGAAGATCGCCTTCTCGCGCTCGAGCGCGGCTGGATCGAGGTCCTCGACCGAGAGCGACAGGGGCGCGGCGGCGGCGACGTGCAGGGCGACGTTTCTCCCCAGTTCCTTCAGCACCGCCTGGTCGCCTGTTCCTTCCACGGCCACGAGCACTCCGATGCGGCCGAGGTCCGGCGCGCCGGCCAGCGCGCCGTGCACATAGGCGCCGACCGCTCCGGAGTTGACCTGGAAGCGGGCGAAGCGGCGCAGGACCATGTTTTCGCCGATGGTGGCCACGAGGTGGGTCACGGCCTCGGCTACGCTCTGGCCGTCGTCCAGCTTCGCCGCGCGCAGGGCTTCCACGCCGCCTTCGACATCGAGCGCGGCGCTGGCGATCCGGCGCGCCAGGGACTGGAACCCCTCGTTGCGGGCGACAAAGTCGGTCTCGGCGTTGAGTTCGATCAGCGCGGCGGTCATGCCGGCGCCGTCGGCGCGCGTGGCCAGCGCCACCACCCCCTCGGCCGCCACACGGTCGGCCTTCTTGGCCGCCTTGGCCAGGCCCTTGGCGCGCAGCCAGTCGACGGCGGCTTCCATGTCGCCGTGGGTTTCCTGCAAGGCCTTCTTGCAATCCATCATGCCCACGCCCGACTTTTCGCGCAGCGCCTTGACGAGGGTGGCTGTTATCTCGGCCATGAGCTTCTCCTTCGGACGTTCGTGTTCACGCGCGCCGGGCCGACCGGCTCGGCTTGATCTTGGGGGGACTTGGCGCGGCGACGCGCCTTGACCTCAGGCCTCCGCTTCGGCGGCGTTCTCCGGCTCCGCGTCGGCGGTGGTCTCCGGCTCCGTTTCGGCGGTGGTCTCCGGCTCCGTTTCAGCGATAGTCTCCGGCTCCGCTTCGGCGGCGGCCTCGGGTTCAGGCGCTTCGACGGGCGGCTCGGCCGCGGCTTCCGCTTCCGCGGTGACCGCGGCGGCTTTCGGCTTCGGCTTTTTCGCGGGCTTGGCAACCGGCGTCTCGGCCGCTGCCTCGGCCTTGGCCAGCATCGCTTCGTCCTCGGCCGCGAATGTCGGCTCCGGTTCCGGCTCGGGGGTGACGCGGGCGTCGGACTTGGCCAGCGCCGGCTCGACCGGGTTCTCGGCCGCGCCGATGTCGACGCCCATGGCCGCCTGGCCTTCGGTGAGGCCGTCGAGCACCGCGTCGGCCATCAGGTCGCAATAGAGCTGCAGGGCGCGCGCCGCGTCGTCGTTGCCAGGCACCGGGAAGGTGATGCCCACGGGGTCGCAGTTGGTGTCGAGGATGGCGATCACGGGTATGTTGAGCTTGCGCGCCTCCTGGATGGCGATGGCTTCCTTGTTGGTGTCGATGACGAACATCAGGTCGGGAATGCCGCCCATGTCCTTGATGCCGCCCAGGGACAGCTCCAGCTTTTCGCGCTCGCGAGTGAGCTGCAGCAGCTCCTTCTTCGGCCGGCCGCCGGCGTCGCCGCCGTCGAGCACCGCCTCCAGTTCGCGCAGACGCGCGATCGAGGCGGAGATGGTCCGCCAGTTGGTCAGCGTCCCGCCCAGCCAGCGGTGATTGACGTAGTACTGAGCGCAGCGCTTGGCCGAGGCGGCCACCGGCTCGGACGCCTGGCGCTTGGTGCCGACGAACAGCACCCGTCCGCCCGAAGCGGCCACTTCGCGCGCCTTGACCAGCGCCTGGTGCAGCAGCGGCATGGTCTGGGAAAGATCGATGATGTGGATGTTGGAGCGGGCGCCGAAGATGTAGCGCTCCATCTTCGGGTTCCAGCGGTGGGTCTGGTGGCCGAAGTGCGCGCCGGCTTCCAGAAGTTGGCGCATGGTGAAATCAGGCAGTGCCATGGGGTCGTCTCAAGTCCTTCTTCCGGTTGGCCTCCGCGAAGCTCCCTCCCTTGTGGGGGAGACCGGAACGGCGCGCTCGCGGGGATTGACCCGGACCTTGCCGAACGCTTCGCGTGCGGGATGAGCGCGCCAGATAAGGTGATAGGCGCGAAATGGCAAGTTCAGTTCCGGACCGTCCCGCGCCTTACAGCTTATCCTCGGCGGGACGTTCGTCGGAGCGGCTCAGCGATCGCCGGACGCCCGCGGTTGGAAATCCTCGAGTTCATAGAACGGACGAAGCTCGATCTCGCCGTCTCCGCCAAACGCCGGATTTGGCGCTTTCATCGCCCATTCAATGGCTTCCTCGTGTGATTTCACCTTGATAATCCAAAAGCCGGAGACGATGTCGTCGCTCGCAAACGGCCCCTCGATCAGTTTTCGCGACCCCCCGGAGAAGCGAATCTTCGCCCCGCGTGAGGTCGGCTTCAGTCCCGAGAGATCAACGAGCACGCCGGCCTTGGCCAAGGTCTCGTTGTACGCGCCCATCTCCGCGATTTGAGCTTGGGTCGGCATCACGCCCGCTTCGCTCGCCGCCGTCCCTTTGACGATCATCATGTAGCGCATGGTCTGAACTCCTGCCGAGCAACCACGAAGTCACATCAGAGCGGCGCCCGCAAGATTGCCTACACGTCCTCGAGCGCGGCGACGCCGGGGGCGACCTTGATCGCGCCACGCAAGCACCGCTCTCGAGTTACACCGAACTTGTCATCTCAGGCGAAAAAGCGCTGACTTTCTAATCAGCGGCGCGCACCAAACCAAAGAGTCCCGTCGATCACGCGGTAACCTGTTTGCGACGCGCCCGGATTGCCGCTCCAAGGCCAGCGAAGCCGGTCAGCATCAGCGCCCAGATCGAGGGCTCGGGCACGGAGGAAAGGGCAAAGCCGGCAGACTCACCGGCATGGGGCCCAATTCCGGCTTGGTACAGCAGGCCGCTACCCCCGGAATATCCAGGTATTCCGAGTTGGGACGGATTATAGAAGCTGATCACGTAACTGCCCGCCGCCAAAGATATTCCCGGCAACGCCACACCAATGATCGAGGTAACATATGGCGTGTTGGTCACTGACGTAAAGCTCGACGGCGCAAAGGTGTTATCATAGAGGACTGAACCGGGCGAAGAAGGTGTGCCAGTGTAGATGCTTACATCCACATCGGTTGCACCGGCCGTCTGGACGTCAAATAGAAGACCCGTCAGGTTAGCTGGCGAACTTAACGTGAATGCGTCATAGACTTTGTAATATCCGCCGCAAGAACTGCACCACGCGTTAGAAACGGGATCCGCGGCGAGGCTAGGAATTGACTGGAACACCACGCCGGCCTGCGCGTGATCGACGACGGCGGCGCAAATCGCCAAGCCGGCCGCGAACGTCGAGCCAGCAAGCACGTTCTTCAGGTTCATCCCCACCCCCGCTCTCCGGCGGCTCGCGACGAGCGATTCCGCCAGATTCAACGTAGTTGCCGTAACTGATGCAGGTCAAGCGATTCCGGTGGCGGCTGGATAGCCCCGATCACGGGTGGTCGAGGCGCGCGCGTTGATCGTCTGCCGATCGCCGAGATCCTTGTCCAGACATCTCCGAGTCTTCCGCGCGGCTCCCGAGCTACACGTCCTCGAGCGCGGCCACGCCGGGGGCGACCTTGATCGCCCCGCGCACGGCCGGGTCGAGGCGATAGCGGCCGGGGAGCTTCAGCTCCACCTCGCGCCCGCCGGGGAAGGCAGCCACGAACATCACCTCGCCGCCGCCCGGGTGCGGCTCGAGGCGCGACTTGATCACCTCTAGCTCGGCCAGTTTCGGCGAGAGATGGATGCGCAGGCCGGCGGCCGCCTGTTCGATGACCCGGTCGAGCGGGCGGGCGTCGTCGCCGAAGAAGCGCACCTCGCCGTCGCTCGCCTTGGCCCTGGCCTTGATGACCACGGCCTTGCCGGGCTCGAGCAGATCGCGGTGCGCGCGCAGCGCCTCGGGCGGGAACAGCACCTCATATTCACCGGTCGGATCGGACAGGGTGACGAAGGCGAACTTGCCCCCGCTCGAAGCGGCCGAGCTGCGCTCCTGGCGCCGGCGGACGACGCCGGCCATGCGGAATGCCTCGGCCCCCGCCTGGCTCGCCGCGAGGGCGTCGAGATAGAGGGTCACCCGGTGGCGGCGCAGCAGGGCGACCATGTCCTCCAGGGGATGACCGCTCAGATAGAAGCCCACGGCCGCCAGTTCCTCGTCGAGGCGGGCGACCGGGTTCCATGGCTCCGTCCTGGGCAGCCGCGGGCGGGCGGCGTCGGAAGCCTCGCCGAACAGGCTCTCCTGGGCGCTGGCCCGGTCGGCCGCCAGGCTCTGGGCGTAAGCGATGAGATGATCGGCGGCGGCGACGATCTGGGCCCGGTTGGGATGGATCCGGTCGAAGGCGCCGGCTCGGGCGAGGCTTTCCATCGCCCGCTTGTTCACCTGTCTTGGATCGACGCGGCCCAGGAAGTCGAAGAGATCGATGAACCGACCGCCCGCCTCGCGCGCCTCGACGACATGTTCCATCGCCGCGCGGCCGACATTGCGGATCGCGCCCAGGGCGTAGAGCACCTTGCCGTCCTCGACCTCGAAGTCGGCTCCCGAGCGGTTGACGTCGGGCGGCAGGATGGTCACGCCCTGGCGCTTGGCGTCCTGGTAGAACACCGCCAGCTTGTCGGTATTGGAGATATCGAGGCTCATCGAGGCGGCGAAGAACTCGACCGGCCGGTTCGCCTTGAGCCACGCGGTCTCGTAGGAGATCAGCGCATAGGGCGCGGCGTGGCACTTGTTGAAGCCGTAGCCGGCGAACTTGGCCATCCTGTCGAACATGCTTTCGGCGTCGCCGGGCGAGAGGCCGCGCTCGACCGCGCCGGAGAGGAAGCGGGCGCGCTGCTTGTCCATCTCCTCCTTCTTCTTCTTGCCCATGGCGCGGCGCAGCAGATCCGCCTCTCCCAGCGAATAGCCGGCCAGGACCTGGGCGATGCGCATCACCTGCTCCTGATAGACGATGACGCCGTAGGTCTCGGCCAGGGCGCCTTCGAGGCCCGGGAGGATGCTGACCGGCCGGCGGCCCATCTTGCAGTCGACATATTCGTCGATCGAATCCATCGGTCCGGGCCGATAGAGGGAAATCAGGGCGGTGATCTCCTCCACCGAGGAGGGTCGCAGCTTGCGCAGTGTGTCGCGCATGCCCTGGCCTTCCATCTGGAAGATGCCGACGGTGTGACCGGAGGCGACGAGGTCGTAAGCGGCCGGATCGTCCAGCGGCAGACCTTCGAGATCGATTCCCGCCCCGCGCCGCTCCAGGAGCTTGACCGCGCGCCGGATCACGGTGAGCGTCTTGAGGCCCAGGAAATCGAACTTCACCAGGCCCGCGCTCTCGACCCATTTCATGTTGAACTGGGTGGCCGGCAGCGACGAGCGCGGATCGCGGTAGAGCGGGGTCAGCTCGGTTAGCGGCCGGTCGGCGATGACCACGCCCGCCGCGTGGGTCGAGGCGTTGCGGTAAAGACCCTCCAGCTGGAGCGCCACTTCGAACATCTCGGCCACCGCCTCGTCCTCGCGCCTGGCGGCCTGCAGACGCGGCTCCATCTCGATGGCCTTGCCCAGGCTAACAGGATTGGCTGGGTTGGACGGGATCATCTTGGCCAGGCGGTCGACCTGGCCGAGCGGCATCTGCAGCACGCGGCCAACATCGCGCACCACGGCCCTGGCCTGCAGGCTGCCGAAGGTGATGATCTGGGCCACGCGGTCGCGGCCGTAGCGCTCCTGCACATAGGCGATCACCTCCTCCCGCCGCTCCTGGCAGAAGTCGATGTCGAAGTCGGGCATGCTGACCCGCTCGGGATTGAGGAAGCGCTCGAACAAGAGGCCGAAGCGCAAGGGATCGATGCCGGTGATCAGCAGCGACCAGGCGACCACCGAGCCGGCCCCCGACCCCCGGCCGGGACCGACCGGGATGTCGTGGGCCACGGCCCACTTCATGAAGTCCGAGACGATCAGGAAATACCCGGAAAATCCCATCTCCTGGATGACGCCGATCTCGCGCTCCAGACGCTCCCAATAGGCGCCCTCGCCGTCGGCCGGCGCGGCGGCCCTCAGCCGCTTCTTCAGGCCTTCGCGCGCCTGCTCGGCCAGTTCCTCGTCCTCCGAGCGGCCGCCGACGGTGGGAAAGCGCGGCAGGATCGGCTCGCGCTTCTTGACCAGGAAGGCGCAGCGGCGAGCGATCTCGAGCGTGCTCTCGCACGCCTCCGGCAGGTCGGCGAACAGCGCGCGCATGTCGTCGGCGCTCTTGAACCAATGCTCCTCGGTGACCCGTCGGCGATCCTCCTGGCCGACGAAGGCGCCGTCGGCGATGCATAGCAGCGCGTCATGCGCCCGCCAGGTCGCCTTGCGGGCGAAGTAGACATCGTTCGTCGCCACCAGCGGCGTGTCATGCGCATAAGCCCATCCGACCAGTCCCGGCTCGGCGGCGGCCTCGGCGGCCGTCCCGTGGCGCTGGAGCTCGACATAGAAGCGGTCGGCGAACACGCGCCTCATTTCGGCCAGCGCCGCCTCGCCCTCGGCGGCGCGGGCGGCGGCGAACAGAGGATCGACCGGACCGTCCGGCCCGCCGGAAAGCAAGATCAGGCCTTCGGCATGCGTGGCCAGGCGGTCCCACGAGACGTGCGGCTCTTCACTCGGCTCGACCTCGAGGAACGCCGCCGATGACAGCTCGCACAGGTTGCGATAGCCGGCCTCGTTCTGGACCAGCAGCACGATCGTCGGCGTGCGCGCCCAGCGTTCCGGCGGGCCTTCGCCGATGCCGGTGACCGGCAGGGCGCAGCCAATGATCGGTTGGACGCCCGCTTCCCTGGTCGCCTGGGAAAATTCCAGCGCCCCGAACAGATTGGCCCGATCTGTCAGGCCGACGGCCGGCATGCCGCCGGCGACGGCCAGAGGCGCGATGGCGTCGCACTTGATCGCCCCCTCCAGGAGGGAATAGGCCGAGCGGACGCGAAGGTGAACGAAGTCCCCGATCGCCACGCCCTCTCCTTTCCGCCGACTCAGCCGGCGAGTTGCGCCATCTGGCACACCATCCAGACGAAGCCAGCCACCGATACAAGCGCCGGTAGCTCGCGGGCGAAGCGAAACATGGGGACACCTCTGATGTTTCTGTTTTGTTCCTCTCCCGTATTCTTGTTTCGTTCTCATTGTCAAGCTGAATGTCATGAAAGCTTGCCGGGCGCGCGCTACAGCGTCATCCCATTGGGACCGAAGGGCCAAGACATGAGTTCAACCGATCGCCGAGATTTCCTGAAAGCCGCCGGCGCGGCCGCCACCCTGGCCGCGGCGCCCGCCGTGCGGGCCCAGCCGGCCCCGCCGGCGAAGCTCTCCGACATCGACCACTTCATCATCCTGATGAAGGAGAACCGCTCCTTCGATCACTATTTCGGCTCGCTCTCGGGCGTGCGCGGCTTCGACGATCCCGCCGCAAAGCGCGCCGACGGCTCATCGGTCTTCCGCCAGGCCGATCCGCAAAATCCGGACGGCTACGTCTTTCCTTTCCACATGGACACCCACGCCACCAGCGCCGAACGGGTGTGGAATCTCAGCCACGCCTGGGGCACCCAGCACGCGGCGTGGAACGGCGGAGCGATGGACAGGTGGGTCGCGGCTCATCGCGCCTCGGATGGCGAGCGCGGTCCTCTGACCATGGGCCATTTCACGCGCGCGGATCTTCCCTATTACTACGCGCTCGCCGACGCCTTCACCCTGTGCGACGGCTATCACTGCTCGGTCCTTGGACCGACGCACCCGAACCGCTTTTTCCTGATGAGCGCGCAGATCGATCCCGACGGCGCGCACGGCGGGCCGGCGCTCGACAACCGCGGGCGCGCCTATTCCTGGGAGACCTACCCCGAACGGCTGGAGCGCGCCGGCGTCACCTGGCGCGTCTATCACGACCTCGACGACTACGAATGCAACGTCCTCAAATACTTTACCCAGTACCATGCCGCGCCGCGCGGCTCGCCCCTGCGCGAAAACGCCCTTTATGAGCGTCCGTTCTATGAGCTTCTGTGGGACATCCGCGCCGGGAATATCCCCCAGGTGAGCTGGATCGTGCCGCCCTCGACCGTCACCGAGCATCCGGACTATCTGCCCGCCGCCGGCGAGGATCACACGGCCCAGGTGCTGGCCGCCCTGTGGTCCAATCCCAAGCTGTGGGCCAAGACCGCCCTCATTCTCAACTATGACGAGAACGACGGCCTGTTCGATCACGTCGTCCCGCCGACGCCGCCGCCTGGTACGCCCGGCGAATATGTCCAGGGCCTGCCGGTCGGTCTTGGCTACCGCGTGCCGTGCACGATCATCTCGCCGTTCAGCCGCGGCGGCTACGTCTGCGGCCAGACCTTCGATCACACCTCGACCCTGCGCCTGCTGGAGACGCGCTTCGGCGTGGAGGTGGCGGGACTTTCGGCCTGGCGCCGCGGGGCGACCGGCGATCTCACCGCCGCCTTCGGCTTCGGCCAGCCGGCGCGCTACGACACCCCAGTCCTGCCCGAGACCGCCCAGGCCCTGATCAGGGCCGAAAATCGCGTGATGAGCCTGCCCAAGCCCACGGCGCCGAGCGCCCAGTCCATGCCGCGCCAGGAACCGGGAACGCGCCCGCGCCGGGCCTAGAGCCTGATGCGTTTGCACGGAACAGATGCGAGCGCTGAATCAGGCTCTACACGTTTGGATCTAGCCTCAGCCCCAGGGTCCAGGCTGGCTTTCGGGCGTCGCGGCCGGCGGCGCGGCGTCGGCTGGCGCGGTGGTTTCCGGCACGACCGGCTGGGAATCCCACGGCCCGGGCGGGTGGCTCTCGGGCGTTTGTGTGACCACGCGCCCGCCGGCGTAGCGCTGCAGGGCGGCGATGCGCTTTTCCACCGGCGGATGGGTGGCGAAGAGGCCGAAGACGCCGTCGTCGTCTTCCTCGAGGAACATGGCCCGCATGGACTGCGGCGCGTCCAGATGCGTGTGGCCGGCGACCTTCTCCAGAGCCGAGATCATCGCGTCGGGGTTCTTGGTCAGCTCGACCGAGCCGGCGTCGGCGACGTATTCGCGCCGCCTCGAGATGGCCATGCGGATGACGATGGCCAGCACATAGCCGACCGCCGCCGTGGCGAAGGCCACGACCCAGAAGACCCCGCCCCCGCCGCCGCGAAAGCGCCCGCGCGGGGAAAAGAAGATCGAACGCGCCAGGATCTGGCACAGCAGGGTGATGATGCCGGCAAAGATAGAGGCGATGACCATGGTGCGCACGTCGCGATTGATGACGTGGGTCATCTCGTGGGCCAGCACCGCTTCCAGCTCGTCACGATCGAGGCCCTGGAGAAGGCCGCGCGTGACGGTGACCGAGAAGCGGCCCTCGTGCAGGCCGCTGGCGAAGGCGTTCAGCGCGTCGGTCTCGATGATCCGCGGCGTCGGCGTCTTCATGCCGCGCGAAATGGCCAGGTTCTCGAGCAGGTTGTAGAATTCCGGCTCGTCCGCCCGCGCGACCGGGCGCGCGCCGGTGGCCAGGTCGATGATCGACTGGTTGAAGAAGTAGGCGAAGACGAACCACACGGCGGCGACGACAAGCGCCAGCGGCGCGGCCCCGGCCATCAGATGCAGCGCCTCGCCGGCCACGCCTTGGCCCCATGCGGGCGGCGGCAGCCAGCCGGCCCAGATCATGCCCAGCGTCAGCGTGAACACCATGGCAAGCAACAGCACCGGGAACAGCGCCAGCAGGAGCGCCGAGCGGAAGTTGTTGTTCCAGATGTAGGTCTGGAGCCCCACGGCTCCCATGGCGGGCGTCCCTTAGAACTTCACCTGAGGGGCGGCAGTCGCCGCGGCGCGGTTCTCGCCCAGATCGAAGAAGTCGCGCTGGGTGAAGCCGAGCGCGGTGGCGAACATCACCGCCGGGAAGGCCTGGATCTGGGCGTTGAACTCGGCCACGGCGTTGTTGAAGTAGCGCCTGGCGGCGGCGATCTTGTTCTCCAGATCGCCCAGCGCGCCCTGGAGTTGGAGGAAGTTCTGGTTGGCCTTGAGTTCGGGATAGGCCTCGGACACGGCCATCAGCCGTCCGAGCGCGCCGGTGAGCGCGTTTTCCGCCTGCACTCGGTCCTGGACATTGGTGGCCGAGGCGGCCGCGGCCCTGGCGGCGGTGACCTCGTCGAACGTGCCTCGCTCGTGCGCGGCATAGCCCTTCACTGTTTCCACCAGATTGGGCACCAGGTCCTGGCGCTGCTTCAGCTGCACATCGATGTCGGCGAAGGCGCTGTTGGCGTTTTGCCTTAAGCCCACCAGCCGGTTGTAGGTCCCGACCGCCACGGCGATGAGCACGATGACCAGGACGAGAATGACGATCGGTATGATCATTTGGCTTTCCTTGCGATCCCGACGGTGAAGATAGGAAGGCGCGGGCCGGCCCGCCAATTAAGCTTCGTTCACGGCCGGAAACGGCGGCTGGCCGGAAAGCCCTTGGGCGTCAGACGTCCGGCGGCGGCGCGCCGTCCCTGCCAGGCCTGCCACTCGGGCCACGCCCGCGTTCGCCCCGCCGCGTCGGTCCAGCTGAGGCCCTCGGCGGCGGTGAACACCTGGGCATCGCGCAGGGCCCCATCGCGATAGCTTTGCAGCTTCACCCCCTTGCCCTTGGCCATCTCCGGCAGCTCGGCCAGGGGGAAGATGAGCGCCTTGCCGTTGTCGCCGAGCACGGCCAGCATGTCGCCCTCGGCCGCAAGGCAGACCGCCGCGCCGCGTTTATCGACGCTCAACACCTGCTTGCCGGCCTTGCGGAAGGCCACCGCCTCCTCCTCGGCCAGGATGAAGCCGTAGCCGGCCCTGGAAACGAGCACCCGCTTGCGCCCTGGCCTATGGGCGAAGAGCGCGAGTATGGCGACATTGTCCTCCAGATCGACCATCAGGCGCAGCGGCTCGCCGTGGCCGCGGGCGGAGGGCAGCTTGTCGCCGGCCAGGGTGAAGAAGCGTCCGTCGGAGGCGAACACCAGCAGCCTGTCGGTGGTCTCGGCCGGAACGAGGAAGGCCAGCTTGTCGCCTTCCTTGAAGGTCAGGGTCGATGGATCCTCGATGCGGCCGCGCGCGGCGCGGATCCAGCCCCGTTCGGACAGGATGACGGTGATCGGCTCGCGCGCCACCAGGGCCTCGGTCGCGCTGGCCAGGTCGATGGCGGGCGCCGTGTCGAAGCTCGACCGGCGCGCGCCTACCGCTGTCTGGGGCCCCAGGATCTTGCGTACGCCGCGCAGGCCGACGGCGACCAGCTTCCACTGCTCCTTTTCTGAACCGAGCAGGAAGACGATGCCGTCCCGCTCGGCGGAAAGCTCGCCGTGTTCGCGCCTTAGCTCCATCTCCTCGAGTTTCGCCAGTTGCCTCAGGCGGGTGTTGAGGATGGCTTCGGCCTGGATGTCGCTGATCTCGAAGCGCTCGATCAGCCGCGCCTTGGGCTCGTCTTCGAAGCGGACGATGCGGATCACCTCGTCGAGGTCGAGGAAGACGATCAGCAGGCCGGCGAGGATATGCAGGCGCTGCTCGATCTTATCCAGGCGGAAACGCGCGCGCCTGGCCAGCACCTCGCGCCGGTGAGCGAGGAAGGCGACGAGCGCGTCCTTCAGGCCCATCACCCTCGGCGCCCCGCGCGCGTCGAGCACGTTCAGGTTGACCGGGAAGCGGGTCTCCAGGTCGGAGAGCTTGAACAGGCTCTCCATCATCACCTCGGGCTCGACCGTGCGCGCGCGTGGCTCCAGGACCAGGCGGACGTCCTCGGCCGACTCGTCGCGCACGTCGGCCAGCAGCGGCGCTCGCTTGCCGTCGATGAGGCCGGCGAGCTGCTCGACGAGATCGGCTTTCTTCACCTGATAGGGGATCTCGGTGACCACCACGCGCCATACGCCCCGGCCGGTGTCCTCCTTGGTCCAGCGGGCGCGCACCCGCACCCCGCCCCGGCCGGTCTCATAGGTCTCCAGCAGGGAGGCGGTCGACTCGACGATCACCCCGCCGGTCGGGAAGTCCGGCCCCGGCGCGCGAGCCATCAGGTCGGTGGTGGTGGCGTTCGGCCGCTCCAGCAGCAGCAGGCAGGCGTCGATCAGCTCGGCGGCGTTGTGCGGCGGGATGGAGGTCGCCATGCCCACGGCGATGCCGCTGGAGCCATTGGCCAGCAGATTGGGAAAGCCGGCCGGCAGGACCACCGGCTCCTCGTCCTCGCCGTCGTAGGTCGGCCGAAAGTCGACCGCGTCCTCGTCGATGCCCTCGAGCAGGAGTTGCGCGGCTTCGGTCAGCCGGCACTCGGTGTAGCGCATGGCCGCGGCGTTATCGCCGTCGATGTTGCCGAAATTGCCCTGCCCGTCGACCAACGGATAGCGCTGGGCGAAATCCTGCGCCAGGCGCACCAGCGCCTCGTAGACCGCCACGTCGCCGTGGGGATGGAACTTGCCGATGACGTCGCCAACCACGCGAGCGCACTTCTTGTAGCCGGACTGCGGGTCGAGCCGAAGCTCGCGCATCGCATAGAGGAGCCGCCGATGCACGGGCTTGAGCCCGTCGCGCACGTCCGGCAGCGCGCGGGCCACGATCACGCTCATGGCGTAGTCGATGTACGCCGAACGCATCTCGTCCTCGATCGAGACGCGCCGGACCGCGTCGATCCTGTCG
>JBOHLC010000169.1:0-13248 GCA_050729395.1 Caulobacteraceae bacterium
TGGGCGTAGAAGTCGCTGAACCACAGCCGCCCATCGCGCCAGCGCGGCCCCTCGCCGAAGTGAATCCCCGTGGCCAGGATGCGCGGCGCGCGGCTCATGGTGCGGTCTCCTTGAATGGGCGGCGTGACTGGCGAGTCCTAGACCTAACCCCGCACCGACGGAATCCGCCACGCTGAAGATATTCACTACGCCGTGAATTAATATTGACAGGGGAGTGAACCGGCTCCAACCTCGCCGCACTCGCCAAAGAGCGCCGCCCCACGGCAGCCGCGGGAGGGAATTGATGAAAAGTCACGCACTGTGCCTGGGCGTCTCGGCGCTGAGCCTCACGTGGAGCGGCCTGGCGCTCGCCCAGACATCGGCCCCGCCTCCGGCCCGACAGGCCGCCGCGAACACGACGTCGCTGCAGGAGGTCGTGGTCACCGCCGAGCGTCGCACCACGGCGCTGCAGAAGACCGCCATCGCGGCCAGCGTCCTCACCGGCAAGGAACTCCTCGCCAGGCACGTCCTCACCATCGACCAGCTGCAGTTCATCACCCCGTCGCTGACGGTCAACGACTTCGGCCAGGGGAACAACGCCGACATCCGCGGCATCGGCAAGGGCGAGCACAACACCCAGACGGGCACCGGCGTCGTTACCTACCGCGACGGCGTGCCGACCTTCCCCGGCTACTTCCAGGAGGAGCCTTACTATGATGTCGCCAGCGTCGCGGTGCTGCGCGGGCCGCAAGGCACGTTCAGCGGCCAGAACGCCACCGGCGGGGCGATCATCGTCAACACCAACGATCCGGTGATCGGCGGCGGCTACCACGGCTATGTCTATGGCCGCTTCGGCAACTACGACGACGCCGCGCTGCAAGGCGCGGTGAACCTGCCGATTGGCGACACCCTGGCCGCGCGCATCGCCTTCAACACCGAGTATCGCAAGAGCTTCTTTGACGTCTCGGGACCGTGGACCGGCAATCCCAACCCGAGGTGGGGAAGCCTGCGACTCTCGGTTCTGTGGACTCCCTCCAGCCAGCTGAGGGTCCTGTTCAAGACCGACTACAACTACCTCAACAATGGCGCCTACTTCGGCCAGCTACTCGTCGATCCGCTGACGGGCCACCCCTATCCCACGTCCGACCTGTTCCATTTCTCAAACAACTACCACACCTCGGCGATCGACCAGTTCATGCGCTCGGTCCTCAGGATCGACTACACGACCCAGTCCGGGATCGATTTCCGTTCGGTGACCGGCGTGCAGTGGGGCCGCTCGGCCTGGACGGGCGACATCGAGGACGCCGCCTTCGCGCCCGCGCAATACATGATCGACGAGGGTGTGGACGAGACGCAGTGGACGCAGGAGTTCAACATCATCTCGCCCGCCAAGGGACCCTTCACCTGGGTCATCGGCGCCTTCTACGAGAACAACACCTATAACTTTCCCTACGGCCGTTTCGACATCGGCTTGCCGAAGGGGGCCTTCGATGACGACCTGTTCGGCGTGAACCGCACCTGGACGGCGGCCGCGTTCGGCCAGGTCAGTTACAACTTGCCGGCCGGCTTCCAGCTCCAGGCCGGGGTGCGCTACTCGGCGTGGAGCACGTTCAACAACGCGACCTTCTACGTCCCGCAATACCTGCCCTACCTGTACGCCCATCAGATTGCCACCGAGACCGGCGACAACACCACCGGCAAGATCACGCTCAACTTGAATGTGGACGATCACAATTTCCTTTACGCCTTCGTGGCCAGCGGCGCGAAACCCGGCGGCCTGAACGTGGCTGTCTACACCGGGTCGACCTTCACCTTCCCCGTACCCCCACCCTTCGGACAGGAATATGTGTGGGACTACGAGGCCGGCTGGAAGTCGAGCTTCCTCGACAACCATGTGCATACTCAGTTGGGTGCTTACTATAATAACTTCCACCACTTCCAGGTCAGTCTGCCGATCCCCGAGAACCCGACTCAGACAACTGAATACAATGCCGCGGGAACCACCGCTCTCTATGGAATTGAGGCCTCCCTTCAGGCGACATTCGGGGGACTCTCGCTTAGCGCCGATCTCGGTCTCGAGAAGAGCAAACTTGGCGCCTTCTATGTCGTCCTTCCCGGGACGAGCGCCGCCGGCGTCTGCAATCCGAGCACCGGTCCCGCCTCGCTCACCTGCATCGACCTGGCCGGACACCCGCAGACCTATGCGCCCGAGGTCACCTTCAACGTCGCCGCCCAGTATCGCTTCATGCTGAACAACGGCGACTCAATCACCCCGGCCGTCAGCTTCGCGCACATCTCCGATCAGTGGGCGACGGTGTTCGACATCACCAACGACGGTGATCACCTCGGTCCGCGCAACCTGTTGAACGCCTCGATCGCCTACGCCCACGGCCCGTGGACGTTCACGGCCTTCGGCACCAACCTGATGAACGACTTTTATGTGAGCGCGGTGGCCTCGCCGCTCGAATTTCCCGGAAACCCGCGCCAGTACGGTGTCAGCATCATGAGAACATTCTGACGCCGCCCGAAGCGGTCTTTAAGAGGACGGGCGGAGAGATTGACAAGAGCCGGACGCGTGCCGACTACGCGCGTCGCGAGGGCGCCGGACGCCGCTCCGAATCTGGATGGACGGAGCGCCCATCGCGGGGGAAAGGTTGGCGAGATGCCCGCTTCGTCAAGGCGGATCAGGCGCACCAAGGCGGAACAGCGCGCCGAGACGCTGGAGCAGATCCTCGACGCGGCCGAGTACCTGTTTTCGGAGAGCGGCCTGCACGGGGTGACCCTGAAGGACGTGGCCCAGCGGGTCGGCGTCCACACCACGCTGCTCAACTACTACTTCGACGACAAGCGCGCCCTGTTCGAGGCGGTGTTCGCCCGCCGCGCCGGGGTGACCAGCGGTCGCCGGATGGCGGCGCTGGACCGCTATGCGGCCGAGGCCGGCGAAAGTCCCACCGTGGAAGGCGCGCTGCACGCCTTCCTCGACACCGACCTCGACCTCTATTTCGAAGGCGGCGAGCTGTGGATGAACTATGCCACGCTCTGCGCGCGCGAGAGCAACACGCCCGAAGGGGCCGCGCTCCTGGACGTTCACTTCGATCCGGTCGTGCTCAAGCTTGTCGGCATCCTCAAGCGCGCGCTGCCCGGCTATTCGGACGAGGACATCTTCTGGGGCTATCATTTCGTGTCCGGCGCCCTGCTGAACACCCTGGCCAGGACCGGCCGGATCGACCGCCTCTCGGGCGGCGTCTGCCACTCGAACGACTTTCCCGCCGTCAAGGCGCGCATGGCCCGCTTCATGGCCGCCGGCTTCCTGGCCCTGGGACCCGGCGGCGGGCGGTGACTGCCGGGCGAGGCGCTCGCGCCAGGGAAAGCTCGTTCAGACTGGGTTTGCGCTAAGGCGCGGGCTCAGGCGCGGGCGGCGCGGCTTGGTCCACCGCCGGAGCTTCCTGAACGACCCGAGCCACCGGAGCTGGAGGCGGCGAAGCGTGCCACGCGAACGGATCGCGCAGCTGGTCGGTCACCACGTCGCGGTAGGTGAGACGTTCCAGCAGGATCCTGGTCTCGCTGGCCGTGTCCTCGTAGCGCGCGACCGCGTTCGGAGCCACCACGCGCGCAGCGTCGATGGTGGCGATCGCGTTCATCGCCCCGTTGGGGTCGACCGCGCGCAGGGGCTTTCCGTTGGCGTCGACAT
The DNA here is from genome assembly GCA_050729395.1 of Caulobacteraceae bacterium. Lineage (GTDB taxonomy): Bacteria > Pseudomonadota > Alphaproteobacteria > Caulobacterales > Caulobacteraceae > Acaudatibacter. The sequence continues at coordinate 3,671 of JBOHLC010000169.1, forward strand.
CCACGCCGGTTGTCGCCGCCGTCAAGAGGTCGGCTGCCCGCTGGCGAAGCTGGGTCACCAGCCCGTCCGCGTCGCCCACATCCGCCGGTTTCGTCAGCCGCCCGCCCACGAACACCACCTGCGAGAGGCCCATGACCTGAAGCAGCGTATCTGGAACCTTGAACGTCTCCAGATGGGTGAAGCCCGAGTAGATCATGGCCGCGCCGACGATGACGCTGAAGCCGAAGGCCTGCAGCTTATAGAGATCGATCTGGCCGGCGGTCATGAGCACGTCTCGCCATTCCGGCGGGTTGGTGCCTGGATCGTCGACGGCGAGCACATGATGGCTGACGAGCCAGGCCCAGTTGTCCACGCTGAACCGGTCGCGATTGGAGTTCATGGCCTGGTTGGCGACCGCGCCGGCGGCCGGAATGCCCAGAAGGACCACGATGGAAGGAGAAAGCTCGCTGAGCGTCCCGGTCCTGAACAGGGAGAAGGCGACGCCGTATCCGGCAAGCAGGAAGAAGAACAGGATCTGCAGCTGGGACAGGCTGGCGCGGTTGAAGATATCGGCGCTCAGCACGACCGGATCGAACGATCGCCAAAAGCCGAGCTCCGGCGCCTCGGAACTCACTCTCACGGCCGGGCGCCTTTCGAGCAGGGCGAGCTTCTGCCTTAGCTCGCTCGCTCGCGTTCTCGACGTCCGGGCCGCGGAGGCCCGGATGGCCACGGCGGCGATGTAGAGTATCGCCATCGTAAGGAGGCCGATCGCTATGGCCCAGTATTTGTTGCTGATCCAGATCGGAATTTCGCCGACCGCCACCGGCTGGTCCGCCGCGGTCGGCCCGACTTCGCACGCGAAGACAACCAGCTCCTTTTCATCGGCCCAGTACCCTGACGCGGCGCTGGATATCATCGCCTGCATGTCGAACGCCGCCTGCGGGTCGGCGCCGACGGCCTTGGCCGGCTCGGTCAGCTGCGCCGGATGAATCACGCTGAGGGTTTGCACTTCCTCGGCCGCGACCGGCAGGGCGCCGGCGTTGTTCGGCACATAGCCCAGAAACGTCCGGAACCTGAGTTGGCCCGCCGCCACGCCGCTGGGCGGCACAAAGGTGAACTCGGCGGGCGCCCCGGACGGCAGAAGACCGGCGGAGGGAAAGATGGACGCGTTTGCCTGGCCGACCTGAGACGTTGTCAGCCCCGAATAGGGAAGGTTGGCGCAGCTGGTGGCGGGCTTTTGGGGCTGAACCCCGGAAGGAAGCGCCCCGCTGGAGGGGTGACTCGCCATCGCGCTCGAGTTGACCGCTCCGGCCGCATTGGCGGTCCGCGCGACCGCAAGGCTCGCGATCCCCAGACTCAAGGCGGCGGCCATGCCGACGAGCGCACGCCCCGTCCACCGACGACAGGCTTGCCGTGACAAACGGCGGGCTTCCCAGACCTCTCGATTCATCGCACCCCCTCCAAGCTCACGAGTGTCGCAATCCTCACCAATTCCCCATCGATCAACCAGCCGCGTTTATAGCAATGCGATGGCTCCAAGAACCGTCAGGGCGGCGCAGGCGGCCTGCGTGAAGTCGTTCAGCGCGGCGCAGTCCGCCTTGAGCGCCGCCGCGGTCGCGGCCAGCCGCGCGTTCGCCCGAGCGAGCATGGCCAGATCCGTGACCAGGTTCGGCGAATTCAGGATGTCCTGAGCCAGAACGGCGTTCGCCTTTTGCTCGACCTGCAGCGCGGTCTGATAACCCTGGAAGTGCGCGGTCAGCCCGTCGAGGTTCCCGGCGGCTCGGGCGGCGTTGTAGAGGTTGAACTCGTCCTGGCGGGTCGTACCGGCGATCGTCACGGTATCGGTTAGCGCCTGAAGGTTTGGCGCGCCTGCGTCATCGGCCATGGGTTTCTCCCTATGTGGACGTGGCGGGCGTCGCCGCCTTCTGAATGGTGGTGATCTGAGCGTTGACCGCATTGATGTCGGCGGTCAGCGTCGTGCTGTGGCGGCGGGGGTCCTCCATGGCGAGGGCCAGCGTGTGATTTGCCTTTGTGAAGGCGGCTATCGCGGCGCCCGGATCGATTTCCGCGGCCTTCAGCGACGCGGACGCCGCGTCCACTTTGCTCTCCAGTGTCCCGAACAGCTGAAGACGTTCGCCGGGATTCGCGAAGTAGTGGTCGTCGTTGAGGTAAAGTTGAGCGGCCATGCAGGCGCTCGCGGAGGCGTCCGCGCGGTATTGAATGAGCTGAGCCTGTCGGAAGCGCGCGGCGCTCTCCACTGCCGGAGCGACCAGCGGCCAGTAACTGTCGAAGGTCAGCACGGCGCGCTTCATGGCGGCGTATTGCGCCTGTTGCAGGGCTAGCTTCCCGATGGCCTCGATCGCGTCAACGACGGGAGCGGCGAGCGGCGGGGCCTTCGCGGCCTTGAGCAGGCTGTCGAGGGCGGTGTCGGCCTTGCCGAGCGCCGTCTGCGCGTCGGTGACGCTCTGCGCCGAAGCGGCCGCCTGGATCGCGACGCCGTAAGCCTTGATCTGACTTGTGTAGTCTTCCAGGCTGCAAGCGCCCTTGCATACCGGCTTCGCCTGGGCCCGGCTGCTCGGGTGGGCCATCGTGCTCTTAGCTTCCTGGCGCGCCTCGTCACGCTTCAGATGCGCTGCTTGGGCCGCGCTTGGCTTCGTCGCGGGGCTGGCCTGCCCACCATCGGCCGCGGTCGACGTCGCCGGCGCCGAGGCAGGCGCGAGGATCGCGCGCGGCTCGGTGATTTCGCAAGCCGGAGACTTGACGAGCACGGCATAGGCCGCGTCCTGGTCCGCCTGACCTCGAGGCAACGAGCCGACAAAGGCCTCATAGGCGGCAAACGCCTTGTCGCCGCAGTCGGAGGTGTAGCGGAGCGGACCGCCCTGCATCAGCATGTCCATATTGAAGTCGATTACAGCGCCGCCCTCGGCGTCGACGGATGGTTGGGACGGAAAGGCGGCGGCGAGCGCGGTGGCCGACGCCCCGAGTTGAGTCGCCTCGTCCTTGTAGGCCGTGGAGGCGCATCCCCCCAAAAGCAAGCTCAGGGCAAAAGCCGTTGAAATACGCATCGCACCCCCTCCGAGCGCCCTCGGCTTCAGACCTGCCGCGCTGGCCTGACGCGATCGAGTGAATACCCTGCTGCCGGCGCGCGCTAGCCGCGCGAGCCGATGAATTGCCGATCATTTTCGGCTCGCCTGTGGATCGGCTGGCCCCGGTACTTCGACCGGATGCCAGAACGATTGGCTTGAGTGGCGACCGTCAAGAGATCATGAGGACAGGAGCATTTGTCACCGCGACGCGCCGTCGTAACGAAGAGGTGAACCATGACCGACGCGACCTTGGTGACCTGGGCCTGCCTGATCGCGGGGGCCATCTGCTTCGTGCTCTATGTCGCCGAGGCGATCGTCACCATCGCGACGAAGCCCGCCGCGGCCGCCGCCGCCGACACCGCGACGCCGCACCTCAAGGCCCACGCCGCCGCGGTCATGGCCAAGGCGGACTTCAGCGTCGACGACCTGACGAAGGTGCTCGACTCGACGAGCAAGCTCACCGACAGCCTGGCCAAGGCCGGGCCGGCCCTGACATCGCTCGTCGGCGCCATCCTGTTCTTCGCCATCGCCGCGCTCAGCAGCGGCGCACTCCATGGCGGAGCTCAGAGCGCGAACCCGGCGCCTGCGACCGCAGCCAGCTCAGCGAAATAGCGGCCTGTTGGGCGAAAGGTCGCGTCTCAACCCTGGCTCGAGCTTCAGCCGTGCTTGACCGTCTTCGCGTCCGACCGGATCGCCGCCTTTCGCGGCCGTCCGCCCAGGCGGCCGTTCTGGCGCGAGGCCATGGCCCTCGCCTCGCGTCGGGTCCAGTCCAGGGGCCCGAGAAACCCCTCGAGCAGACGCGACACGGTGAAGTCGGCGTCCAGGCGCGGGAAATGGACGGTGCTGCCCACGCCCTCGACCGACACCCCGGCGAGATCCTCCGGTGAGGCCTCGGCGAGGCCCGGCGCGCGCCTCGGGTCGAAGGCGAAGTCGATCCCGGTATCGAGCGTTATCACAATCCGTCCCGTGCGCCTGTCGAACCACGCGGCGGTCGCCCTGGGCGTGGAATAGGCAATCCGGCCTCGCTCGCCGGCCTTCCTGAAGGCCGCTGCGTCGATTGTCTTGAACTCAGCCATAAACCTCACTCCACATCTTGCAGCACGCGTCGAGCCAGTCGGCGACCTCGCGGCCCAGCGCGTTCAGCTCCGCCATCGTCCAACCGCCGTCATGGTCCCAAAGCTCGACCGGCCCATCAGGGCAGTTCAGCTTGAACCGCGCTTCGCGACCGGCCCCGAAGGCGTGGACGTGCGGCGGCGGATGATCATTGGAATTCACCGCGATCCGGACACGCCGACGGCTGCGAAAAACGGTCGCCATCACCCAGGATCGCAGAAACCTAATCAGGTGTCTAGGTTATTGCGGCCATGTCGCCAACCTGCGAGTGATCGCCCCACGCTCACACGGGAGCGGGGCCGCACTCGGCAGGTTCAGCATTGGGTACGGAGGGCGCTCGGAAGGGTGTGAGGGGGCGATTAGGTTGATAGTGCGTTGACTCCAGCTCGGCTGCCGAACGGCCAAACCTCACGACGAACGAAGACCCGAAAGGGCCTAGCTGGGCTAGACTTCGGCTCAATCAAACACGTCGGCAATCTTTTCAGCTGAACGCTTGCGCTTCATTCTTGGTGGGCTCTCGCGTGGTGTCCTCGAAGCGCCGAAGTAGCCACCGAGCAGGGAAGGCAGGAAGCTAATCCACGGCCAAATGCCGAGCGAGGCACCCGACGGCGCGGTCACTAAGTCCCGGTTGAGGATCATCGATATCGTCAGCAGGACAGTGAGGGGCAGCCAATTTGCAGCAGCGGCCACGAGCAAGCCGCGTCTCCCCGCAAAGAGCGCAGCCATGAAACCGGTGTAGAACCCCGTCAAAAGCATGACGATCACGTTGGCAGCGGAGAGGTTCACGCCACCGGTGACCGCCCTTCCGACCGCCGCGTTGACGCCCACCGAGCAAAGGATCGAGAAGATGGTCCCCAGGACGGGAGCGAGAATGAGCGCCATCACATAGCGCGCTGGCTGAGGGAGGGTCTTCAATGCCACCGAACGGGATGGACGTTGGGACATGAGCTATGTCGCATATGCCTGCCGCTCATGGACGGAGCTGATCCAAGCTCCCGCGAAGGTCGCGCCGAGCGCCACGACGAAGCTGCCTACCAAAGCGCCCAGCAGCGGCCACGCGCCGCTGAGCAACGCGGCTATGGCCGCGAGGGGGATTACGCCGACAAACCCGAGAAACAAGCCCCCGATCAACCAACCGACGCCCCAAAGGTGATAGACAATCAGGAAGCCTAGCATCCACAGCCCAAGCCAAAATACTTGGGCCGAGATGATTAGCACCAACGCTGGGAGGGCACGGGTCCGGGCAAAGAAGGCGAGCGGCAGCGACGCGATGCAAACCGCGAAGAGCAGCACTTGGGCCCGCACGACCCACGGATATACGTGGTCGAAGAGCCATCCAAGACCGCTGAAGATGGCCACCCCTATAAAGACGAGCAAGGCAATCATAGCGAGCCAGAGCAGCACCAAGCCCGCGGATTTCAGCCACTGCATTGGAGCCCCCGATCGCTGTGACAGCTAATCATGGGCCTTAGGCGCTCTCGCTGCAATTCTAGACGGGCCGCCGCCAATCACGCTCGCCCCCTGCCCCTAACCCCTTAGCAGCACCAACCCGCACCCACCGGCCGCCAGAGCCGCGACAGCGCCGACAATCGCGGCGTCGTGGAAGTCCGCGGTCAGCGCCGCGCCCGAGGCGGCGAGCACCGAGCCCAGCAGGGCCGTGGCGATCAGGCCGCCGGTCCGCGCCACCGCGCTGTTGAGGCCGGAGGCCGACCCGGTGTGCCGCGCGTCCACCGAATTGAGCACCGCGGTGGTCAGCGGCGCGGCGACCCCGGCCATGCCGACCGAGATGGTCAGGAGCGCCGGAAGCACGCTCGTCCAATAGTCGCCGCCCGGCCCGATGCGCGTGGCGAGAAGGAAGCCCGCGCCGATGATCAGCGATCCGGCCACCAGCGGAACGCGTGGGCCGATCTTGCCGGCCAGCGAGCCGAAGATCGGCGAGGCCACCGTCATGACCAGGGGAAAGGGCGCCAGCGCGGCGCCGGCCGCTGTCGCCGCATAGTGGCCGGCCTCGATCAGCTCGTACGGCAAGGCCACCAGCAGGCCGCCGAGCGCGCCATAGTCGAGCAAGGTCAGCAGCGTGAGGCCGACGAAATCGCGGGAGGCGAAGAGGGTCAGGGGCATCATGGCCCGATCGCCCCGCCGGCGCTCGACGAGGAGGAAGGCGCCGCAGAGGCCAAGGCCGCCGGTGGTGAGCGCCAGCGCCACGCCGGTCCATCCGCTGGGGCCGGCGCCGATGGTCAGGCCCCAGGTCAGGGCGCCGAGGCCAAGGGTGGCGAGCGCCGCGCCGGCGGCGTCCAGCGGCGGCGGCCGCGCGTCGCGCCGCGGCGAGACGAAGCGCCAGGCCAGGAGGATCGCCGCCGCGGCCACGGGCAGGTTGACGAGGAAGATCGCCCGCCAGCCGACGGTATCGATCAGCCAGCCGCCGAGCACCGGGCCGATCGCGCCGGCCATCGCCCCGGCCGCCGCCCAGATGCCGATCGCCCGCCCGCGCGCCTTGCCGGCGAACGCGTCGCCCAGAATGGCCAGGCTGCTCGGCAGCAGCATCGCCCCGCCCGTCCCCTGCGCCACCCGGGCGATCAGCAGCATCGGCAGGCTGGGGGCGAGCGCGCACGCGGCCGAGGCCAGGGCGAAGAGGCCGGTCCCGCCGATCAGCACGCGGCGGCGGCCGAAGCGGTCCCCGGCCGCCCCGCCGAAGAGCAGCAGCGCGCTCAGCGGCAGAAGATAGGCATTGATCACCCACGGCAGCTCGCCCGCGCCGGAGTGGAAGCCGCGCGCGATCGCCGGCAGCCCGACATTGACCACCGAGCCGTCGATGAACGCCAGGCTCGAGGCCAGGATCGTCGCGGCCAGCACCGCGCGCGGGTGGGCCGAGGCGCCCAGCGGGCGCGCCGCGACCTGGGCCGCGTCGCAACTGACATGCAAGGCGCTCATGCATACAATTCCGTCATCCCGGGCGAAACGGAGCGTAGCGGAGTGCAGACCCGGGACCCAGAGCCTCAGGTGGTGGCTTCGCGGTTTCGCGACGGGAGGACGGCAACCCTAGGTCCCGCATCTCCGCTCTACTTCGTTCCGCTACGTGCGGGATGACGCATTTTTGGGGGCTTCGCTCCGTGTCGCCCGGGATGACGGAATTTGGGGTAGGCGCGCTGCGTGCGGGATGACGGAATTTGGGGAAGGCGCCGCGCGCGGGATGACGAAGTGGGGATGAAGTGCGCTTCCCTCACTGCCCCATCCAGCCCACCGCGTCGGCGTCGCGGCGGCGCAGCGCTTCGTAGTCGAACGTCCCCCGGGGCTGCCTGACCGGCTCGGGCGCCGGCAAAGGCCGGCTCATGCACACATAGCGGGTCTCGTCGGCGATGTGGTCCTCGCCGCGGGTGTCCAGATCCTCCAGGTTCATCGGGTCGTGCTGCTGCGCCGGCACGGTGCGGATGAAATCGCGGCAGGTGTCGAACACATAGAGCATCGGCACGCCGCCCTCGGTGGGCGCGATGCGGGCGCGCATCTGGTCCCAGCCGGACATCGCCCCGGCGCGCGGGGTCCGGGTGTTGTCCGCCCCCCAGAGGACCACGCCGCACTTCCGCATGCGCTCGCCGATGGACGGGCCGCCCTCCTCATTGAATATCGACGGGTCGGCGACCGCGATCGTTATTTCCTCGCCCGCCTCGCGCTCGCGAATGCCGGCGGCCACCTCCTCGGCCGTCAGGCGACGGCCCTCGCCGGCGTGCCGTCCACGTCCATACCATTCGCGGTAGCGGACCAGCGCCCCGCGCGGCAGGACCCGTCCGCTCACGGTGAAATCATCCTGCACCACGGCCCACCAGCCGACGGAGAAGGGCGTGGCAAAGCCCCAGTCGAGGCCGCGGATGCGGGTCCAGAACTCCGGAATGGCGAACGGCGCCACGATATTGGCCGGCGACCAGCGATCGAAGAACGCGCCCAGCACCACGTTCCAATCGCCATCCAGCCAGGCGCGGACGAGCTCCTTCGAGCCCGACAGATGGAGCCGGGCGATATAGTTGGGGTCGCGGCGCAGCAGCAGCGGGTTGTCGCCAAGGCGCGCGGGGATGAAGGTCCGCTCGCTCGCCACATCGGGCCCGCCGAAAGGATTGGCGAAGGTCTCGCGCACGAGCCGGTAGGGGCCCGGATCGATGTAGCGCGCCTTCACCCAGTTGTGCCCCGGACCGCCGGGGTTGCAGGTCGCGCGAAAGCCGCACGGCGCGCCGGCGGCGCTGCGCAGCGTGGCCTTCAGCTTGTCCACCGGACCCGGGAAGGGGAACTGCGTCAGCTCCTCGACGTAGACGCGGGAATAGTCGTGGCCCTGATAGTTGTCGGCGTCGGCGTCGTTGGCCAGATAGCGGAAATAGAGCACCGCCCCGTTCGGCCACTCGAAGCAGGACCTGTCCGCGTTCCATCTGGCGCCGTCGGCGCGATAGACGCGCCGGGCGCGGGCGATGGTCGGCTCCAGGGCGGTGCGCGTGCGCCGCACCATCAGGCCCTTGGCGGCGGCCTTCCACTTGCGCGCGTGCAGGGAGAAATCGCCCAGGGAGGCGTCGGTCTTGCCCCCGCCCCGCGCGCCGCCATAGACCACCTCGAAGACCCGGGCCCGGACGAAGTCGGTCTGCGGTCCGGGCTGCGGCGTCCAGCTCACGCGGGCCTCCCGCGGCCGCAGATCTTCTCCCATTCCTCATTGGGAAGATCGTAGTCGCCCGGATCGTCGGCCTCCGACGCCCGCGCCGCGAGAAGCTGCTTGAGCCGCGCGGCCTCGGCCAACAGCGCGCACTGCGCCCGCAGTAAGGCGCCGTTGGCGGCCTCATTGGCGCCGTCGGCCGCCGCGATCAGGCGCTCGATGATCGACACCAGATTGGGGTTGGAGGCCAAGTCGCGTTCACGCCGGAATCTCTCGACCCTGGCGAGGAAATCGGGGGTCTTGCACCGGCGATAGTACGAGGTGGCCTTGCCGGAATAGCCCGCGCTGATCGCCGCCTGCCGGACGATCCGCCCCTCGGCCACGCCCTTGGCGAAAGCGTCCAGCTGTTCTTCGCTCGGATGTCCCATCTCGGTCCCCTGACTTGCAATCTGCGTATATTGCAGTCTGCGTGTAGAGGAGTCAAGCCAGAAAATTCGCCTCTCCCCCAGGGAGAGGTCGAGACGCGCCAAAGGCGCGTCCGGGTGAGGGCCTGCTAGCCCATAATCACATAAATTGCGTCACCCCGCGCCCGAGCCCCCTCCCCAATTCCGTCATCCCGCACGCAGCGCAACGAAGTGGAGCGGAGATGCGGGACCCAGAGCCTCAAAGCAGTGGCTTCGCAGCTTCGCGATGGTTGAGCGGCAACCCTAGGTCCCGGATCTCCGCGCCTTTGGCGCTCCGTCCGGGATGACGCGGTTTTTGGGGGCTGCGCT
>JBOHLC010000170.1:0-22308 GCA_050729395.1 Caulobacteraceae bacterium
CTCCTGAGGCGTGGAGACAATCACCACCCCGTTCACCGCCAGTTTCTGCACCAGGGTCAGATGAACATCGCCGGTGCCGGGGGGTAGGTCGACGACCAGCACATCAAGCGGCGCGCCCTCGACGCCCCAGCGCACGTCACCGATCATCTGGCGCACGGCCGACGACGCCATAGGGCCGCGCCAGATCATGGCCGCCCCCTCATCGACGATGAAGCCGATGGACATCACCTTCAGGCCCCAGGCGCGCAGCGGCTCGAGCTTGCCGTCCTCGAACCTCGGTTGCTCGTCCACGCCCATCATCCGCGGCGCCGACGGGCCGTAGATGTCGGCGTCCAGCAGGCCGACGGAAAGGCCGCGCGCGGCCAGGGCGCAGGCCAGGTTGACGGCGATGGTCGACTTGCCCACCCCGCCATTGCCGCTGGCCACGGCGATCACCCGCCGGACGTGCGCAAGCCGCTCTGGCGGCGGCATGGCCTCAGGACGGGCGCGCGGGTCGGCGGCGACGCGCGCGCCCTTGCTCACGCGGACCGTTCCCGGCGCCGAAGCCGCCCTCGACGCGGCGGTCAGCACCACCTGCGCCCGGACGACCCCGCGAACCTGACACAGCGCCGCCTCGGCCGCATCGCGCACGGGGGCGTAGAGAGCGGCGTCCTCGCGCGCGACTTCCAGCATGAATCCCGCCCGGCCCTCGCTCACCGCCAGGCCCTGGACCAGTCCCGCGGCGTTGAGGCCCCGTCCGCTCTTGGGATCGATGACGCCATCGAGCGCGGCGCGGACCTCGGCCTCGTCGGGCTTGCTCACTGACGCTCCGCGTTGCGTTGCCATTACCGGGCCCTCATATCCGAGCCCAGGCGTTCCATTACAAGCTCCGCTCCGGGCGACGGAGTTCACAAAGGAGGATACGCTCCCCCAGTCATGCCCTGGAACGACAATGCCAATCCGGGCCCCTGGGGCTCTCCTCCGGGCGGCAACGATGACCGGCCCGAAGCCGCGCCGCGCCAGGAACCAAGACGGCGCCTGCCGCCGCCGCCTTCCGGTCCCGATCTCCGCAAGTATGTCCGCCGGCTACGCGTCGAATGGAACCGGCTCATGCGCGGCCGGCGTGGCGATCGGATCAAACGCTCCGCGATGGCCGGCGGCGTGGGCGTGGTCCTGGCCGCCTGGGCGGTCAGCGGCGTCTACTTCGTCCAGCCTTATCAGCAAGCCATCGTCACCCGTTTCGGCGCCTATGAGCGGACCGAGTCCCCCGGCCTGCGCTACCACCTGCCGGTCCCGATCGAGCGGGTCCAGGTGTTGGGCGTGACCAATGAGCAGAACACGGTAATCGGCGGTTCGCCGGGCGCGGAAGCAACCGGCGAGAGCCTGATGCCGACTGGCGATGGGAACATCGTCGACGTCTCCTTCGCCGTGGAATGGCATGTCTCCGATCCGGCGGCCTACCTCTTCCAGGCGCGCGATCCGGCGGAGGCGGTGAAAGCGGTGGCCGAAAGCGCCATGCGCGAGGCGGTGGGCCGCGACGACCTGACCTCGATCCAGACCAACGGACGGGCAGCGGCGCAGTCCGCGACGCTAGCCCTGACACAGCGCGTCCTCGATCGCTACCACGCGGGCGTAACCGTCGACGCGGTGCGGATCCAAAACGTCAATCCGCCGCCCGACGTGCTCCAGGCCTACCAGGACGTCGCCCGCGCCGGCCAGGACGCCCAGTTGGCGATCAGCGGCGCCAAGACCTATTCCGACAAGACCGTCAGCGACGCGGACGGAGCGGCCGCCAAGATCACCCAGGCGGCGGAGGCCCATCGCGAGCAGGTGGTGGGCGAGGCCAAGGGCGAGGCCTCGCGCTTCAGCCAGGTCGACGCCCAATACCGCCGCGCGCCGGAGATCATGCGCCAGCGCATGTATCTGCAGACCATGCAGGACGTGCTCGCCAAGGCCCATGTCGTGGTCATCGGAGCCAAGCGCTCTACGGCGCCGATCGTCCTGCCGCCGCCGGCGGCGGCGCCCGGGTCTCAACCGACACAACAGCCGCCTCAGGTCCAGGCGCCTCAGACACCCCAGGACCAATCCCAGGGGCCCAGCCTGTGAACCGGCTGCTCATCGCCCTGATCGCGGTCGTGGCGCTCGGCGCCGTCGCGGCCAATACATTTTTCGTGGTCGACCAGCGTCAGCAGGTGGTGGTGGTGAAGCTCGGCGAGCCGGTGCGGGTGATAAATCCGTCCGGGGCCCACGATCCCGGGCTGAAGACCAAGATCCCGTTCGTCGAGTCGCTCGTCAGTCTCGACAAGCGCAACCAGGCGGTCGAGGCGAGCAAGGTAGAGGTGCTGTCGGCCGACCGGCAGCCGCTCGTGCTCGACGCCTTCATCCGCTATCGGATCACCGATCCGCTCGCATTCTACCGCACCCTGCGCAATCAGAGCATGGCCAAGAACGGGCTCGGACCGTTGATCAATTCGTCTCTGCGTCAGGTCCTCGGCTCGGCCAGCGCCGGCGACATCATTTCCGGTCGGCGTCCCGACTTGATGGCCAAGGCTCTGGACGACGTCCGCGCCCGCGCCGCCGCCGCCGATCTCGGCATCGAGGTCATCGACCTTCGCATCGAGCACGTCGAGCTGCCGGCGGCAAGCGCAGAGGTGGTCTATCGGCGCATGCGCTCCAATCTGCAGCGGCAGGCCGCCCAGATCCGCGCCCAGGGCGAAGCCAGCGCACGGACCATGATGGCCAAGGCGGATCGCGAGGCGACAGTCACCCTCGCCAAGGCCAACCAGCAGGCGGCGGGTCTGCGCGGCGACGGCGAGGCGCGGGCGGCGTCGCTCTACGCCGCCAGCTACGGCAAGGATCCCAGGTTCGCCGCCTTCTATCTTTCCATGCAGGCCTATGAGAAGGCGCTGGCAAGGGGCGACACGACGCTCGTGCTCTCGCCCGACAGCGATTTCTTCAAATATTTCAAGTACGGACCGAACGCGAAATAGTCTCGCTCATGGCGTGTCGGGGGCCTTGACCTCCAGCTTCCAGGCCCGGTCTGGGACGAAGTCACGCCTGGCCGCCGCCTGAACCTCGGCCGCCGTCACCTTGGCGTAGTCGGGGAAGGTCGAACGGATGATCTCCAGCCGCCTCGGATCGGCGATCGAACCTCCCAGGCGCCCCAGCCAGTATTCGTTGGTGGCCATCGATTTCCTGATGGTGGCCACGCGCGGGTTGCGCGCCCGCTCCAGTTCGTCGGGGGTGACGCCCTTATTGCTCATGGCGGCGGTGATCGAGGCCACGTCGGCGTAGAAGCCGGAGAGCTTTTGGGGCGGCATCTCGACGGCCGCGAAGGCGACCCCGTAGCCCGGATAATTCTCTGACAGGGCTACCTGCACCTCGGGGCTATAGGTGGCGCCCTCGGCGATGCGCACGCGGTCGATCACTAGGCCCTCGAGCACCTCCCCGGCCAGCATGTCGGCGCGCGAGGCGGCCATGTTCTGATAGAAGTCGGTCACCGGCCAGGCGATGATGGCCATGGCCTGATCGGGCCGGCCGCCGTCCGTGAGCATCACCGGCCTCGCCGTCGGCGGCGGGAACGAGGCGACATCGTCCGCCGCCGCCTCCCTGGCCGGGCGCGGCGGCAGGGCGCCGAATGTCTCGGCAACCTGTTTGATCGCGTCGTCGAGGCTCACGTCGCCAACGATGGTGATCTCGATCGGCGCCTTGGTCAGCGGACCTTCGAGCAGCGCCTTCAGATCCCCCGGCCGGGCCGCCTCGAGTTCGCGCTTGGTCGGGACCTCCCATCGTGGATCGCCATCATGCAGGAGCTTCTCGAAATCGCGGCGCACCACCCCTTCGGGCGTCGCGGCCAGTTGCGGCAAGGCCTGCAGATAGCCCTGCCGCAGGCGCTCGAACGCCTCGGGGCGGTAGCCCGGATCGGTCACATAGGCGGCCAGCACCTGCATCTGCGTGGCCAGATCCAGTGGCCTCGTCGTGCCACGAAGCTGGAAGGCGTCGTCGGTGACCGAGAACTGCGCGTTGTAGAGATGGCCGGCCAGGGCCCGCTGGCTGTCCTCCAGGCTGAGCGCGCCAAAGCCGCCGCTGACGAGCGCCGGCGCCGCCCAAGCGTCGACAGGATGGGACCTCGGGAGATCCTCGCGCCCGTGACCGATGTCGACCGAGACCAACACCTGGTCCTTGCGGAACTGGGTCGGTTTGACGGTGAGGGCCACGCCGTTGGCGAAGCGCACGACCGTGGACCCAAGGTCGGCGATCTCGTGATGGGAGACGACGGTCCCCGGCGTTCCGAAATGGGTATAGGGCCAAGCGATTGCTTTTTCGGCCGTCAGCGCGGTCACCGGCATGGCGGCCGAGGCGGCGTAGACCTTGGCCACCGCCGCTTCGCCGCCGGCGACCGGCGTAGGACTTTCGACTTCCACGAGCGGGCCGGCGCCGGCGAATATCTTGCGCGCCGCGTCGTCCACCTCCTGGGGCGTGATGTCCTTCATCGCCGCATCGAAGATGGCCAGGTCCTCGGCCGGGCTGGTGAACACCTCATTCGCATCGGCCGACTCGACGAGGCCATTGGCCAGTTCGGGCGTCGGCCGCGTGGCCGCGCCGGTGTCGGCGTTGACCAGGCTGGCGCGCGACTGGGCGATTTCCTGGTCGATCTCGGCCTTTGAGACGCCAAATTTCGTCAGGCGCCGCACCTCCTGATCGATCGAGGCCAGCGCGGCGGGCCAGCCGTCGGGCGAGGTCGAGGCCTCGATCACGGCGATCTTGTCCGAATGCAACAGGTTCTCGAACGAGCTGTCGGCCGAGATGAACGGCGGATGGACGCCGAGCGCCAGGCGTGCAAGGCGCCGATTGAGCACCGCCAGGGCCAGGTTTTCCATCGTTTCCCGCCGCCGCTTGGCCACCGTGTCCGGCGAGCTGTCGTAGGGCCTGACCCAGGCGATATAGGTCAGGGTTTCGGCGCCGGGGAGATTGACGACGCTGACCGTCAGGCCGCGCTTCTCCACCTGCCCCAGATCCGGTTCGGCCGTTTCGGGACCTGTCGGCTTCCAATTGGCGAACAGGGCCTTGATCCTGGCCTCGACCACCGCCGGATCGAAGTCGCCGACCACGATCAGCGTCGCCCGGTCGGGCCGGTAATTGGCCTGATAGAACTGGCGGATGAGGCTTGGCGTCGCGGTCTTGATCACATCCACCTTGCCGATCGGGAAGCGCTTGGTGATCCGCTGGCCATGGGCCAGGAGGTCGATCTGCGCCACCTCGGCGCGATAGGCCGGCGTGTCGCGCAGCCGCTCCTCCGAGAGCACGACGCCCCGCTCGGTTGCCAAACCTTGCGCGGAGATGAGCAACTCGCTGCAGGTCTCGCGCATAAGCATCAGGCCGGTGTCGACGAGACTCGCCCCGCTGTTCGGCAGATCGAGCTCGTAGACCGTCTGCGTCCACCCGGTCTGGGCGTTGGTGTCGGGACCGAAGGCGAGGCCGTCGCGCTCGAGGATCTTGACCATCTGGCCGCGCGGCACATGCACCGATCCCTCGAAGGCCATGTGCTCGTTCACATGGGCCAAGCCCTGCTGGTTGTCGTTCTCCTCCAGCGAGCCGGAGCCGATGCGCAGGCGGATCGATGTCTCGCCGGCGGGCGTATCGTTGCGCATCACCGCATAGCGCATGCCGTTAGGCAGTACGCCGAAGCGCACGGCCGGATCAGGGGCAATGTCGCTGCCCGCCTGCGGCCAGGGCGGATCGGCGGGCGCCGATCGGGCGGGAGCCGGGACGGTCGCGGCCAGGAGGACGGCGGCGAGAGCGGAAGCGAGGAAGCGGCTCATAGGCATCCCAATTTGGGGGGCGTGCGCCCCTCGGCCGCCGTGCCTTCGTGTAAGGGCTGGCGCCGCGCGAGACAACCTCAGGCGCGTCGCGCGCGGATTAACTCCTCGTCATGCGTCGGCGCGTCCAGCGCGTCGAAATCGACCATCGCGCGGCGGGCGGTAAGGCGGGCGGCCTCGCCGGGTATGAATCTCGCGGCTGGCCCGTCACTCATTTCTGCCGCCAGACGCAACGCGCCCGGACCTTCGCACTCCACCCGCAGGATCGCGCCCCGGCGAAAGACACCCGTGACCCGCACGGCCATTCCCGGGCCGGTGTCGCCGGCGGCGAGGTTCGTATCGGATGGCCGGAACAGACCGACGCCGCGCCCGGAACTCGTCGCGGTCCCGATTGCCGGCGTCTCGAAGCCGTCGAAACACAACCTGCCGTCCCTCGCCTCGCATGGCGCGCGGTTGGTCTCGCCCAGGAATTCGAACACGAACGGCGAGGCCGGCGCGGCTTCCAGCGCCTCGGCGGTTCCGACCTGGACGATCCGCCCACGGTCCATCACCGCGACCCTGTCGGCCAGGCCCATGGCCTCGTCCCGGTCGTGGGTGACCAGAAGCGTCGTGACGCCGGTCGCATCGTGAACGCGGCGCACCTCGTCACGCAGGCTCGCGCGCACCTTGGCGTCCAGCGCGCCGAATGGCTCGTCCAGCAGTAGCAACCTTGGCTCGACCGCGAGCGCGCGGGCCAGCGCCACCAGTTGGCGCTCGCCGCCGGAGAGCTGGGACGGATAGCGCCCGCCCAGAGCTTCGATGCGTGTCAGGCTGAGCAGCGCCCCGACCCGCGAGTCGATCTCGCCGCGGCTCGGCCTGCGGCCGCGAGGCCGCACCGCCAGGCCGAAGGCGATGTTGCGGGCCGCGCTCAGGTGACGGAACAACGCATAATGCTGGAAGACCATGCCGACACGCCGCTCGCGCGCGCTCAGAGCCAGGAAATCCTCGCCGTCGAGCGTCACGCGGCCGGCGTCCGGTGTGTCCAGCCCCGCGAGTATGCGCAGCAGCGTGGTCTTGCCCGCGCCCGATGGACCCAGCACGGCGAGGAATTCGCCCTCTGCGACCCGCAGGCCGACGTCCATGAGAACGGCAACCCGGCCGAAGCGCTTGCACAGACGTTCGATGACGAGGGCCAAGCCTCGCTTCTACTCTCACCGCATCGGCGCCGCCTACCCCGCGCGGAACGCCCGGCCGATTGAACCAGGGGTCCAGGCAAGCGCGAACCCCCGGCGACGCGAGCCGCCGGAGGTTAAATGCGTGTGGCTTGGCGCCGCTTTATTGCCCGGGCGGAGTGGCCGTGTTGGAGGACATGTCGTTGGTCGCCGCCGAGTTTTCGGCGTTCATGGCGCCGGTATTTTCCGCCGCCGCGGGCGCGGTCGCTTCGGCCGAATTGCTGAGGTCGGTGGCCGTCTGCGACTTGTGGCAAGCGCTGAGGCCGATGGCCATTGCCCCGGCGGCGCAGATCGCCAGCCAGCGGTTCGCGGGTTTGGTCATTTCTTTCGTCTCCCGTGGGTCGCCCCGCGTCGAAACGGTCGAGCGGCGGAGCCGTTCCGGAAAAAGTGATCGGACCGTGAGATGAGTTCGGCAACCTCATGCAGATCGACGTGCACCGCCAGGCACAGGCCGCGCATTTCATCGGTCGCCGGCAGAAGGTCCGGCACCATCACCGTCATCATGCCGGCGGCGGAGGCGGCCCTCACGCCGTTGTGCGAATCCTCCAGCGCCAGGCAGTCGGCGGGGTCGACGCCGAGCCGCGTGGCGGCGGTGAGAAAGGGATCCGGATAGGGCTTGCCACGCGCATAGTCGCCGGCCGCGATCACGGCGTCGAACCGCGCCAGCAGCCCGATCGGGTCCAGATAGCGTTCCACCGTCTCGTGCCTCGTCGAAGTGCAAATCGCCCGCCGCAAACCGGCCTGATCGAGGAAACCGAGCAATTCCGGCACCCCGGCCTTCACCGGCACGCCGGCATCGATGCGCAAGTCGGCGAGCTTCCAGGCATGGGCAGTCCACCCATCCACATCGAACCCGTCTCCGAAATGATCCATCGCCACGGCCCGGCTGGCATGATCGGGCAGGCCGATCATGCGCAGGAATACCTCCTCGGGCAGGGTGACGCCGCGCGCCTCCGAGGCTTCCATCATCACGTCGCGGAAGATGGCCTCCGTATCGAGGATCAGGCCATCCATGTCGAAAATCACGGCCTTGATCGGGCGCGGCGGAGTCAAACGAAGAGATCCTGGCCGACGCCCTGGAAGTAGAGCAGCGCCGTGAGATCGGCATGGTCGACGCGCGCGTCGGCCCGGGCCGCAAGCACTGGCTTGGCGCGGTAGGCGACGCCGAGGCCCGCGGCCTCGATCATGGCCAGATCGTTGGCCCCATCGCCCACGGCGAGGGTCTCGCCCAAGTCGAGGCCGAGCGCAGCCGCCTCCTCGGTGAGCGCCGCGAGCTTGGCTTGCCTCCCGAGAATCGGCTGGGCCACCGCGCCGGTAAGCCGCGCGCCATCGTCGATCAGCCGGTTGGCCCGGTGGGCCGCGAAGCCGGCCGCCTCGGCCACGCGGCCGGTGAAAAAATCGAAGCCGCCGGAGACGAGCACGCACCGGGCCCCGAGCGCGGTCATGGTGCGGATGAGGGTCGCCGCGCCCGGGTTGAGCCGCACGCGCTCGTCATAGGCGCGCTGCAGCGCCGTCACCTCCAGCCCGGCGAGCAGGGCGACGCGCTCCTCGAGCGCGGTCTCGAAGGCGATCTCGCCGGCCATGGCGCGGGCGGTGACCTCGGCGATGCGCGCCCTCAGACCCGCGAAGTCGGCGAGTTCGTCCAGGCACTCGCATCCGATGATGGTCGAATCCATGTCGGCCACGAGCAGACGCTTGAAGCGTCCCGCCGCCGGCTGGACGCAAAAATCGACGGTTGAGCGCTCGAAGGCGCGAGCGGCGTGGGTGCGCAGGATCGCAAGGTCAGCGCCCTCTACGAAGAGGTCCGCCGCCGTCTCGCCCAGCATCTCCAGGCCATCCGCCGGACGACCGGCCTGGGCCATGGCCTCCAGTGCCGGCGGCAGGGCGTCCTGAAGCCCGTCGAAGGTCCGGGCGACGAGGGTGAAGACCAGGCGCATGGCGCGGCTGTGGCGTATCGCGCCCGCGCCGGCAAGGGCTTCTGCCTTGGGTTACGTAAGCACTTCCAGGTGCTGCAAACCGCGGAAGAACGGCAGCGTGCGCCACTCGGGCTTGGCCTCGAGGTCGGCCAGCCTAAGGTTCGGGAAGCGCTCGAACAGGCGCGTGAGGGTCACCTGGGCCTCGAGCCTGGCCAACGGCGCGCCGATGCAGATGTGCGCGCCGCCGCCAAACGACACGTGCGGGCTCCTCTTGCGGGTGATGTCGAAGCGATCTGGGTTCTCGAACACCTCCGGGTCGCGGTTCGCCCCGCGGAGCGACAGCAGCAGCGATTGGGTCTTGTGCACCGGGCAGCCATGCACCTCCATCTCGCGCGAGGCGATGCGCCCGGTGATGTCCACCGGCGGGTCGAAGCGCAGGATCTCCTCCACCGCCGCGCCGATCAGCGAGGGATCAGCCTTGAGCTTGGCCAGTTCGCGGGGATTGAGCAGGAACTGGCGCACGCCGTTGCCAATGAGATCGGTGGTGGTGAGATTGCCGCCGACCAGCAGGGAAATGAGGTTGGTCACCAGATCGGCGTCGGTGAGATCGGCTCCCGCCGCCTGGAGCTGGACCATGTCGGTGACCAGGTCATCCTCCGGCGTATGGCGGCGCAGCTCGAGCATGTTGGTCATGAACGGGCCGATGGCCTCGGAGGCGCGCACCATATGCTCGGTCTGGGCCGGCGTTCTGATCGGATTGAGGCTCTGGATGATGCCCTCGGACCAGTCGCGGAACTCGACCAGGCGCGTGTGGTCGACGCCCAGGATGCGGGCGATGACGTCGATCGGTATGGGCAGGGAGATGCTGGCCATCAGGTCGAAGCTCTCGCGCCCCTCGAGGCGGCTCAGCGCGTCGGCCACCACCTCCTCGACCAGCGGCCGGCACTTGGCCACGCGCTTGTAGAGCGCCTGAGCCAGTGGGGCGCGGATGCGCGCGTGATCGGGATCGTCCATCAGGAGGATTGAACCCGGGCCTTCGCGCTCGCGCGTATCGCCGGCCTCCTGCTCGAGAATACGGCGGGTGAGCACCGCCTCCGGCTCGGCCCGGTTCGGATCGCGCCACAAGGTGAGGTCGGTCAAGATGCCGCGCACGTCCTCGTGCCGGCTGATGAAGAAAGCGCCGGCCAGGTCGTCGCGCATCACGGGGTGATGCTCGCGCAGGTCGGCGAGCACCGCATAGGGGTCCTCGCGGAATGTCGGATTGAGCGGGGTCAGCTCCAGGATGCGAGGCGGCGCGTCATCGGCCATCGGACTGTTCTCCCGCGCTCCATCTTAACAGCGTCAGGATTGACTTCTTATCAGGCCGACGCGCCCGTCGCAACTAGATGTGGGCGAGTCGGATCGCCCAGACGACCGCGCCCATCAGGCTGACGAACAACACGGCCGAGCCGACGGTGAACAGCCGCTCGGCGAACCTTGGCCGTCCGAGATCGGAAAGCGACATCTAAAATTGCCCCTGAGATGCAACGAAAGCTCCATTGAAGCCGCAGGAGCGTTGGCGGGCGGTTAACGGCCTCGCGGCGTTTACTCCCGTGCGGGCAGCGCCTAATCCGAAAGCGTGTCGGGGATCAGGGAGCACGCCATGAACGTGAAGATGATTTCCGCTTTCGCCATTCTTGCCGCTGGCACGGCGGGAGCCGCGGTTCTGACCGGACCGGCCGCCTGGGGCGACTGGACGACCGACGCCCCCGGGGTGACGCGCAAGATCACCGTCGATAGCCTGCCGCCGCCTGGCTCGAGCAAGATCGGTGTCGCGCCGCCGGCGGCGGTCGCCAGGCCCGCCGGGGCCAAGCTTTCCGTGCCGCCCGGCTTCGCGGTGGCGGAATTCGCCAGGCTCGACGCGCCCCGCCAGATCCGGACCGCGCCCAATGGCGATGTTTTCGTCGCCGAGACCGCGGCCGGCCGCGTCAAGGTGCTGCGCACCGTCGACGGCGCGGCCAAGCCCGCGTCGATCACCACCTTCGCCGAAGGCCTCGACCGCCCGTTCGGGGTGGCCTTCTACCCGCCTGGACCCAACCCGCGGTGGATCTATGTGGCCAACGCCAATTCCGTGGTCCGCTTTCCCTATCGGAACGGCGATCTGAAGGCGCGTGGCCACTCCGAGACCATCGTCCCGCGCCTGGCCGCCAACACCAAGGACCACTCGACCCGCGACATCGTCTTCTCGCCGGACGGCAAATACATGTTCGTCTCGGTCGGCTCCGGCTCCAACGATGGCAAGGACATGGCCAAGAAGACGCTCGCCGAAGCCAAGACGTGGGACGCGGCCCACGGGCTGGGCGCCGCCTGGGGCGATGAGACCGACCGCGCCGACGTGCTGGTCATGGACCCCATGGGCCAGCGCCGCAGCGTCTTCGCCGCCGGCATTCGCAACTGCGTCACCCTGCTCCTCCAGCCGGGCACGGACATCCTGTGGTGCGCGGTCAATGAGCGCGACATGCTGGGGGATAACCTGCCGCCGGACTATGTGACGCGGGTCAAGCCGCACGCCTTCTACGGCTGGCCCTGGTACTACCTCGGCAGCCATGAGGACCCGCGCCACAAGGGCGAGCGGCCCGATCTCGCCGGCAAGGTCACCGTGCCGGACGTTCTCATCCAGACCCACTCGGCGCCGCTTGGCATGGTGTTCTACGAGGCGCGCGGCGGCCCGGCCGCCTTCCCAACCGCATATCGCGGCGACGCCTTCGTCGGCCTGCACGGCTCGTGGAACCGCACCCGTCGGACCGGCTACAAGGTCGTCCGCATCCTGATGAAGAACGGGCAGCCGACGGGCGAGTACCAGGATTTCCTGACCGGCTTCGTCGCCAACGCATCGGGCGCATGGGGCCGGCCGGTGGGCGTGGCCGTGGCCCATGACGGCGCGCTGCTCGTCACCGACGACGCCGGCGGCGTCGTCTGGCGCGTGGCGCACGTGAAGTGAGGGGGATGGCGCTGGCGGCCCTCACCTGCCTCCTCGCCTTGCCGGCCCTGGCCCAGACGGGTGACGTGGCCAAGGGCAAGGCGGCGTTCGAGGACCGCTGCACCATGTGCCATGGCCCCGGGCGCGACGGCCAGGGCCCCAAGCTCGCCGGCGTGGTCGGCCGCCGCGCCGGATCGGCCGCCGGCTTTCCCTACTCCGCCGCGCTCAAGGCCTCCGGCCTCGTCTGGACGCCGGCCAATCTGGAGAAGTTCCTCGCTGGGCCCAGCAAGCTCGTACCGGGGACGGCCATGACCGTGACCGTCTCCGACCCGGCCCAGCGGCGCGACATCGTCGCCTATCTGGCGAGCCTGAAGCGGTGAGCTTCGATGTGCGTCGTCTCGCCGCCGCCGACGCGCCGGCCTTGCGCGCGATGCGCATCGAGGCCTTCACCCTTCATCCGCGCGAGTTCCGCTCCACGCCGGCGGAAGAAGCGGCCAGGCCGCTGGCGCGGCTGGAAGTGGGCATCGCGCGCGACAATGTGCTCGGTCTCTTCGACGGCGAGGCGCTGGTCGGCGCGGCCGGCCTCGCCATCGAGGCGCGCGCCAAGCTTAAGCACAAGGCGACGATCCGCGGCGTCTTCGTGCGTCCGACCCATCGCGGCCAGGGCGGGGCCGAGCGTCTGCTAAGGGCGCTGTTGGCGGAAGCCGCGCGCCGCGAGGTCGAGGCCGTGCACCTGGTGGTCTCCGACGGCAACGGCCCGGCGCTGCGCCTGTACACGAGGCTAGGCTTCGCGCCGTGGGCCTTCGAACCGCGCGCGCTGAGGCTGGAGGACGGGAGCTTCGTGGACGAGATCACCATGGTGAGGCGATTGACCGAGGATGACGCGCGCGATGCCGCGCTTCAGAGCATCAAGCGCGAGCGTCGACCGCTTCCAGCGGATTTCAAGTTCGACCGAGAGGAAGCGAACGAGCGATAGCTGTCGAAATTGGCTGGACAAGTGCTCTTCGCAGGGGCAATTTCCTTCTCATAACCAATTGAATAAGATCTAGAAAATGGGGATCAGCCGTCATCAAGCCCTCAGATCGCGGCGAGCGGCGCGCGCCGCCCGACGAGGCGCGCGAACTGAAGAAGCTAAGCCCTTGGATGGGGTGCCCCCTGGTCACTTCGAAGTCCTGTGCCGAATCGACGCCTATGCGGACTATGTCGCCGTCGTCGAGGCGGACAGCGCGGAGGAAGCCGCGGAATTGGCCTGGCACGACCACGGTGCCTACAAATGGGAGCATTGGGGCACGGTGGAGTTTGACGCTCGTCTCTATGTGACGCTCGATGCCGATGGACGGGAGATCGAGGCGACGCAGGTCGGCGACCGTTAAGCGCGCGATCATCGATCGAGCTTAGCTTGGGTGAAGATGTCCGATCCGCCGCTCTATCTCGGCTTCGAGGAAGCGCCGACTCCATTTGAGGGGCCAACCCAGCGGGCGCGCATCTGGACCGAGCATTGGGTAAGAGAGCGGCTGTTCTGCCCGAACTGCGGCGCGCCCAGCATCACTCAGTTCGCCAGCAATCGGCCCGTGGCCGACTTTTACTGCGGTTCTTGCCGCGAGGAGTACGAACTGAAGAGCCAGAAACTTCGCTTTGGCGTCAAGGTGAATGACGGCGCTTTTGGCGCAATGTGCGACCGGCTGGCGGCGGCGAACAATCCCAGTCTGATCCTGATGAACTACGACCCCGCCCGTTTGGCGGTTACCAATCTGTTCTTCGTCCCCAAGCACTTCTTTGTGCGCGAAATCATTGAGGAACGAAGACCTCTTACGGCGACCGCGCGACGCGCCGGCTGGATTGGTTGCAATATTCTCCTGCGCGAAATTCCAGACGCAGGGAAAATCTTCCTGGTGAAGAATAGCGAGCAGGTTCCGAAGCGCTTGGTGCTCGAACGATGGCAGGCAACATGCTTCCTGAGGGAGCACGGCGAGCGCGCGCGTGGCTGGCTAGTTGAGGTGATGAAGTGCGTGGATCAGATAGGGTGGCGGGAGTTCACGCTAGGCGACGTCTACGCTCAGGAGGCGCGGCTACATGACCTCTACCCTGGCAACCAAAACGTGCGGCCCAAGATACGTCAGCAACTGCAGGTGCTTCGCGACCAGGGCTACCTCCGGTTTCTCGGACAAGGAAAATACCAGCTGACGGCACCGCTCTGACTCCGAACTAACAACCGGCTGACTCGCTGCGTCATTGCCCAGTGACCCCTATCCAGCGGGACCGAGCGGCCCACGCCTCAATGATACTCGGCGCCGGGGCCGCCCATCACCGTCGTCAGCAACTGCATCGCCCCATCCACGACCGTCTTCACCGCGTCGCGGTTGACGAAGCCGAAGATCAGAACGCCGACCAGCAAGCCGGCCGCCAGCCAGCCGGAAACGCCGCCTCCGCCGGCCCGGCCGCTCACGCCGCCTTCTTGAAGTACGGCTTGTCGCCGAAGATCGTCGCCCGGGTCATCACCCGGCGATGGGGCAGATAATCACTCACCGCATAGTGCTGGGTGCAGCGGTTGTCCCAGAAGGCGACGGCGCCCGGGCTCCAGCGCCAGCGCACGCAGAACTCCGGCTTCTGGATGTGACGGTGCAGGAAATCCAAGACCGCGCGGCTCTCCTCGTGGCGCAGGCCCTTGATGCGCGAGGTGAAGCCGGAGTTGACGAAGAGGCCGTTGCGGCCCGTTTCGGGGTGCGTACGCACCACCGGATGGATCACCGGCGGGTTCTCGGCCCTGGCCCTCTCATAGCGCTCGCGTCCGGCGGCGCCGGCGACGATGCCGTCGGACGAGAAGGCGTAGGCGAGGTCGTGCACGGCACTCAGTGTCTCGACGAAGGCGCGCATGGCCGGGCTCAGCCCGTCATAGGCCGCCGTGCTGCTCGACCACAGGGTGTCTCCGCCCGACGGCGGCAGCAGGCGCGTGTGCAGGATGGCGCCGAGCGCCGGCCGCTCGAGGAAGGTGACGTCCGTGTGCCAGTGGTCGTTGTCGGTCGGGTTCTTCTCGTGATTGTCGAGGACCATGATCTCCGGAACCTCGGTCTCGGCCGGATAAAGCGGATGGGTGTGCAGCTCGCCGAAACGCCTGGCGAAATCGCGCTGCTGGATGGGCGTCAGATCCTGGTCCTCGAAGAACAGCACCTTGTGCGCCAGCAGCGCGGCGCGCACGTCGTCGATCACCGCCTCGGCATGGTCGTCGCGCAAGTCGATTCCGCTGATCACGGCGCCGATGGTCGGATTGAGCGGCGTCACCGCCATCTGGTTCGTGCGCGTCACGCGCGTCGCTCCCTTTTCCTTGACCGGCGGCCCGGGCCCGTCCATCCCGCTCGCGCCTGGAGGACTAAGACATGAGACGCGCGGCCATAGTGTGCCCGATCCGCACGCCGGTGGGCAAGTTCCTGGGAACCCTGGCGCCGCTCACCGCCGGCGAACTGGGCGCGGTCATCCTGCGCGCCCTGATGGAGCGGACCGGCCTCGATCCAGCGGCGGCGGACGATGTGATCTTCGCCCAGGGCTACGGTAACGGCGAGGCCCCGTGCATCGCCCGCTGGAGCGCGCTCGCCGCCGGTTTTCCCATCGAGACCCCCGGCTATCAGCTCGATCGGCGTTGCGGCAGCGGCCTTCAGGCGGTGATCGACGCGGCCATGATGGTCCAGACCGGCGCGGCCGACGTGGTCGTCGCCGGCGGCGTCGAGAGCATGAGCAATGTCGAATACTACACCACCGACATGCGGGCCGGCGCGAGGGCCGGTTCGGTGACGCTGCATGATCGCCTCGCACGCGGCCGGGTGATGAGCCAGCCGGTGGAGCGCTTTGGCGTCATCTCCGGCATGATCGAAACGGCCGACAACCTGGCGCGCGACTACCAGATCCCGCGCGAGGCGTGCGACGAATACGCGGCCATGAGCCACCAGCGGGCCGCCGCCGCCTGGACCGCCGGCAAGTTCGATGACGAGACCGTGCCGGTCACGGTGCCCCAGAAGCGCGGCGAGCCGGTGATCTTCGCCAGGGATGAGGGCGTGCGCGCCGACGCGACGGCCGAGAGTCTCGCCAAGCTAAGGCCACTGGAAAAGGACGGCGTGGTCACCGCCGGCAACGCCAGCCAGCAGAATGACGCGGCGGCGGCCTGCCTGGTGGTGGCCGAGGAGAAGCTGGCCGAACTAAAGCTGGAGCCCATGGGCTGGTTCGTCGCCTGGGCGGCGGCCGGCTGCGATCCCTCGCGCATGGGCATCGGCCCGGTGCCGGCGGTGGCCCGGCTCTTCGCCCGCACCGGCCTTTCGTGGGACGACATCGATCTGGTCGAGCTGAACGAGGCCTTCGCGCCGCAGGTGCTGGCGGTGCTCAAGGGCTGGGGCTGGGACGACCGGGAAAGACTGAACGTCAACGGCTCTGGCATCTCGCTCGGCCATCCGATCGGGGCAACGGGCGGGCGCATCCTGGCCAATCTGCTGCGCGAGCTGAAGCGTCGCGACGGCCGGCTCGGCCTCGAGACCATGTGCATCGGCGGCGGCCAGGGCATCGCCGCCGTGTTCGAGGCGGCCTGACCGAGCGACGCGCCACATCGAGCCAGCGGGAACTTCCGCGCCAGTCACGGCGCGACGGGCGGCGGGGTGTGCGCCTGGCCGGACGGTTTGGCGGCCGACGGCCGGCGGCCCTCCGTCGGTCCGCCG
This sequence comes from Caulobacteraceae bacterium, assembly GCA_050729395.1. Lineage (GTDB taxonomy): Bacteria > Pseudomonadota > Alphaproteobacteria > Caulobacterales > Caulobacteraceae > Acaudatibacter. The sequence goes on from JBOHLC010000170.1 coordinate 16,582, forward strand.
TTGTAGGCGCTGAACACCGGACCGCCGACGTAGGTCACGTAGAGCTTGTGCTGGCTGTTGGCGAAGAAGACGTGGTGCGAGAGGAAGTAGTCGGTCCCCAGCATCAGGTCGTAGCCGGTGATATCGGCCGAGGTCACCCGCAAGCTGGTGTCACGCACCTCCTCGCCCGCGAACGCGAAGCTTTTTACCGGCACGATCCAGATCTGCACCGGGTTGCCGTCCCAGCTGATCGTTCCGGAAGTGACGACGCCGGGGTCGCGAAGGCTGATCCCCGCGCGCTTGGCGGCGTCAAGTGTGAGGATGGACACGGCATCGCCGGTGCTGAAGCCGACGGTTACCGGCACCCCGTTAAGGCTCCCCGTCGCGGTCGCTTCGGTTCCGTAGACGCCGCCCGAGGTGAGCTTGGCGACGCCGAAGGTCTGACCGGGCTTGAGCCAATAGGCGAGCGGCTCGTCGCCGCAATCCTGCGGCCGCATCAGGCGGACGAGGCCGTCGTGGAAGTCGTAATCGACATCGGCGACCTTCAGCAGCTTCTGGCCGATATCGCCGTCGATGTTATTGCCGAGGCTGTCGTCATCGATCTCGAAGGGCACGGCCTTGAAGGCGACGCCGCCCAGGGCGAGGGTCTTGGCCGTGGTCATGGGCGAACCGCCGGCGCCCTGAATTCGATAGTCGCTCATCGCCAGGGTGGCCTTCAGGCCCAGCCGCGCCGCCGCCGCCGGGGTCATCCAGCTCTCGTAATCGCCGCTGTCGAGAACGAAGCGGGCGGCCGCCCCGTCGACCTTGGCCGGCACGGTCGGACGCAACCCCTGCATGACGACCGGCAGCTCGAGCACCTCGTTCATCTGGCAGTCGGCCATGGCGGCCGGCGGCGCGGCCAGCGCGGCCAATGAGGCCAACACGGCCAGCATGAGATGTCCGGTCATGTTCCCTCCGGTCTTGCTCAAGGCGCGATACCATATCCGGCGGCGGTCTTGGCGATATCAGGATCGATGGCCAGCGCCGCGGCGATGTCGGCCTTGCCCCTCGCCGTCGCGCCCTTCCTGATCTCCGCCAGTCCCCGGCCATAGAGGGACCAGGCGGTCTTGGGCTTTGCCGCCAGCACGAGGTCGTAGTCGGCGATGGCCTGGTCGTAGTCGCCAAGACGCAGGCGCGCCAGCCCGCGGCTGTCGAGGATGGCTGGATCGTTCGACCGAGCCTTCAAGGCCGCGTTGCAATCGGCCACCGCCTTCTTCAGGTCGGCGCCCAGAAGCGCCCCCACCCAGCAGCGCTCGCCTCGGGCGTAGGCTACGCGCGCGTCCTGTCGATGAGATGCGAGCCAAAGATCGTATTGGCCCACCGCCTCACCCGCCGCGTCGGTCTGGTAATAGAGCCGGCCAAGCTCGAGCCGCTCGTCGGCCTGCTTGGCAAGGACATTACTGGCGGCGTCCAGATCGGCGCGCGCCGCGGTCTTGTCCGGACTGTGGGCGGCCAGACGCAATTCCGCGCGCGCCATGCGGATCGCCGCGTCCCTCGGGGCCAGCTTCAGCGCCGCGTTGAGGTCCGCGATCGCAAGCGGTTCCTTCTTCAGGGCAGCCAGCGCCTCACCCCGGCGAAGACGATAGTCGGCCTCATTCGGGGCCAGGGTGATGGCGCGGCTGAAGTCGTCGACAGCCGCCGCATATTGCTGTCGGGAGGCCAGCGCGGCGCCTTGGCGCGCATAGGTCGAGGCGTCCTCGGCCTGGGCGCCCGACGTGGGCTCGGCCTCGGGCGAGGGCGTGTCCAACCTGAACACCGGACCGCCGTTGTAGGTGAAGTAGAGCTTGGTTTGGCTGTTGGCCACATAGACGTGGTGCGACAGGAAGAAGTCTGCCCCGATCAGCATGTCGGTGTCCGCTCCGGGCATGTCGGAGACGCGCAGGCGAGTGTTCTTGATCGTCTCGCCGCCGATCTCGAAGCTGGCTACGGGCGTGATCCAGGTGTGGATCATGCGTCGGCCAATTCCCCCCGTCATGCCAATGTCGGTCATGACCTCGGGCGCGATGCCCGCGCGTCGCGCTGCCGCCATCGTCAGAACCGACGTCGACGCCCCGGTGTCGAACAGGGCGCGCAAGCGGACGCCGTTGACCGTGACGCGGCCGATGGCGAAGCTCGATCCTCGGCTCATCGGCTCCAGATCGACCAGTCCGTAGCTCTCGCCGGGTTTGAGCCAGTAGGCGAGCAACTTCCCGCCACAGCCCGACGCCCGCATCAGGCGCATGACCCCGTTGGCGAAGTCATATTCAACATCACCGATGTCGAGGACGTTCTGGCCCAGGAGGCCCGCCGTCTCGTCGCCCATGAGCGATTCGGGGACCAGGAATTGGACGTTCTTGACCGGCACGCCGGCGATGGTGAACACGCGCACGGTCGTCACCGAGACGCCGGTGCTGCCGCCGACGCCGTAGAGAACGAGATTGGTCACGGGTTCGAGCCGAAGGTGAAAGCGCGCCGCCGCCGCCGGATCCAGGGTGCTGTAGAAGGCGCCGCTGTCGATTGTGAAGCGCGCGTCGGCGCCGTTGATCTTGGCCGTGATCAGAGGCCGCAGGTTGGACATGGTCACCGGCAATTCGGCGAACCGGTCGAGAGAGCAGTGCGCGCTCGCCTGCCCCACGCTGAGCACAAGGGTCAGGAGCACGCCAAGCGCCGCGCTCAGCCTCATGGATGGGCCGTCTGCGCCGCCAGCCAGGCGTCGACGCGCGCCTCGAGCACCGACAGCGGCATGGCCCCCTCGTCCAGCACCACATCGTGGAAGCTGCGATAGTCGAACCTGGGCCCGAGCGCCGCGCGCGCCCTGTCGCGCAGTTTCTCGAATTCCAGCTGGCCGATCTTGTAGCCCAGCGCCTGGCCCGGCCAGCCGATGTAGCGGTCGGTCTCGTTCTGGATGTTCTTTTCCGAAAGGGCGCTGTTGTCCTCGAGGCAAGCCAGGGCCTGGTCGCGCGTCCAGCCCTTCCAGTGGATGCCGACATCCATGACCAGGCGGCAGGCGCGCCACATCTCCATGGAGAGGAGGCCGAAGCGCTCATAAGGCGTCTGGTAGAGGCCCATCTCGCGCGTCAGCTGTTCGGAATAAAGCGCCCAGCCTTCGACGTAGGCGGTGATGTCGCTGTCCTTGCGGAAGATCGGCACGCCCGTCTGCTCCTGGGCCAGCGCGATCTGGATGTGATGCCCGGGCGCGCCCTCGTGGCTGACCAGGGCCGGCAATTCATAGAGCGGGCGCTGATCGAGGTGCGAGGTGTTGATCATGAGCTTGCCGGCAATGCCCTGCTCGGGGCTGCCGGGATTGTATCGGCCGGAGGTGTAGCCTTCCTCGATGGCCCGCGGCACCTGGACGACGCCGTAGGAGAGGCGCGGCAGCTTGCCGAAGTAGGCCGGAAGCTGGCCGTCGACGCGCTTGGCCAGGCGGCTCGCCTTCTCCATCAGCGCCTCGCGCGTGGTGACATAGAATTGCGGGTCGGTGCGCAGCTTTTCCTGCCATTGCCGGAACGTACCGTGAAAGCCGGCGGCGGCGATCTCCACGTTCATGGCCTTGCGGATGCGCGCGATCTCGGACTGGCCGAGGGCGAAGATCTGGTCCGGGGTCATGTCGGTCGTCGTCTCGCGCTTGACCCGGTAGACGTAGTAGGCTCGGCCGTTCGGCAGGGCGTAGGCCCCTAGCGTCACGCGTGACTTGGGCAGGTATTGGTTCTGGAAGAAGTCAGCCAGGGCGACCTCGGCCGGCTTCACGCGCGTGCGGATCAACTCCAGGGCCTGGGCGCGCAGGGCGTCGCGCTCGGACGCCATGGCCGGCGGCATATGGTCGAAGGGGGTTAGCAGCGGACTCTGCTCGACCGGCAGATCGGCTTGCGCCCGCGTCGCCCTTGCCGCCGTCGTCGCGGTGATCCGCGGACTGACGAAGCCGGTGGCCATGCCGCGGCGCATGTTGCCGATCTCGGTCGCATAATAGCGGTCGAGGGTGGCGACGCGGGTCAGCCAGGCCTCGGCCTCGGCCTCGTTGTGCGGGACAGTATCCTCGGCGACTTCCGCCGGCGTGACAAAGAAGCCCTCGTCATTGGTGAACGGAATGCGCTCCTCGTCGAAGGTGTCGCCCTCGATGTCGATGGCCAGCTGGGCCTCGAGCAGCTGCCGATTGAGCGCATCTTCGCCGGCGAGCGCGGCGGCGGGCACGGCGTCCAGGCGCTGTTTGAACGCGAGATCCAGGCGATGGCGGCGCGCCTCCTCGGCCGGCGAATCGTCCGGCCACAGGGCCTGGGCGGCCACGTCGCCCCTCTGGCCGGCGCCGATGGGATCGTTGCGGTTCCAGAAGGCGTCGTAGTCGGCGAGGATGCCGCGCAGGGCGGCGGCCGGATCGGACGGCGCCTGGGCGCGAGCCGCGCCAGCCATCGTCAGGATCGTGGCCAGGACAAGGCCGCGCGCTCCACCCAACATCCCGCCCCTCCCCTCGCCTGTCTAGAAGTCATAGGCGAGTTGCACCTTGAACAAAACCGGCGCCGTGAGCTGGCCGGATGTGCCCTCGATGGCCAGGTTCGGCGCGGCGTTCGTGTGCTGATAGACGGGCACCTCGACATCGGCATAAACGCGCACCTTGTTCAGCCGTACCTCGACGCCGGGCGAGAGCAGCACGCGCTCATAGCCGGAATTGAGGGGATCGGCCTCAGGCCCGCTGTCATGGGCGCGATAGCTGTTCAGCACCTGCAAGAGCGGCGCGATCTTGGCGAACGGGCCTTGCTTGCCAAGGTCGTAGGTCACCCCTACCGCGCTATCGAATTCGTCCCCTGCCCGATAGCCTTCCTGGGTGGCGACGGCGGCCTGGAATCGGCCCTGAACATACCAGGAAAGCGGGCTGGTCGGTCCGAAGGAGCCGAAATGGTAACCGCCCACCATCAGGTCCGTGCTGCCGGTGCCGGGCAGGGAGTCGCGATCGAATTCCTCGCCGCCGTGCGGCCCAAGCGGACTGTGCCACACGCCGGTGGGCAGTTTGACGCCGAGGCCGAGGCCCGTGGACATGTCGTCCGAAATGCCGGTGTACATGCCCATCAGCTCGAGATCGCCCGGCGCGTTGAGGTGCGCCTTGTAGATGCTACCCGCCGGGCCGAACACCGTGCCGTCGTCGGTGCTGGTGAAGTCGCGATCGTAGATCGGCAGCTCGGCCATCACCGACCATTTGCGATTGATCACGTACTGGCCGCCGAGGGTGAAGAAGCTGGTCTTGATCTCCTTGTCCGAGTTGTCGGCGGCGGGCGCCTTCGAACTCCCCTCCCAGTTCTGGTTCTGGTCCATGAAGCTGTAGCGGCCCCACAGGGTGAGGCCGGAACTCACCGTGTTGGGCATGAAGGTGCCGGCGCCGACGTCGAAGACGCCGCAGCCGCAGGCGCAGGCCAGCGCCATCGACGGGGCGAGGACGGCGAGGCTGGAGATGGCGAACACGCGCCATTGAGTCTGTCTGTTCATGGGAATCTCCGTGAGGCGGCGGACACCGCCGAGATCGGTTGCGCGCCGGGTGGGGCCGGCGCGGGCTCGTTTCGATCAGGTCAGGGAGACGGGCGGTCCTCGGGCCGGCGGCGGGGCGGCGAGGCCACGGCCGATCGCGACCTGCGAAGCCGGCATGGCCAAGGGCGCCGGGATGTTCGTCGAGGCGATGGCGATCGCCGGCGCGGCCGGCGCCGGGGTCGAAGGCGCGGCGTGGGCGGCGAACGGGCACGTCATGCC
>JBOHLC010000171.1:0-12254 GCA_050729395.1 Caulobacteraceae bacterium
ACATATATGTTCCGTAGGCAGATGGTCTTCTCTCCCGAAAAAGTGCACAAAATCAATGCTGCCAAATCCTAAATCGCGGCTCCGAGAGGGATGTGTGAACCTGCTAGCCCTCTGGGAGAGGTCGAGACGCGCCTTGGGGCGCGTCCGGGTGAGGGTCTTGCGCCGCCTTCGCCCCCGATCCTCGATCGCCCCTTTTCACCACAAGGAACACAAAGGCGCGCGAAGCGCCCTAAAACCCGCCCGATGTGAACGCGCCTCCCGGGCCGCTACTCCCACACATCTGTGTCCATCTGCGTCATCTGTGGACAACTTTTCGGCTTCGCCACCAGGCGCCACCGCGGCCATTACCCTCACCCGGAGCGGCTTGCGCCGCTCTCGACCTCTCCCAGAGGGAGAGGGGGGATTGAGCCTTGGCGCGTCTCGACCTCTCCCAGAGGGAGAGGGAACGAAAACCACGCAGCGGCCCTCTTTCTTCATCTGTGGCCATCTGCGTCATCTGTGGATCCCTTTTCTTCCTCCCGGTTACGAAGATTTCACTTAAGCTCTCGCATCCGATAGCGCATCGCCGCGCCACTTAACTCATGAGCGGGGAGGCCGATCGGGGCCCGCCCGACCACGGATCGGGAGAAAAGAACAATGGTTGGAGATCTCACAGGCATGGTCGCCATGCTCGCCTTCTGGGCCTTCCTGGCGGCGGTCATCATAGTGCCGACCTATCTGCGCCACCGCGACCGCACCCAGATGCAGGAAACCCTGCGCATCGCGCTCGACAAGGGCGCCAACCTGCCGCCGGAACTGGTCACTGCGCTGCAGAGCAGCGTCACGGTAAGGGCCATGCCGACCCGCGAAGGCGACCTGCGCCGGGCCATCGTGCTCATCGCCGTGGGGCTCGGCATCGTTCTTCTCGGGTTTGGCCTGTGGTACGGCTTGATGAGCGTCTCCGATGACGGCGCCTACATCACCGGCGGCTCCGTGGCCGGCGCGGGCGCCATCCCGATGATGATCGGTGTCGCCTATCTCATCCTGTGGGCCACCGGCGCCAACAAGTCGAAGTCGGTGACCACGTCCCAGTCCTGATCGCGCGGCAAGCCCTGGGGAGGGGCAGCCATGGTCGATTCATTACGCGCCGCGAGGCATGACCTCGAACTGGTCGCCCTGGCCGTGGCCGGCGACCGGCCGGCGTTCGGCGAGCTCGTCCGCCGTCACGGCTCGGCGGTGCGCGCCCTGCTGCGCCGGATGGGGGCCGCGCCCGACCTGGCCGACGATGTCGCCCAGGACGCCTTCCTCGCGGCCTTCGAGCAGATCACCGAGTTCCGCGGCGAGGGCACCTTCCAGGCCTGGGTCAAGGCCATCGCCGCCCGGGCCTACGTCAAGCGCTGGCGGCGCGAGGCGCGCGAGGCCTTGCTGTCTGAGCAGCCGGAAGCCGCGGGGGCCCCGTCCGATCCGGCTGGGAGCCTCGACCTCGACGGGGCCCTGGCGGAACTTTCGGCGCCGGAACGGATGTGCGTTTCGCTCTGTTACGGCGCGGGCCTGTCGCATGCCGAGGCGGCCGCCGCCTTGAATGCGCCTTTGGGAACGGTCAAATCCCATGTCAAACGTGGTATGGATAAGCTCCGCGTCCGGCTCGTCCCGGCCTCCGGGGCCATGGAGCGCCAGGTCAATGGCTGACAGGACTTTCGAGATGGAACTCGATCGGCTGTTCGGCGAGCACCCCGCCTTCGCCGACGCGGATCTCTTCGCCATGCGCGTGGAGACCAGCCTCGAGCGGGGCTGGACATTCCGCCGCCTGCTCATCGGCGGCCTGGGCCTGGCCGGCGGCCTGATCGGCGCGGTCCAGCTCATGGGCTACGGCGTCATGCCGAGGCTCGACGCCCTGGCCACGCAATACGCCCCGAGCATCCAGGTCAAATGGACCGACACCCACCTGCTGCCGGGCGGCATGGAAGTGAACGGCGAGGTCCTGTGGATGTCGGCCGCCATGGCCATCGTCGCCATAGGCTTCGCCGTCACCCGCGCCATCCGCGAAATCTAATCTTATCCCCTCTCCCCCTGGGAGAGGTCGAGACGCGCCCTGCGGGGCGCGTCCGGGTGAGGGTCTTAAAAAGGAAGATACGGGGACACAATACTTAAAGGAAGATACGGGGACACAATACTTAATTATTCGAACGACTTGGCGTCGATCGTCGCCCCGGCATAATTAAGTATTGTGTCCCCGTATCTGTCCCCGTATCTGTCTCTCCAGCCGGGAAGTGCGAAAGCGCATCCGCTCGCGCACCAGATGCGCTAAAGAGCGTTTCGGAATTGAACTTGCTAGAGCGAAAGGCGCGCGCCCATGTCGGCCCAGCGGCGGGAACGGCGGATCACCGCGCCCCAGATCACCGCCCGCAAGGGGCGCGAGCCGATCGTCGCGCTCACCGCCTACACCGCGCCCATGGCCGAGCTGCTGGACGAGACCTGCGACCTGATCCTCGTGGGCGATTCCGTGGGCATGGTGCTGCATGGCCTGCCCAACACGGTCGGCGTCACTCTGGAGATGATGATCCTGCACGGCCAGGCGGTGATGCGCGGCAGCCGGCGGGCGCTCGTGGCCGTCGACATGCCGTTTGGGACCTATGAGGCCTCGCGCGAGGCCGCCTGGGCCAACGCCGCGCGCATCCTCAAGGAGACCGGCGCCGGCGCGGTCAAGGTCGAGAGCGGCCCGCATGTGGCCGAGACCATCGCCTATCTCACCGCCCGCGGCGTGCCGGTGATCGGCCACGTCGGTCTGCGCCCGCAGTCGGTGCTGACCGACGGCGGATTCCGCGCCAGGGGCCGCATCGAGGCCGAGCACGCCGACGTCCTGGCCGAGGCCCAGGCCGCCGCGGCGGCCGGCGCCTTCTGCGTGGTGGTCGAGGGCGTCGCCGAGCCGCTGGCGCGCGAGGTCACCCACCTCATCGACGTGCCGACCATCGGCATCGGCGCCTCGGCCGGCTGCGACGGCCAGATCCTGGTTACCGAGGACATGCTGGGCCTGTTCGACTGGACCCCGAAGTTCGTGCGCCGCTACGGCGACCTGCGCGGCGAGATCGCCCGGGCCGTGCGCGCCTACGCCGCCGACGTGCGGGCAGGTACGTTCCCGGCCGCGGCCGAAACCTACTATGCCTCGGCCAAGGGGTGAGGGGGCGGGGTTAGCGCTTAGGACCGGTGCGCGTCGTTAGTCTGGTGCTGACTCTAAGGCGACGTTAGGTGCGTCCGGTGTTAGGTGCCGCGCCAGACCCTTCGCCGGTCCACCGTCCCGGACGTGAAATCGTCTCACGGGGCGGCTCATCGCCGGAGGCGCGCATGCGGCGTGGCCGGTTCCGCATCCGATCCTAACCTTTGGAATCCACCATCGCGTGCTCTGCTCAAAGGCCCATTTAAGCCCAAGCACGGCTGGGCCATCCGGCATGTGCTGAAGCGCGCCTGGCGCGATTGGCGAAGCTTCTTCACCCGTTCAGGAGAGGTATTTGCGCTTAACCCCAGGAAACATGGCGCGCTAGATGCTGAACTCGCAGTCGCAACTCGGCGCCCTGGTGGAGAAAGCTCAAGTCAGAAGGAGACCTTCATGGACGAGTATAAAGACGTTGGGGTTGAGATCATCGGACAGGTGGCCGTCGTCGAGATGCGGCGACCGCCATACAACTATTTCGACGTCGCGCTGATGAACGCGCTTGGTGACATCTTCGAAGATGTCGACCACGACGTTTCGTTGCGCGCGATTGTCCTGGCTGCGCAGGGGACCGCGTTCTGCGCCGGCGCGGACTTCAACACCCCTGGCGGCCCGTCACGAGACGTCTACCCCGCCGCCGTGCGTCTGTTTGCGACGCGAAAGCCGGTCGTCGCCGCCATCCAAGGTCCCGCCATCGGGGGCGGCTTGGGACTCGCGCTCGTGGCCGATTTCAGGGTTGCGGCTCCGGAGGCCCGGTTCGCCGCGAATTTCGTTAAGCTTGGGATTCACCCGGGCTTTGGCTTGACGCATACGCTCCCCCGCCTGATCGGCGTGCAGAAGGCGTCGCTCCTCATGTACACTGGCCGCCGGCTGAATGGCGAACAGGCGCTCGCCTACGGGCTTGTCGATCAGCTGGTCGACCAGGCTCAACTGCGCGCCGAGGCGCTGAAACTGGCAGGTGAGATCGCTGAGTCTGCGCCGCTCGCCGTGGTCGCAACCCGCGCGACGCTGCGCCAAGGTCTTTTTGATGCTTTCCGCGATCAGGTTCGTCACGAGGGCGATGAGCAAACCCGATTGCTGGCCACGGCGGACGCTCGCGAAGGCGTGCTCGCCGTCACCGAACGGCGCCCCGGTCGTTTCGTCGGCGCATAGCGCATGGCTAGTCCAACTTCCCAGGCGCCGACGGCACCGTTGGATGGAATCCGCATCCTCGATCTATCCTCGGTAGTCATGGGACCGTTTGCGACGCGCATCCTCGGCGACATGGGCGCCGACGTGATCAAGATCGAACCGCCGGAAGGTGACATGCTGCGCCCCACCGGCGGCGCGCGACTGTCGCCGGTGATGATGAACCTCTACCGCAACAAGCGCAGCGTGGTGCTCGACTTGAAGCGGCCCGCGGGAAAGGCGGCGCTTGAGGCGCTGATCGGCACTGCCGATGTCCTCGTCCACAATTTGCGCCCGCAAGTTATGGAACGCCTCGGCTTCACCTACGAGGCTGTCCGAGCCATCAAGCCGGATATCATCTATTGCACGGCGACCGGCTTCGGCAGCGATGGCCCCTACCGTGAGAAGCCGGCGTATGACGACCTGATCCAGGCCGCTTCCGGTTACGCGGCCGCCAGTCTGCCGCTGACGGGAGAGCCCGCATACGCGCCTGCGGTCGTCTGCGACAAGCTAGTCGGCCAGGCGATCGCCTACGCGATTCTGGGCGGCTTGCTGCAGCGTGCGCGGGGCGGCGGGGGGCAGCAGATCGAAGTGCCCATGTTCGAGGTCGCCATCGACTTCAACCTCGTCGAGGGATTGGGCGGCGCGGTCTACACACCATCTCGGGGCCCGACCGGTTGGCCGCGCTTGAAGACGCTTGAACGTCGACCGTTTAGGACCGCCGACGGTTTTGCCTGCATTCTGCCTTACTCGACGAAGAACTGGTTTGATTTCTTGGACGAAGTCGGTCGCGGCGACTGGAAGGAGCGCTATGCGGATCCCGGAGAGCGCACTGCGGCGATCGATACTCTCTACGCGATGATCCGCGAAGAGGCGCCGAAGCGCACAACGGCTGAGTGGATCGCCTTTTGCGACGAGGCCAACATTCCCTGCATGCCGGTGCTGACGGTCGAACAGATGGCGGATGATCCTCACATCCGGGCTGTCGATCTGATGCCGATCCGCGAGCATCCGTCCGAGGGGCCCTACTACGCCCTCAGACAACCGATACGCTTCGGCGCCGCGCCGTACCGGCTGCGCCGGCATGCGCCGAGCTTCGGCGAGCATACGGCCGAGGTCCTGGCTGAGGTTGGCCTCGTCCCGGAAAGCTAGTCCAACCCTCGAACACCCCTCCAGACAACACAGCCGTCAGCAGGGCCTACCCATGCAATACAGCTTCACGACAGAGCAGCGCGAATTCCGCGCCGTCCTCCGCCGCTTCTTCGGCCAGACCTCGCCGCCATCGGTCGTACGGCGGCTCATGGAAACCGAAGCCGGCTGGGAGGCGGAACTATGGCGGGACCTCAACATCCAACTAGGTCTCTGCGGCGTCCATGTGCCCGAGGCCTACGGTGGCATGGGCTTTAGCTTCGTCGAGCTTGGCATTGTGCTTGAGGAGATGGGGCGCGCGCTGGTGTGCGCGCCGTTCTTTAGCTCCGCGGTGCTGGCGACCACCGCGATCCTCAACGGTGCGGACGAAATCCAAAAGCAAGCGCTCCTGCCGGGTCTGGTCGCCGGCGACACGGTGGCTGCTTTGGCGTTCACCGAGCCCGACGGTGGGTGGGATTTCGACGGGGTCGAGACCGCGGCGCACCTGGGAGACGGCCGCTACAGGCTGTCCGGCGTGAAGAGCTTCGTCATCGACGGGCACACGGCGGACCTGCTCATCGTGCTGGCGCGTCGTCCCGGCAGTCTGGGCCAATCCGGCCTTTCGCTCTTCGCCGTCCGCGCCGACGCCGACGGGCTGATCCGCACGCCGCTGCGAACGCTGGATCCGACTCGCAAACTCGCACGCATCGAGTTCGCCGGCGTCGAGGCGTATCTGCTCGGCGCCGCCGAACAAGCTGCCGGGCCGTTCTCCAAGACCCTCGCACAGGCGGCCGCCATGTTGGCGAATGAAATGGTCGGCGGCGCCGAGAGGCTTCGCGAGTCGGCGCTCGACTACGCCAACCTGCGTGTGCAGTTCGGCCGACCGGTGAGCGCGTTCCAGGCGATGAAGCACAAACAGGCCGACATGCTGGTCGAGGTGGAGCTTGCCAGGTCGGCCGCCTATCAAGCCGCTCAGGCCGCTGCCGACGATGACGCGGATCTGCCCGCGATCGCCTCTCTGGCGAAGGCGTCGGCTTCGGAGGCCTACCTGCAGACCGCCATCCACACGATCCAGATCCATGGCGGCATCGGCTTCACCTGGGAGAACGATACGCACCTCTGGTTCAAGCGCGCCAAAAGCTCGGAGGTCCTCCTCGGCGATGCAACCTTCCACCGCGAGGCGATGATGCGCGCCTGGGCTGATCATAGGAGTGTAGGCCAATGACGACGCCGACAGAAGCGATGGTCCGTGCCGAAATCCGCGATTGGCTGGCCGCCAATTGGGATCCGAACCTCAGTCTGATTGAATGGCGCGAAAGGCTGGTGAACTCCGGATGGGGTGCGCCCGGCTGGCCAAGCGACCTCTATGGTCGAGACCTTGAGCCGGCGCTGGCGTCCATTGTCGACGATGAAATGCGCCGCGCCGGCGCGGTGGGCGTTGCGCGGTCCGGCGCGCGAAACCTGGCGATCCAGACCCTACTCGCCCATGGCTCCGAGGCGCAGAAGCGCGCGTTTCTCCCGCCGACGCTGACCGGACAATATAGTTGGTGCCAGCTCTTCAGCGAACCCGGCAGTGGGTCTGACCTTGCGGGCGCTGTGACGCGCGCCGACTTGAAGAGTGGGCGGTGGGTCGTCAACGGACAGAAAGTCTGGACCACAAGCGCTCACCACGCAGATTGGGGTTTGCTTCTGGCGAGGACGGACTGGGACGCGCCCAAGCACGCGGGTCTTTCCTTCTTCCTGATCGATATGCGCCAGCCGAGCGTCGAAGTGCGGCCTCTGCGGCAGATGAACGGCTATGCCTCGTTCAACGAGGTGTTTCTCACCGATGCCGACGTGGCGCCTGAACACCTCGTCGGTGGGCTCGGCGGCGGATGGGCAGTCGCCAACACGACCCTCATGCACGAACGCAGCCACGGGGATCCCTCCGCCGCAAAGGCGACAGACGCTGGCGGCCGCCAAGGGCGCGTCTACGACGAGGAACGCGAAGAGATCGCCATCGCGACCGAGCCCTATGGCTGGTACCCACAGCGCGCAGGGCGGGTGGATCTGATCCTCGAACGCGCCCGCGAGACCGGGAAGATCCACGATCCAGTCGTTCGCCAAGAGATCGCGAAGTTGCTGATCCTGGATCGCAGCGCCAAATGGACGGCCCTTAGGGCGCGAGCAGATATGGCGCCCGGCGCGGGGCTTGGGCCCGCGGGGTCGATGATCAAGCTGATCGGCAGCCAAGTCGCACGTGCGGCCGCCAGGGTTCACACGCTTATATCGGGCGCGGATACGATGCTCGCCGGCGCAGAGGCGCCGAAGAACGGGTTGATCGCCGAGGTGATGATCTCGGTTCCGGCCGTCTCGATCGCAGGCGGCACGGACGAGATTCAGCGCAACATCATTGCCGAGCGGCTCCTTCGCATGCCGAAGGATCCGGGCTTCGACGCGAATCGCCCGTTCCGCGACGTCCCGAAGAACCCGGCGCCGGCGGGAAGATGAGGCTGCTCGTCCGTGAGGATTAGTTGCCAGTTTTGGCGAGTTATTTTCTCTTATCTGCCAAGATCAAACCCTTAGGATGATCGGCAAGGAAGCGGAGGAAACGATGTCGAGCACTGCCCCTATCCAACATCCCGACCAGCTTTTCATTGGCGGTAAGTGGGCGACACCCTCGGGCACAAGCAAGTTCGACGTGCTCAATTCGGGCACGGAGGAGCTGTTCGTCAGCGTCGCAGAAGCCCAGGCCGCGGACATGAGCGCGGCGGTCACCGCGGCCCGGCGGGCCTTTGACCATGGACCGTGGCCGCGCCTGACCCACGCCGAGCGCGCGCGCTATATGATGTCGATCGCTGCGGAGATGGCGCTTCGGGCCGATGACCAGGCGAGCACCTGGGTGGTTGAATCTGGGGTCACGCAGGCGATTGCGGGTCCGAGGTCCAAGTCGGTCGCCAGCGTCTGGGAATTCTACGCGGGTCTGGCCGAGACGTTCCCTTTCCAGGAAGTGCACAAGCCGGCCGCCGCGAACACCGGCCTGCTGGTGCGCGAGCCGGTCGGCGTCGTGGCCGCGATCATCCCCTGGAACGGGCCCCTGCTAATGGTGGCCTATAAGTGCGCTCCTGCGCTTCTCGCCGGCTGCACCCTCATTGTGAAAGCCTCGCCAGAGGCGCCAGGCGCCGCCTATCTGTTCGCCGAGATATGCGAGAAGGTCGGTTTGCCGCCTGGCGTGGTCAACGTGGTGACGGCTGAGCGCGAAGTTTCGGAACTCCTGGTCCGGAATCCCGACGTTGATAAGGTAACGTTCACCGGCTCGACAGCCGCCGGCCGTCGCATCGCCTCCATCTGTGGCGAACGGATCGCTCGCTGCACCCTGGAACTCGGCGGCAAATCGGCGGCCGTCGTTCTGGACGACTACGACGTCGACCAGGCGGCAAAAACGATCTCCGGCATGGCCACATTCCTGACCGGCCAAGTCTGCTCGTCGCTGACCCGCATAATCGTTGATCGCAAGCGGCACGACGATCTGGTGGAGGCCCTGAGCGCCTGCTTCTCGGACGTGAAGATCGGGGACCCATTCGACCTGTCGACCCAGATGGGGCCGCTCGCGATGAGCCGCCAGCGCGACCGCGTCGATGGCTACATCGAGGTGGGCAAGCAGGAAGGCGCCCGCCTCGCGGCCGGAGGCGGGCGGCCCGCGCACCTGAACCGCGGCTATTTCATCGAGCCGACGGTCTTCGCTGACGTCGACAATCGCTCGACCCTCGCCCAGGAGGAGATCTTTGGCCCGGTCCTGTCCGTGATCCCGGCCGATGGCGAAGAGGCTGCGATCCAGATCGCCAACGACACCATCTACGGCTTGAACAACTCGGTTTTCACCAATGACATCGGGCGGGCCTATGGGGTGGCGCGTCGGCTCCGCTCAGGCACGGTGGGCCACAACTCTGTCCGCTCAGACTTCGGCATTTCGTTTGGCGGTTTCAAGCAATCGGGTATCGGGCGAGAAGGCGGGATTGAGGGGCTGCTGCCCTTCCTGGAGGCCAAGACCCTGCTCATGGACGCCATGCCAATTGAGGGGGTTTGACGCACGTGAAATCAGTCCCGAGCTGAGTCTCTTAAGGAGCCAAACGCTCTCAGCTACGGATTGACTGGCCGGCCGTTCGCACGGGATGCGCGGCGCTTCAAGCTGCAGCGGTCGCAGTCAATCAGGTTGAGGTCAGCCTTGTAGCCAAGCCCAGGCCGGCTGCAGTCATTGAGGCCGACAATGGCCCCAGGATCTGCATTTAGCTGCTTGACGGCTTCAGCAATCCTTAGCTTCTAGGCAGGCCGATTAAGTGTCCAGTGTTGCAAAAGGTAAGCCAGGGAGATGGAGCCCGAGATTATCCTTGGTCCATGCGCATCGACGAGACTAGGCGCGCTCTTTCAAACGAACGTTATTGAATAGATCGGATCGAGTGGGCCGGATCTGTATTTTCCAAATGCAACAATAACGAACCCTAGGACCGAGAGATCTGGCGACGGCCCTGTCCTTCGCTCCTGCTTTTCGTTCAGCAAGGCCGAACCTGACGCGAATCTATCGGCTGAATATTATTCATCAATTCCGGGGAATTATATTCGCTTGCGCTAGAGCTGCGGTCGTCGAATTCATTAGCAGTTAAAACCATGTTCGCGACGGTTCTACAGGTAGCCCGAAGTCGATAATGACTAGAGCTACCGAATTCGGAGCAGCGTCATTCAATTTCCTACAGGGGGAAAGCTGAGATGAAAGGTGCGTTGAACGGCGCGGCCTATGCTGCCGCGGGGACGCCCGTAGGGGAGAAAGGGGAGATCGTCCTGATTGGTACGCAACAGGTCAGTGTCGAGGCGGCAGATAGCGCTGGGTCGATCGGGCTACGACGCCTGATGCGGGCGCTAGCCACGCCTTCCCCATTGTTTCGCCGCGAGCGCATTGGCGCCGGCGGCAGGCGCGCGATGCTGATCGCGGGCGTGGCCGCCGCGAGCTTGATCAGCGCCATGCCCTGCTTGGCCGCTGACCCTGCCGCCGCTTCGAGCGGCGCCGGCACCAACGTTGGCGAGATAGTGGTCACCGCCAACAAGTTGCAGTCAACCAAGGTCATCGACGCGCCCACCTCAATCCA
Source organism: Caulobacteraceae bacterium (assembly GCA_050729395.1). Lineage (GTDB taxonomy): Bacteria > Pseudomonadota > Alphaproteobacteria > Caulobacterales > Caulobacteraceae > Acaudatibacter. The sequence goes on from JBOHLC010000171.1 coordinate 10,603, forward strand.
GGCCATTTCCGGCGAAGCAATGCAGAAAATGGGCGACGTCGGCTTTCTGGACGTGGCCGGACAGATCCCCGGCTTGTCGATACAGGACCTTGGTCCGGGAGATCGCAAGTACATCATCCGCGGCATCAGCTCGACGGGCGAATCAACGACCGGCGTCTACTACGACGAAGCGGTGATCAGCGGCTCCAACGCCAATGACGGCGGCGGCTTCGAATCCGACATCCGGATGTACGATCTAAATCGGATCGAAGTGCTGCGAGGCCCGCAAGGCACGCTCTACGGCGCCGATTCGATGAGCGGTACGATCCGCTTCATCACCAACAAGCCCAATCTCGATGACTTCGGCGGCTATCTGACCGGGGAGGCGTCCGACACCAGCCACGGCGCCGGCAACTATAACGTCAACGGCGAGGTGAATCTGCCGATCCTCGCCGGCAAGGCGGCCATACGCATCGTCGGCTGGGATATCGACGATAGCGGCTATATCAACCAGATTCGCGTTGGCGAGGGGACGTCGAACCCGGAAGGCTTCGTCAAGGGTGTCAACAACGACATTGTCCAGGGCGGCCGCATCAGCCTGCGCGTTCAGCCGATCGACAACCTGACTATCGATGCATCTTACACCAACCAGTACGAACGTTCGGGTGGCTCTTCGCGTTATACCCCGGCGGGGGAGACGGCCTACCAAATCCCCGGAACCCCGTCGATCCAGGGCTGCGATCTCTGCAACACGGACGTCACCCGCAGCCCTTGGGTCGACCATCTTGAGATCTGGGGCGTGACCGTCAACTATAAGACCCCGTGGGGGACCCTGACCGGCACAACCAACCAGTACAACCGGTTCCTCGATTTGACGTTCGACGACACTCCGACCCTAGCGCTGTACGACATTCCCGTTCCCGCCGCCGCCACCGAACCCCAACAACGGGACGTGAATTCGAGCGAAATCCGCTTCGCTTCTGACTTCCACTTTCCCGTCAATTTCGTGGTCGGCGCCTTCCGTCAGTATGAAACAAACGACCTTCAAGTCGCGCTCATCACCACCAACGGCTTTGGCTATTTTACGGGCCCATTCAGCTCGCTGAATTCGCAGGACGCCCTAATGTACCCTGGCGTCGGCGACACCTTCTTCGGCCGCACGGATGACCGCACCAACACTGAGTACGCCGGCTTCGGCGAGGCGACGTGGACGATCATACCGAAGCTGCAAGTCACAGGCGGTCTGCGCTACTTCACGGAAAAGCTTGAGGGCGTTCAGGAAGAGACGCACCCCTTTGGCGGCTTTCCCTCCAACCTACCCCCGACCCCCATACCGGACCAGCCACAGTCCTACAGTAAGCTTACCTTCAAGTTCAACGTCAGCTATAAGCTCAATGATGAGTTGCTCGCCTACGCTACGGCTGCTCAAGGTTTCCGCGGCGGAGGTTTGAATGCAATAAGCTTGCCTTTCGAGCCCGTTCCCCCGTCCTTCGCGCCTGACTCGCTGTGGGACTATGAAATCGGCGCCAAAGGCCAGTTGTTCGGCCACCGTCTGCAGTATCAGGTCGACGCCTACGCGATTTTCTGGTACAATATCCAAGTCAACGAAGAGACACCTGGAGCCACTTTCAACTATACTGGCAACGCCGGCAATGCGGTCGCCAAAGGTATCG
>JBOHLC010000172.1:0-1261 GCA_050729395.1 Caulobacteraceae bacterium
GAGCACGGCGGCCAGGGCGGCGCGGAACTGCAGCCGGCGGTGGCCTTCCGTGCTCCTCGCCGGCGGCGCGGCGGCCAGATGGGCGGTGAGGTCGCGTCCGTCGCGGGTTTGCGTCCGGCCCTGATGATGGACCGCCTGGGCGACGTCGGCCACCGTATAGACATCCGGCGGCGGCGGCGGCAGGCTGAGCACCACGGCCACGGTGGCGATCTCCGCCGCGACCAGGGCGGCCAGGACGAGGCCGAGCGCCTGGGCGAACAGCGGCAGCGTCGGCAGCCGCGGCTTCACGGCGTTCGCGACACCCTGGGCACGAAGAGATAGCCCTCGTTGCGCACCGTTCGGATCAGTTCCTGGCCCTGGCCGCCCTCGAGCTTGCGCCTCAGGCGGCTGATCTGCACGTCGATGGCCCGATCGAAGGCTTCCGAGCGCGGACCGCGGGCGAATTCGAGCAACTGGTCGCGGGTCAGCACCCGCTGCGGGCGCTCGACGAAGGCGCGCAGCAGGGAGAACTCGCCGCTCGACAGATTGACCACCACGCTCTGCGGCGAGCGCAGTTCATGGCGCACCAGGTCGAGGCGCCAGCCGGCGAACTCGCACGCCGCCTCGAGCGGCTCCTCGCCGGCGCGCGATTCCGTCTTGCGCCTGAGGACCGCGCGCACCCGCGCCAGCAGCTCGCGCGGGTTGCACGGCTTGGCCAGATAGTCGTCAGCCCCCAGCTCCAGGCCGACGATGCGGTCGGTCTCCTCGCCCACGGCGCTCAGCATGATGATCGCCGGGCCGTCTGGACGCGACAGGCGCCGGCAGATGGAAAGGCCGTCCTCGCCGGGCAGCATGACGTCCAGCACGACCAGGTCCGGCCGGCGCCGGGCCATGGCCTTTTCCACCTGCTTGCCGTCGGCGGCGGTGTCCACCGCATAGCCGTGCCGGCCGAGGAATTCGGAGACAACGTCACGGATGCCCGGATCGTCGTCGACCACCAGGATATGCTCCTGGCCCTCTTCGCCCGCCTCGCTCAATTGCGGCTCGTCCATGAGCCCGCCTCATGCGCGTAAGCCTTGGCGCGGCAATGTCCCGGATGAAACATCCCGGCAAAATACCTCTCCCGCGCGGAGAGGTCGAGCCGCGCCTTAGCTCAATCCCCCTCTCCCTCCGGGCTAGCAGGTTCACACATCCCTCTCGGAGCCGCGATTTAGGATTTGGCAGCATTGATTTTGTGCACTTTTTCGGGAGAGAAGACCATCTGCCTACGGAACATATATGT
>JBOHLC010000173.1:0-1563 GCA_050729395.1 Caulobacteraceae bacterium
GAGGAAGACGGCAAGGCCTTCGTCGAACGCGGCGAGGGCGACCGCCATTCCTTCCGCTTCATCGTCGCCCCCGAGGACGGCGAGCGATTGGCGGATCTGCGCGGCTTCACCAGCGAGGTGATGGCCCAGATAGAGGAAGACCTTGGGACCAAGCTCGACTGGGTGGCCGTGGATCACCACAACACCGGCCATCCGCACAGCCATGTCGTCATCCGGGGAAAGGATGAGCTGGGCAAGGATCTGATCATCGCCCAGGACTACATCACCGACGGGATGCGCCTGCGCGCCCAGGAGCGGGTCACCCTGGAGTTGGGCCCGGAGACCGACCTGGAGCTGCGCGAGAAGCTCAGGGCCGAGATCGACGCCGAGCGCTTCACCCGCATCGACCGCGCCATGGTCGAGGAGGCGCCGGAACGAGTGCTAGACCTCCGGCCTTACGCGGGCCAGGTGCGCGCCGACTTCGACCGAGCCCTAAGGATTGGCCGGTTGCAGACGCTCCAGCGCTACGGCCTCGCCCACGAAGCCGAGCCGGGCGTGTGGTCGCTGTCGGAAAAGCTCGAACCGACCCTGCGCGCGCTGGGCGAGCGCGGCGACATCGTCAAGGCGATCAACCGGGCGCTGGCCGAGCGCGGCCTGGAGCGCTCCACGGGCGCCTACGCCCTGCATGGCGAGAGCCCAGCCGAACCCGTCATCGGACGGGTGATCGGCAAGCGGCTCGCCGATGAGCTGGGCGACCGGGTGTCCCTGATCGTCGACGGCGTGGATGGCCGCGCCCATCACGTGACCCTAGGCGACAAAGCCGTGGTCGAGGAGGCGCCCATGGGCGCCATCGTCCAGATCGGCGGCGCGCCGGCCGGAACCAGGGCGTCGGACCGCAACATCGCCGCCCTGACGGCGGATACTGGCGTCTATTCCCCGAGCGAGCACCGAGCCGTCGCCGAGGCCGGCCACGTCCGCGTTCCGGGCGGCGATTACGACGGCTACATCCAGAGCCATGTCCGCCGGCTGGAGGCGCTGCGGCGCGCCGGCATTGTCGAGCGGCTGGACGACGACCGCTGGCGGGTCCCCAGCGACTATGCGGCCAGAGCCGCCGCGTACGACACGTTGCAGAGCCGCCGCATGAACCTTCGGGTGCTCTCCACCTTCGATCTCGAGCGCCAGGTCGCCAGCGACGGCGCCACCTGGCTCGATCGCGAGCTCGTCTCGCCCAATCGCACGCCGCTGACCCAGACCGGGTTCGGGGCCGAGGTCAGTCAGGCCCTGGAGCGGCGCAAGGACAGCCTGGTCGACCAAAGACTGGCCACGCGAACGCCCGTAGGTGGCGTGCGAACGCCCGGGGACCTCATCTCACGGCTGGAGCAGCAGGAACTCGCCCGCGTCGGGCCGCAGATGGCCAAGGCGCGCGGCCTGCCCTTCGTCCCGGCCAAGGCCGGCAACTACGTCAGCGGCACGCTCATTGGCTCGACCAACCTCGCCAGCGGCCGGTTCGCCATGATCGACGATGGGCTCGGCTTCAGCCTCGTCCCCTGGCAGCCGGTGCTGGAGCAGCGGCTCGGACGGCAC
>JBOHLC010000174.1:0-28795 GCA_050729395.1 Caulobacteraceae bacterium
GGCACAGCGGTGAGATGAGGGCCAGAGCCGCAAGGATCCAGCCGCAGTGGAAGGCTGCCCTCCGCCATGCGGGAAGCCGAGGTCCAGACGTCGGAACGCACGCCGCATAGAGCGCGGCCAACAAGATCAGGCAGACGATCAGGAACGGATCGAGGTTCCAGCGGCCGGCAAGTTCGGCCGGCGTTGGCGGGGCGCCGCAGTAGGGCGCGAGAAGCCCAAACGGCGTCTGCAATTCACCCGGAAACGCGGCCAATTGCGCCCCCCTTTTGCCCCACCCCCTCGTTGATCGTGCGCGGCGCAAGGCCCCGATCCCCTGGGGGAAAATTCGTCGGGTCGGGAATGGTTCCGGGGCCGGGGAAGCCCGCGCGCTGGGCGTCGATCAGAGGCCGAGGAGGACGTATTTGACCTCCAAATATTCCTCCAGGCCGTATTTCGACCCTTCCCGGCCTAGACCTGACTGCTTGACGCCTCCGAACGGCGCGACCTCGGTGGAGATCAGGCCCTCGTTCACCCCGACCATGCCGTATTCCAGCGCCTCGGCCACGCGGAACACGCGGGACAAATCCCGCGCGTAGAAATAGGCGGCCAGGCCGAAGGGCGTGTCGTTGGCCAGGCGAATGGCGTCGGCCTCGTCCTCGAAGCGGGTGAGGCTGGCAACCGGGCCGAAGATCTCCTCGTTGAACATGTCCATCGCCGGCGTCACGCCGGTCACCACCGTCGGCTCGAACCAGGTCCCGCCGAGCGCGTGGCGATGGCCGCCCACCGCGATCCCTGCGCCCTTGGCCAGCGCGTCGGCCAACAGCCGCTCGACCTTGCTCACCGCCGCCTCGTTGATCAGCGGACCCTGGACGACGCCGTCGTCCATGCCGTCGCCGACCTTCATCGCCGCCACGCGCGCCTCGAGCCTGGCGGCGAAGTCGTCGAACACGCCGGCCTGGACCAGGAAGCGGTTCGCGCACACGCAGGTCTGGCCCATGTTGCGGTATTTCGAGGCCAGGGCCCCTTCGATCGCCCGGTCCAGATTGGCGTCGTCGAAGACGATGAACGGGGCGTTTCCGCCGAGTTCCAGCGACACCTTTTTCACGCTCGCCGCGCACTGGGCCATCAGTTTGCGCCCAACCGCCGTCGAGCCGGTGAAGGAAAATTTGCGCACCAGCGGATGGCCGGTGAATTCCTGGCCGATGGCTTCGGCCCGGGTCGACGGGGTGACATTGAACACGCCCTTGGGGATCCCGGCTCGCGCCGCCAGCTCGGCCAGGGCCAGGGCCGAGAGCGGGGTTTCCTCCGACGGCTTGACGGCGAAGGCGCAGCCGGCGGCGAGCGCGGGCCCGCATTTGCGCGTGATCATGGCGTTGGGGAAGTTCCACGGAGTTATCGCCGCGCTGACGCCCACCGGCTGCTTGAGCACCAGGATTCGCTTGCCGTCGGCGTGCGCGGGTATCACGTCGCCGTAGGCGCGCTTGGCCTCTTCGGCGAACCACTGGATGAAGCTCGCGCCATAGGCGATCTCGCCACGTGTCTCCGCCAGGGGTTTGCCCTGCTCGGCGGTCATCAGCCGCGCCAGGTCCTCTTGGGAGTCCATGATCAGGCTGAACCAGCGGATCAGGAGGGCGTGGCGCGCCTTGCCGGTGAGCGCGCCCCAGCCGCCCTGGGCTCTGGCCGCCGCCTCGATGGCCGCCCGCGCGTCGGCGGCGGAACAGTCGGCAACCTCGGCGACGACCTCGCCGCCAGCGGGATTGCGCACCGCGAACCTCGCCCCGTCGGCCGCCGGCCGCCAAGCTCCGTCCACGAAGGCGTCGGCGCGCAGCAGGCCCGGATCGGAGAGCGTGAGCACGAACCTTACCTCCTCAGGTCGGCGGCACCCGGCCCAGGGTGTCGAGAATAGCCGTGTGCCGCGCTTTGTTCAGGCGATAGCCGGTCAGGATCGCCACCGATGTGAACGAAACGAGCGCGGCGCCGGGTCCATAGATCAATCCCAGATCGCGCACGGACGTCGGCGGGATGCGGGCGATGTGGCTGGCCGCGGCGCCGTGCGGGAAGCCGATCAGATCGAGGATCACCCCGGCCAGAAGTACGCCCAGGCCGCTCGAAGCCTTGGCCGAGAAGTTGACGCCGGCGAAATAGAGGCCTTCGCGACGCGCGCCGAACAGGTGCTCGTGCTCGTCGGCGGCGTCGGCCATCATCGACTGGTAGCCGATCACCGCCGCGCTGACGCCCACGCCGACCAGGATGACCGCCGCGGCGAGCAGGAACATGACTTCGCGCTCGGTCGGAACCAGGCCAAGGACGCGCAGCGGAGCCGGAATGAGCTGTCCGAGCACGATCATGGTCAGGCCGATCATGGCCAGGGTTCGTTTTTCCATTCGCGGCGAGAGGAATCCGGTGACCACGATGCCGGCCGCCGCCCCGCCCGTGTAGATCAGGGTGAGGACGCCGATCTCGGCCGTCGACACATTCCAGAAATAGGTGTTGGCGTAGAGCGTCAGCGGCCCGGCCACGCCCTGGGCGACGAAGAACAAAAGCACCCCGGCGAAGAGCACGCGGAACGATCGGCTGCGGAAGATCTCACCCACTTCGCCGGCCAGCCGCTTCAGGCTGGCTGGTCCGGCGGCCGGCGCGCCGTGCAGGCGCTTCCGCGCGCCCAGGGTGCCCAGACCGCTCAACAGTCCGGTCCCGATGACGATGGCGGCGAGGCTCCAGGCGAGCGGCGCATAGGCGCTTCGGTGCGTCGTGCCGCCAGGTCCGGCCAGGAACAACTGGTAGCTCAGCACGGTCGCCGTCACCGTGGCCGCGACCGCGACGCCGACGCGGAAGGCCACGATCGTGGAGCGCTCGACATAGTCTTCCGAGAGTTCGGCGCCCAAGGCGTAATACGGCACCTGGAAGCAGGACAGGGCAATGCGCAGGGCCAGGGACAGGACCGTGGCGTAGGCGAAAAGGCCCCAGCCAGAGAGTCCGGCCGGCACCGAGAACAGCGCGACCAGGGCGAGCGCCGCCGGAACGCAGGCGGCGATCACGAAGGGGTGCCGGCGTCCGAGCGGGGAGCGCAGATTGTCCGACCACGAGCCGACGAGGGGATCGATGAAGGCGTCAATCACCAGGGACAGCAGGCCGACCAGGCCGGCGAGCACGCCCGGCAGGCCGCACACGATGGTCAGATAGAACAGCAGGAACTGACCGAGCGCGAAATTGATCACGTTCTCGGCCGCCGCGCCCGAGCCGTACAGGCCCAACAGGCCAAGCCCGAGCCGCGCGGGCCGCGTCGGATGACCCACGGCCCCAGAGGTCCCGGTCGCCGGCGCGCTCGCCGTCATGACGCTTTCCTCACTTTGTCCATGGCGCCTTGCATAGAGTCGCCAGCGCGGGGGCGCCAGGGCGTGCGGGCCGCTTGCCAGCCATACGGGCGCTCACTAGGCCCTTGTTGGCGCGCGAGGTGGAGGATTGGATGCTTCTCGAGGGATTGAAGGTGGTCGAGATGGCCACGTGGGTCGCTGGCCCCGGCTGCGCCGGGCTCATGGCCGATTGGGGCGCCGACGTGGTCAAGGTGGAAAGCGCCGAGGGCGACGCCACGCGCAGGTTCTTTCCCGACACGCCCGAAAGTCCCGGAAATCCGATTTTCTCGATGGAAAACCGCGATAAGCGCGGCGTCGTGCTCGACATCGCGCGGCCGGACGGTCGCGCCGCCCTGGTCGACATTCTGCGGACCGCCGACGTGTTCGTGACCAATTCCAGGCCCGGTTCCCTGGCGCGCGCGCGGCTCGACCATGCCTCGCTCAGGGACGAGCTTCCTCGCCTCGTCTACGCGACCGTGACCGGCTATGGCCTCGAAGGGGCGGAAGCGGACGCGCCGGCCTTCGACCTCACCGGGTTTTGGACGAGGTCCGGTGTCGCGGCGTCGACCATTCCGCCGGATCAGGAACCCTTCGTATGCCGGCCGGGATTTGGCGATCATGTCACCGCCCTGGCGATGCTCGGCGGCGTACTCGCCGCGCTGCGCGAGCGCGACTTGACCGGACGCGGGCGCCTGGTGGAAGCCTCGCTCCTGCGCGCCGGCTATTACGCCCTGTCGTGGGACGCCTCTCAGCACCTTCGCTTTGGCGCGGCGGCCACGGCCAGGCCGCGATCGGAAAGACCGAGCGCCCTTTCCGGCTTCTTCCGCGCCGCCGATGGCGGGTGGTTCTGCCTTGTCCCGCGCGGCCCGGCCTGCTTCGGCAAACTGGCGGCGGCGATCGACCGGCCGGAATTGCTGGAGGAGGCGCGGTTCACGCCGCCCATCGCCGATCTCGCCGTCGTGCGCGAGCTGAGAGCGCGCCTCGACGAGGCATTCGCCGGTTTCACCCTCGCGGAAATCGGTCGGCGGCTGACCCGCGCCGACCTGATCTGGGCGCCCATGGCTACGCTGGCGGACGTGGAGGCCGATCCGCAGGCGCGCGCGGCCGGCTGTTTCGTCACGACCCGCGACCGCTTCGGCGGTGCGTTCGGCGCGCCGGCGTCGCCGGTTCGTTTTCCCGGAACCCCGCCGCGCGTCCATGCCGCGGCGCCGGCGCTGGGCGAACACACGCGCGAGGTGTTGCGCGCGGCGGGATATTCCCGGGCCCGGATCGCCGATCTGCTGCGCGCGGGCGCCGCCTTTCAGGCGCCGGGCTGACGCTCGGCCCAGCCCTCCGGCATAGGCGGCCAGCGACCGATGCCGCCGGCCTCCGTGAGCATGCCGGTCAGGGTCCGTTCTGCGTACTGGGCGCGCCAGGCGAGCATCTCCTTCGCGAGCGGCAGGATCGCCGCGGGGTCGCTCAGCTCGGTGCGCCAGGTCGGGTCGGCCACCAGATCGAAGGCGAGCGCCGTCCCATCGCCGAACTGCACATAGGCGGCGTCCTCCCGGCGCAGCACGGCCAGATTGCGGCGCTCGAGCCGCCGGTCCCATGGCTCGGGAACCGGGCCTTCGGCCGAAATGGAATTGGCCCGCCAGTCGAACTCCCAATGCGCCGCCTTGCGCCACCAGGGGGGCGTCTCGCCTCTGAGAAGCGCCGTCAGGGGCGCGCCGTCGCACTGGGCCGGAACCTCGATGCCCATCGCCTCGGCCAGGGTCGGGAACAGGTCGATATTCTCGGTGAACGCCCCGATCGCCGCGCCCCGGATGGCGCTCGGGCGTGGATCGCGGACAACGCAGGCGACGCGGAAGCTCTCCTCGAAGAAGCCGGCTTTCTGGACAAGGCCGTGGTCGCCGAGCTGCTCGCCGTGATCGGAGGTGACGATGATGAACGTGGAATCCCACGCACCGGCCGCCTCGAGCGCGGCCCACACGCGACCCAGCTGGTGGTCGGCCTCGCTGACCATGCCGAAATACTGCGTCTTGATCTGCGCCATCGAGGCCGGATCGGGCGGCGCGGCCAGCGCCGGATTTCCCAGAAGCCCTCGATGCAAATGGCTGAGGCCGGACGTCGGCGCGATCGGCGCCGGCATGTCCTCGGGCCGGTAGAGGGTCGCGAACCGGCCGGCCGCGGCGTAGGGCGGGTGGGGGCGTAGCTGGCTCAGGTGGGCGAACCATGGCCGCTGCTGCTGGCCGATCCAGTCGATCAGGCGGCCGGCGAGATAGGCCGACAGGCTGTGTTCCGCGGGCCGCTCGGGCTCGGTGACAAGCGCGGCGAAATGCTCCGTTGGCGGGTGGTGGCCTAGCTTTCTCAGCCAGGCGATCCACGGATCGAGCCGCCCGCCGACCGACATGTGGACATCCTCGAAGCCTGGCAGCACCTCCTCATAGGTCGAAAGGCGCGGATCGCCCGGCCCGGCGGTCTCGCGCGGGTCGATCGCCTGATCGGTGTAGCCGAACAGGGCGGGGGCGTAGCCGGCGCGGCGCGCGGCCCAGGCGATGTTGTCGAAGCGTCGATCGAGCGGTGCGCCGTTGGCCACCACCCGATGGTTCATCTGATAGAGCCCCGTGTACAGGCTGGCGCGCCCCGGCCCGCACGGCGCGGCCTGGCTGTAGTGGCGGGCGCAGAGGGCCCCCTCGGCCGCCAGCCGGTCGAGGTTCGGCGTTCTGACGATCGGATGGCCGGCCGCGGACAGGCAGTCGCCGCGCAGCTGATCCAGGGTGATCAGAAGGATGTTGAGGGGGCCTGCCACCTAAAGCGACGCTGTCTCGCCTCTTCGCGGAGCGCTGCAAAGCGCGCCCTCCGTCATGCCGTTCCGGCCCTTCATAGCCCCTAGGATAGCACGGATTTTCACCGGATCCTGACCACGCCGGGCGGCTTGTTGGTGAAGCTGTGTCGCGCCGCGGCTTGCCGGGAACGGCGCGGCGTCCCACGTGTTAGCTGTTCGTGGGGCGCGGACGCGTGAGATGACCGACAGTCCCAAGAGCAAATCTCTTCTGGTCAGATGGTTGGGCGCGGGACGAGTGGCCCGTCTGGCCCCCTTTTTCGCGCTCGGGCCGATATCCGGGCCCCTGACCGCGGGCGTGGTTCTGAATCTGCGTGGCGGACGGCCGGTCCTGGCGTGTCTCTACGCCACGGCCCTGGCCCTGTGGCTGACGCTGGCCCCGATCGAGGCCGCTCACGTGCTGCCGGCCAGCATGGCCAAACTCATCTGACGTCCGGACGAGTTGGGGGTGGTGTCGCGGTCGGCTAGGCTGGCGGCATGAGTCGTGTCTCCCCCGAATTTCTTGAACGCGCACGGCGCGGCCGCACCGAGTGGTGGCGCTATGTGCTGACCCCGTTCCTGACCATGTTCCTGTGGGTGGCCGCCATCGTCGCGGTCTATGTACCGGTCTTCGTCGCCCACCTCCTGCCGGCCGATTTCCAAGCCGACGCCGTCGATCCCTCACACCCGGCATACTTCTACGGCTTCACCGGCGCGGTCTTCGCCGTGCTCCTGGGATCCCTCGCACTCGCCGCCCGCGTCGTCCAAGGTAAGCGCTTCGGCGATATCGTCGGCGCCTGGCGCTGGCGGCAGTTCGCCGCCGGCGCCGGCCTGTGGATCGGCGTGTGCATCGTCAGCACTCTGATCGACTACTTCGCTCAGCCTTCCGGCTTCCGCCTGACGCTGGGACCACCGACCCTGGGGCTTGCCGTCATCGCGGTCCCCGCCCTGGGGGTCCAGACGTTCTGCGAGGAGTTCATCTTTCGCGGCTATGCGACCCAGGGTCTCTATCTGGCGACCAAGCGGCCGCTCGTGGCGGCGCTCATCAGCGGCCTGATCTTCGCGTCGATGCACATTCCCAACGGGTGGCCGCAGGCCGCCGGCGCGCTAGTGTTCGGCGTCGTCACCGCGCTCATCTTCATGCGCACGGGCAACCTCGCGTTCACATACGGCCTGCACCTCGTCAACAATCTGTTCGGAGGCATCGTGGTGGTCTCGGCCGGCGATGTCTTGCATGGCAGCCCAGGGGTCTTCACCCAATCGACGCCAAGCCTGGTCTGGCTCGATCTGCTGGCCTCGTTCGTCGCCTTCGCCCTGGCCTGGTGGCTGGTGGCGAGGACGCCGGCGCCGGCGGGCCCGGAACAGGTCTTCTAGTCCGCGTCCATCTTCAGGGCGGCGATGAAGGCTTCCTGTGGGATCTCGACCTTGCCGAACTGGCGCAGGCGCTTCTTGCCTTCCTTCTGCTTGTCCAGAAGCTTGCGCTTCCTGGTCGCGTCGCCGCCGTAGCATTTGGCGGTCACGTCCTTGCGCAGCGCCCGCACCGTTTCGCGGGCGATGATCTTGCCGCCGATGGCCGCCTGTATGGGAATGGTGAACAGGTGCGGCGGGATCAGCTCCTTCATTTTCTCGACCATGCTCCTGCCGCGCGTCTCGGCCCGTTGACGGTGCACGAGCATGGAAAGAGCGTCGACCGGCTCACCATTGACCAGGATCGACATCTTGACGAGGTCGCCCTCGCGGTAGCCCTCGAGCTGATAATCGAAACTGGCGTAGCCCTTGGAGATGCTCTTCAGCCGGTCGTAGAAGTCGAACACCACCTCATTGAGCGGCAGGTCGTAGACCACCATGGCCCGGGAGCCGACGTAGGACAGTTCCCTCTGCTCGCCGCGCCGGTCCTGGCACAGCTTGATCACCGCGCCCAGATACTCGTCGGGGGTGAAGATGGTCGCCCGGATCCATGGCTCGGCGATCGAGGCGATCTTCACCACATCGGGCATGTCGGCCGGATTGTGCATCTCCATCGCCTCGCCGCTGGTCAGGGCGATGCGGTAGATGACGCTGGGCGCGGTGGCGATCAGATCGAGGTTGAACTCGCGGGTCAGCCGCTCCTCGATGATCTCCAGATGCAGGAGCCCGAGGAAGCCGCAGCGGAAGCCGAAGCCGAGCGCGGCGCTCGTCTCCATCTCGTAACTGAAACTGGCGTCGTTGAGGCGCAGGCGGCCGACCGCCGCGCGCAGGTCCTCGAAGTCGGCCGCGTCAACGGGGAACAAGCCGCAGAACACCACCGGCTGGACCGGCTTGAAACCTGGCAGGGCGGCGGCCGTCGGCCGTCGCTCGTCGGTGATGGTGTCGCCGACCGCGGCGTCGGCCACCTCCTTGATCTGGGCGGTCAGGAAGCCGATCTCGCCGGGTCCAAGCGAGGCGACGTCGGTCGGCTTGGGCAGGAAGACGCCGATCTTGTCCACGCGGTAGGTCGCGCCGGTTTGCATCATGCGCACAGTCGCGCCAGGGGTCAGGCGGCCGTCCATCACCCTCACCAGCACCACCACGCCCAGGTAAGCGTCGTACCACGCGTCGACCAGCAGCGCCTTGAGCGGCGCCACCTCCTCGCCCTTCGGCGCGGGCAGCCGCCTGACGATGGCTTCCAGCACGTCGTGCACGCCGAAGCCGGTCTTGGCCGAGCACTCGACGGCGTCCGAGGCGTCGATGCCGATCACTTCCTCGATCTGCTCGCGCACGCGCTCGGGCTCGGCCGCCGGCAAATCGACCTTGTTGAGCACCGGCACGATCTCATGGTCGTGCTCCAGCGCCTGGTAGACATTGGCCAGGGTCTGGGCCTCGACGCCCTGACTGGCGTCGACCACCAGGAGGGAGCCTTCGCAGGCCGAGAGCGAGCGGCTCACCTCATAGGCGAAGTCCACGTGGCCAGGGGTGTCCATCAGGTTGAGCACGTAGTCGAGACCGTCGTCCGCTCGATAGTTGAGCCTGACCGTCTGGGCCTTGATGGTGATGCCGCGCTCGCGCTCCAGTTCCATGGAATCGAGCACCTGCTCGCGCATCTCGCGCGCCGTAAGCCCGCCCGTCTCCTGGATCAGGCGGTCGGAAAGCGTCGACTTGCCGTGGTCGATGTGGGCGACGATGGCGAAATTGCGGATCTGTGAGGGCGGCGTCGGCATTGGGCGCGCTCTCTAACAACATCCGCCGCCACAAGCGAGGGAAGCGCCATTCAGTCGCCGTTAACCACGTCCAGCATAGGGATTATCGGCGCCCGCCGTGTACCGGGGCGGGCCGGTCGCAGGGTAACCGCATCATGGAACGTCGAACGCTTCTCGCCTCGGGCCTGATCTTGCTGGCCGCCGGCCCTGTTCTGGCCCAGGAACCGGCGCCGCCCGCGCCGCCGCCTCCCAACGGCCGCGCGCAGGAATATTCGCACGACGAAATCGTCGATCGGGTGTCCGACTTCCTGGGCGTCACCGCCGAGTCCGCCGGGGCGGCCATCGAGAAGTTGTTCAAGGAGAATGGCCGGCCCACCGGCTACATCGCCGGCGAGGAAGCGGCGGGCGCCTTCATCTTCGGCCTGCGCTACGGCAAGGGCCTGCTTTATATGAAGCAGCGGCCCACCCAAGCGGTCTATTGGCAGGGTCCGTCGGCCGGTTTCGACTTTGGGGGCAACGCCAGTCGCGTCTTCGTGCTGTGCTACGACCTCGAATATCCCGACGCCATCTACCGCCGGTTCCCCGGCGTGGAAGGTTCGGCTTATTTCATCGGCGGCCTGGGCGTGAACTATCAGCGCGCCGACGGCATCACGGTAGCCCCGATCCGCGCCGGCGTCGGCCTCAGGCTCGGCGCCGACGTCGGCTATCTCGCCTACAGTCGCCACCAGAACATCATTCCGCTGTAGGAGATGACCCGCTCCTTCCCCAAGCAGGGGAAGGAGGTTCGTCAAATCAGTTCGTCGCCGGGGTGCTCGGTGCGTAAAGCACCTGGGCGGGCGGCGGCGAGGCGCGCGTCGCCAGCGGCATTGGATGCAGCAGCACGACCGCGCCGACCGCCGCCGCGAGCAGGACCGCCAGACCGACGGTCAGCAGCACACGCCTTTCCTTGACCGCCGGCTTGGCGATGGGGGCGAACATTGGCGCCTCCTCGGGCGCCGGTTCGGGCACGGGCGCCGGCGCCGGCATTGCCGCCTCGGCCACACTGTCCTCGAGGTGCTTCATCCGCTTGGTGAGCGCGTCGCCCATCTTGAACATGCTGACGCCGAGGTCCTTGGCGGCGTGGGTCGCGCCGGAGGCGCCTTCCTCCGCGGCCGCCAGGCGGGTATCCAGCGCCTCCACCGTCGCCTGCAGTTCGGTGATGACCTTGGCCATCGCCTCGGGCGACATGTCCTCGTGATTATGGAACCGGTCGATGTTCATCTCCGGCCGAATCATTTCGACGACTGTGGGATTGTCATCGTCCTCCCACATCGAATCGGGATCAACCCACTTGGGTTGGGACTGCCTGGCCACGGCCATGGGACTCAGAGCTCCTCGCAAGGGAAAAGGGATGGATTTGGGGTCGCCGAGATCGGGCTCCGCGCGATGAGCCTCATCGCCAGCGCGATCCTCGCCGGCGCCGCGATCGCGGTCACTGTCCTGTGCGGCTGGATGGGCGCGCGGCCGGCGCGACCGCTCGGGCCACCGAGGCTCGTGCCCTGGCGGCTGTTGATGCTCGTCTTCTTCGCCATCGGCGTGGCCGCGCTCGGCCATATCGTGGCGCTGTGGAAGGCGTCGTAGGTCACGCTCGATCCTCGAATGTCGAGCCCCGATCGTGCACCCGAACCTTGAATCTAAGATTAAGCTCTTCAGGCCCCCCAGGGGGCGCTCAATGGACCTCGGCCAGTTGGCCGCGGATTTCACCGGCCGGGTGAGCGGCGGTGTGCACGTTCACGTACCACAGGCCGGCCCTGAGGTTGCCAACCTGGACGTCGGAGATCGTCGACGAACCCTTGATCGGGCTGGTCAGCGGCGGCGTCATCGGCACGGCGACGGGCGCGGCCTTGCCGGCCGGAGCCGGACCGTGGAAGTGCGCGCCCGTGGCCGGTCCGGTCAGGCCTGAATAGGTCACCGTCCAGGTGATCTTCCTGGTGGCGGTGTCGAGCGAGACCTTTGCCGCGCCGGCGCCCTTGCTGTCGTTGGGCGGCGTCTCCGACGCCCCGTCGAGCTTGGCGGTGAAGTGGACGATCGCGGCCAAGGCTGGCGCGGCGGAGAGCAGGGTGGATACGGCGACGAAGGCGGCGAGTGTGCGCATGGCGGACCCCATTGCTTTTCAGCCTCCCCCTGGCGGCGAGGTTTAGACCCAGGAAGGCCGGGCGCCTAGCGAAGCTTTGGCGGGCGCCGGCGCGGCGCGAGAAACGCGGACAAATGTCCTTGGACGCACTAATCTCGCCGCGATCGGAGGGGCGATGACGGCCAACAGCGGTTCACCAGCGGCCGGCTCGGGCATGCATCCGCGCGGCTTGCGGCTGTTCGCATCCCTGCGCGGCTACAAAGGCGCCTTCGTCGCGCCCGATCTGGTGGCCGGCCTCACCCTGGCCGCCATCGCCATTCCCGAGCAGATGGCGACCGCGCGCCTGGGCGCCCTGCCGCCGCAGCTGGGCTTCATCGCCTTCATCGCCGCCAGCATCGCCTTCGCCATTTTCGGCGCCAGCCGGCAGCTCTCGGCCGGCGCGGATTCGACCATTACGCCGATCTTCGCCGGATCTCTGGCCTTGCTCGCCACCTCCGGCTCGCCGCACTACCTGGCGCTTGCGGCCGGCCTCGGTCTGATGGTTGGCATTCTGGTCGCCGCCGCCGGCATTCTTCGCATGGGCTGGATCGGCAACCTGTTGTCCATCCCCGTTACCCTCGGCTTCCTCGCCGGGATCGCCGTGCACATTGTCGTCTCGCAGCTGCCGGCCGCGCTCGGCCTCGCGCCGCTGGCGGGTTCAACCCTCTCCAAGATCGGCCAGCTGATCGTGCTGGTTTCCCACGCAAACTTGCTGGCGGTCGCCGTCAGCGGCGGCGTGCTCGCCCTCGTCTTGGTCTGCCACAGGCTGAGCGCGCGCCTGCCGGGGGCCCTGGCGGCGGTGGTGGTGGCGAGCCTCGCGGCTGGCGCGTTCCAGCTAAGCGCGCGCGGCGTCGCGCTGCTGGGCCCTGTCGCCGGCGGACTGCCGCACCCCGCGATCCCCGCGCTCAACACAGGCGATCTTCTGCATCTCGCGCCACTGGCTTTCATCGTCGCACTGGTAATCATGGTCCAGACCGCCGCCACCACCAGGTCCTTTCCGGCCGAAGGCGGCCTGCCGGACGAGGACGGCGATTTCATCGGCATGGGCCTGGCCAATCTCCTGGCCGGCGCGGTCGGGGCCTTTCCGGTCGACGCCAGCCCGCCGCGCACGGCAATCGTGGCAGAGAGCGGAGGCCGATCCCAGGTCGCGGGCCTCGTGGCCGCTGCGGTCATTCTCGCCCTGCTCCTGCTGGGCATGGGTGTCCTCGCCGGCATTCCGGAGGCGGCCCTTAGCGGCATCCTGCTGTTCGTCGCCGCGCGCATCGTCCGCGTCGGCCAGATCATTCAGGTGATCAGGTCGAGTCCGATCGAATCTCTGCTCATCCTGGCGACGGCGGCCGGACTGATCGTGCTGCCGATCGAGCAGGGTGTCGCCCTTGGCATCGGCCTCTCGCTTCTCCACGGCCTGTGGGCCGGAGAGCGCACGCGCGTGCGCCCCAGGGCCCGCATCCCCGGGACCAGCGTCTGGTGGCCCGCCGCGCCGTCGCGCGGCGGCGAGACCATGCCCGGCGTCATGGTGCTGGCCTTCCAGGCGCCGCTGACTTTCCTAAACGCCGAGCTGTTCGAGCGCGAGATGATGGCGGTCAGCGCGCCCGGCGTCTCGGGCGCCCAGCTGGTCGTGCTCGAGGCCGCCGGCATCATCGACATCGACTTCACCGCCGCCCAGAGTCTGAAGGCGGTCGTCGCCGCCTGTAAGGGCGCCGGTGTCGCCTTCGCGGTCGCCCGCCTGGAGTCCGTCGACGCCCAGAACGCGCTGACGCGCTTGGGCCTGCGCGATGTCATCGGCCAGGACCACGTCTTCGAATCCGTGGCGGCGGCGATCGACGCCCTCGCTCCGGCGGCCGCAAACCGCCCTGCTTGAGGGAACGCGCGCGCCAGAGCGCCAGCCGCTGGACCAGCGCGACCATGGCCGCCGCGTCCAGGAAGTAGAGATAGCGGTAGTCGCAGGCGATCGAGATGACGAAGAACGAGGCTGTGAAGACGAAGGCCGCGCTCAGCAGTCCGGCGGTGGCGATGAGTTCCAAGCGTCCCTGGCGAAGATCGATGATGGCCCACGCTAGCAGCGCCGCGGCCAGGGCCGCGTAAGTCAGATGAGAAAACACCGGCGTGCCGAGAAAGGCGCTGGCGTAATCGCCGTCCCAGTCGTCCTTGTCGGTGTCGCGCGCGACGAGGCCCGCTTGGCGCAGCATCTCCGGGTCGCTCGGGTCGACGCCGACGAGCACGGGCGCGCAGGCGTCGACGTTGGGCGTGGCCAGCACCTGCCGGAAATCGGCCCATCGAGTGGCGAGGTACAACGCCGGAGCGCGGGCGATGAGCTCCCGCCATTGTGCGCCGGCCGCGGGATCGGGCGTTTCCAGGAATCCCCGCCAGGAACCCAGCTCGACCATCGAATCGACCCGCGTCGGGTCATAGGCCGGCGCGGCCTTTTCGCGCACGAACCTCCCCAGTGCTGGCGCGCGATCGGCAAGGATCGGCAGCGGCAGATTGGGGTCACGCTCGACGGCGCCAGCGAGGTCGTAGAGCTGCAGGGTCATCCACTGCCGCGCCTGCTCCGGCTCGCCGTCGCCGTGGGCCTCGAAGGCGCCGGTGGTCAGCCACATGGCCGCGCCGATCGCGGCCAGCGAGCCGACGCCCGCGAGCGCCAGGATCCGCCCGCGCGCGGGCCGGCTGACGCGCGCGGTCATGACGAACGCGAGCGTGGCGGCTCCGATGGCGGAGACGACCGCGCCGTTCTGCCGCGCCAGGCCGGCGAGCGTCAGCAAGGCCAGCGCCAAGCCGATCAGTGCCGCGCGCGCGCTGGGTCTCGGCCATAGCTTGCCCACCCAGGCGATGGCGGCGAAAGCGGCCAGTGAGACGTCGGCGAACAACACGTCCTTCACAACCAGCCCCTGGTAGATGAGGACGAGCGGCGAGGCGGCGATGAGCGCGGTCGCGGCCGCGGCTCCCCAGCCGGCGCCGTCGATGAGGGCGAGAGCCGTCAAGGCGGCGAAAAGCAAGGCGGCGTCCATGACAAAGAACAGCGGCGCGCCAGGCCACAGGCGGTCGGCGAGCCCGAGCAGCCAGGCCATCAGCGGCGGATGCCAGAAGTTGAATAGGCCGGCGCGGCCTTGCGCGAGTTGCGAGATGGCGTCCGGGGGAAAGTGTCCGGGCCAATCGGCGATCACGCAGGCGGCCAGGCCAAGGGCCGCGGCGACAAGGACCGCCGCTTTTGTAGGCCAAGCTCCTCTGGCGAGCGAACGCGTCATGGCTGCTCCACTAAGTGGCTGAAATCATGCCGCCTCGACAGTTCGAATGGGGCCCCAATGGGCCGCCGGCGTCAACCTCGGCCGGAACGTGGCCGCGGGCTCGGAGTTTCGATCATGGGCGGGGGCTGACGATGTCTTGGCTCCGGGAGAGGGTCATTGTGCGAGGCGATCGCGTCCTGCTTGCTGCTGGCCATCGTCGCCTTGCTGATCCGCCGCGCGGCGATTCAGCAGCGGCTGCTGTCCTGGGCGCGCCCCAGCGTCGCGCCACCCTTTGACGCGCCTTTCGTCCACATCCTGGTGCCGGCCCGCGACGAGGCGGCGAACATCCAAGGCTGCGTCGAAGGCCTGCTGAACCAGAACTATCCGAAGGATCGCCTGCGCGTGACCGTGATCGACGATGACAGCGCCGACGCGACGGCGGACATTGTCTTGGGCATCGCCCGCCGGAACCCGGCGCTCGACCTCATCGAGGCGGCGCCCCTGGCGGCCGGATGGACGGGCAAGTGCCAGGCTTGCTGGACCGGTGCGCGCACCGCGCGTGACGCCGAGTGGCTGTGCTTTGTCGACGCCGACATGAAGCCCGAGTCGGCGTTGATCGCCACCGCCCTGGATGTCGCCGCCCGGACCGGGGCGAGTCTGGTCTCACTGGCGGCGCGTCAGACCCTGCGCACTTTCGCCGAACGCCTGATGATCCCGTGCGCGCTCTATGTGCTGGCCTTCCGCCAGGACCTGCGCAAGCTGCAATCGGCCGACACGGGCCGCGTCACCGTGAGCGGCCAGTTCATGCTCGTGCGGCGCCAGCCTTACTTCGCGGTCGGCGGCCACGAGGCCGTGCGCCAGGAAATCTGCGAAGACCTGGCCCTCGCGGCGCGCCTGAAGCGGGCCGGGCATGAAGTGGTGCTCGCCGATGGCGCCGGGGTGATTTCCACGCGTATGTACGACGGCTGGGGACCGCTGTGGCTCGGCGGACGGCGGACCCTGGAGAGGATGATGGGCGGCGCCGGGCCGACCCTGGTCATGGCGATGGCCGCGCTCGTGCTGCCGGCGGCGCTGGTCATCCTGCCTCTGGCGGACGTGATTTTCGGACTGGAGGGCGATCCCTGGTCCTGGGTCGGACTGCCGCCGGCCCTGCTGGCTTTGACGGCGGTCGTCGGTTTGCACCTCGCCGGCGCGAGACACTTCCGTATACCGCTCTGGTACGCGCTGCTGTTTCCACTGGGCTACGGGCTGGGGGCGGCCCTGGCCATCGACTGCCTCGGGCGCGGGCGCGTGCGCTGGAAGGGCCGCACCTACGCATGAGCGAGGCCCCTTCCCCTCCCGATCGAGACGGCGCCGGTCCGCCGCGGGCCGTCGACAGGGGCTTCGTCACCACGCTGGTGGCCGCGACCGCGGTGCTGCTGTTCCTCTACATGGTCCGCGATGTGCTCTTTCCCTTCGTGGCGGCGGGGGTCATCGCCTTCGTCCTGACGCCGGCGGTCGACTGGCTCGCGCATCGGACGCGCTCGCCGCGGATCGTGGGCGCGATCGGCGTCTTCGTCGGGCTTGTTCTGCTGGCGGCGCTGTTCATCGCCTTCGCCGGTCCGGTCATCGGCCGCGCGGTTGTGCATACGCTCAGCAATCTGCCCGTGATCATCACGCGCCTGGCCGCCCGCCTGCTGGCTGGCCGCTCGCTCGACCTCCTCGGCCAGCCGATGAACGCCCAGCAGGTCTCGGCGGCCGCGATGCAGGGATTGGGTCAGTTGGCGCGGTCCTCGCGCCTGGCCTCCCTGATGGCGCTGACCGCCGGCGCCGTCTTCGCCTTCCTGCTCAGTTGGGTGCTGCTGTTCTATTTCCTCGTCGATGGGCCACGCATCCGGCGCGGCCTCACCTGGCTCGTGCCGCCGGCGCATCGGCCCCTGGCAAGGCAGATCTGGCGTCACCTCTCGGTGGCCTTGCGTCGTTATTTCGTCGGTGTCGGCGTGGTGATGATCTACGCGGCCGTCGCCGCCTATATCGGCCTTGGCCTGTTTCTCGGACTGCGTCACGCCGTGCTCCTGGCGGCGCTCACCGGGTTGCTGGAGATGATTCCCGTGGCCGGTCCGCTCAGCTCCGCTGTCATCGCGGGCCTGGCCGCGGTGGAGCATGCCACCGGGGCGGCCGGCATCCTCGCCTATGTCGCCTATGCGGTCGCGCTTCGGCTGTCGATCGACCAACTGATCGGGCCGGTCGTGCTGGGTCAGGCGGCGCGGCTGCACCCGACCCTGGTGATCTTCTGCTTTCTCTCGGGCGGACTGCTCTTTGGGGTGACCGGCGTGATCCTCGCCGTACCTGTGGCGCTCAGCGTCAAGGCGGCTCTCTCCCAGCTGTACCGCCGCCAGTCGACCCGCCTAGCCGAGGCGGCGCCAGCGGGCGCGCCCCGGCGCCGCCCGCCGCACATTTTGCCGTGATGCGGGAACCTTGATCGGCGGGGGTAAGTTTCTTGACCAGCAATGAACAGATCAACGGTCCGGCCTGGAGGCTCCAGTGGGCGGTCAGATTTTACTAAGACAGGGCGACGTTCCTTCACATACGTGGCTGCGCCGTTTCGTCCTTGAACTCGATGAACATCTCCGGCGCTCCGCCCACGTCTTCGAATATAGTGAAAGCGCCGATTGTCTGTTCCGTATCCGCATCGGCCAGTCGCCGGAGACTTTCACTCTCTCCGACGGCGTAGAGATTGGCCGTGGCGATCCGATCGTCGATCTGCACCTGTGGAACGAACATATCCCGCCGATCGAGCGCCGCGATGGCGCCATGGCCTGGGCGAGCCGGGTCGATCGGGCCGTCACCCATTCGCTGCGCGAACTGATCGCCTACCTCGACGGCCATCGGGAGTTCGACCGGATCCAGGTCGTTTGCGCCGACATGGGGCTCGGCACGGCCGATCGCACCGGCCGGCTCCTGAACCTTTGTCGTAAAGTAGGGCTCGAACGTGTCGCGGTGTGGCGCCATGTCACTCCGGTCGAGCACGTCAATCGGGCCGGGCAGAACATGCTGGGTCTGCTGCTCACCCTGGCGGTCAATCCCCGCGCGGCGCGCCCCGCGGTTCTGGCCCGGGATCGAGCCCTCGTGGCCATCTCGCGCGACGAGCTGCGCCGGCGATTCAGCGAGGCGGGCTCGGCGCGCGCGTCGTGACTTGGGTGTCCGGCGCGCAAGTTCTTACGCTGTGCGCGGATCTGAGCGCGATCGGCGCGCTCGCGGGCGTCGTCTACGCCGTTCTCACGGTTGCCTTCATGAGGCGACTGCCGCGGACCGATTTTCAGCTGACCGCGCCGGTTCCAGTCAGTGTGCTGGTCCCGCTGTGCGGGGCCGAGGACGGCCTCTACGACCGCCTGGCCGCTCTGTGCCGGCAGAACTATCCCTGCGCCTTCGAGATCGTCTGCGGCGCAGTCTCGCCCGCCGATCCCGCGCTCGAGGTGGCTCGCCGGGTGGCGCGCGATTTTCCCGATACGCCGATGATCGTTTCCACCGACACCCGACTTCACGGCCTTAACCGGAAAATCTCCAATCTGACCAATATGCTGCCGGGCGCGAGCCACGACATCATCGTCATGCTCGACAGCGACATCATCGTCGAGGAAGACCATCTCGCGAGAATGGTGGCGGCGCTCGATCAGCCCGGCGTTGGCGCGGCGACCTGCCTCTACCATGGCGTGGCCGGCGCGGGCCCGTGGGCCGCGCTCTCCAGCTTGAACATCAACCTGCAGTTCGTGCCCAACGTCATCCTCGGCATACGTTCGGGGTTGGCGCGGCCATGCTTCGGCTCGACCCTGGCCATTTCCAGAACCTTGCTGACCGACATCGGCGGCTTGCGCGCCTTCGCCGGCTGTCTGCATGACGACTATGCGATCGGCGCTGCGGTTCGGTCCGCCGGCCACAAGGTTGTCATCTCCTTCCGCGCCGTGGGCCACATGTGCCTGGAACAATCGGCCAGGGAGCTCGTGGAGAGCGAACTGCGACGCGATCGCACGGTCCGCGCGATCGATCCCATCGGCTACGCAGGCGCGGCCATCACCCACTCGATCCCGCTCGCCGTTCTGGCCATGCTGCTGGGCTCGCCGCTGGGATTCCCGCTGCTGCTCGCGGCCGGCGGGGCGCGACTGGCGCAGTGTCTGTGCATCGAGCGCGCCCTGGGCCTGCCAGCCCAGGACTACTGGATGGTGCCGCTGCGCGATTGCCTGTCCTTCGTGATCTACCTGGCCGCCCTGATGGGCTCCGATGTCGTCTGGCGCGGCGAGCGGTACAGGATATCGAACAACGGCCGGCTGGGCCCTCGCGCTCGCCGGATGAAGGCGATGATTGCCGCCGGCGGGGAACGCTCGCGCCCGACGCCCGTGTAGACCCGCGGACGCCACGCTAGAATGTCGTCGCGCCGCGCCCGGCCAGAGGGACCTCGACGATGCTGGCGATGGAATTGAGATCCCACGGCCACCCACTCGAGCCGACGCGGCGGAGCGATCCCAGCCCCGGGCCGGGCGAGGTTCGCCTGCGCGTAAGCGCCTGCGGCGTGTGCCGAACCGATCTGCATGTGATCGATGGCGAGTTGCCGCCGGCCCCGCTGCCGATCGTTCCAGGTCATGAGATCGTCGGCGTGGTCGAGGCGGTGGGGGAGGGAGTCGTTGCCGGCCTAATCGGTCAGAGGTTGGGCGTCCCTTGGCTCGGCCGTACCTGCGGCCGCTGCCGCTATTGCCTCGAGGGCCAGGAGAACCTGTGCGATCATCCCAGCTTCACCGGCTGGACGCGCGACGGCGGCTACGCCGACCAGGTCGTCGCCGACCACCGCTACTGCTTTCCCATCCCGGACGCCTATGCCGACGCGGAGGCCGCGCCGCTGCTGTGCGCCGGCCTGATCGGGTTCCGCGCATGGCGCATGGCGGCCGAGGCGCGGCCGGTGCGCGCGCTCGGCCTCTACGGCTTCGGCGCCGCCGCCCACCTGCTGGCCCAGCTGGCCATCGCGCGGGGGCAGCGCGTCCACGCTTTCACTCGCCCTGGCGATGAGACGACCCAGGCTTTCGCACGCGAGCTTGGCTGCGTCTGGGCCGGCGGCTCGGACGAGCGGCCGCCCGAGGCGCTGGACGCGGCGATCATCTTCGCGCCGGTGGGCGCGCTCGCGCCGGCGGCCCTGGCGGCGGTGCGCAAAGGCGGGACGGTCGTGTGCGGCGGCATCCACATGAGCGATATCCCAAGCTTCCCGTACGAGCTTTTGTGGGAAGAGCGGCGGCTCATGTCCGTGGCCAATCTGACCCGCCAGGATGGCCGCGACTACCTGCCGCTAGCCGCCGCGGCGGGCGTCAAGCCGCGGGTCAAGACCTATCCGGTCGCTGAAGCCAACGAGGCGCTGAGCGACCTGCGCCAGGGCGCGTTCAATGGCGCGGCCGTGCTGGTGACGAACGGCTGAGAGGGCGCCGGCTCCGCTCATAGCTTGGCCTTGAGGGCCTCCCACTTGGCCAGCTGAACGCCGAGCTGCGCATGCAGGGACCGGTAGCGCGCCATCTCCTGGCTCGAGGGCGGCGTGTCGGCGTCGTCGAGCATCGCGGCGAAGGTGGCGTATTGCTCGTTCAGCATGCCGGGGAAAGCGAGGTCGGCCTCCGAGCCCTTCATGTTGACCTGCATGAGCGCCCCTTCGAGGCTCTCCAACTGTCCGAGCCGTTCGGTCGACTTGGCGCCGGAGGCGCGCAGCTTGGCTTCCGCCGCGCGGATGTCATTGACCGCCCGGTGCAGGGCGTCGATGTCGCGCACCGTGGCGACCGACAGGGCGGTCTTGGCCTGGATACCGGCCGGATCCGCCGGGGCGCGCGGGTCGGCCTTGAGGACCAGCGGCGCGGTTCGCGTGATCCCGCCCATCGATAGCTTGACGGTGTAGGTCCCGGGCGCGGCCAGTGGCCCACGCGGGGCCAGGCCCTCATAGAAGGCGCCGGGAATCTGCGTCGGATCGTCCATGCGCAGGTCCCAAACGAAGCGGTTCATGCCGGCGTGGGCCGGGATCAGGCGCGTGGGCTCGATCTGGTCGGGCCACTCCGGCGGCTGCTCCTCGCGCGCGCTGTGCAGGCTGGACATGTGCCGGATCGACTTGCCGCTGGCGTCCAGGATGTCGAGGGTCACTTCTTCGGTGGGCTTCGCCCGCAGCAAATAGTCGATGATCGCCCCAGGCGGGGGATTGTGGCCGACGGGGCGGCGCGCGTCCACCTGATCGGGATAGTGCAGGCGGATCGCCGGCTCGGGCGTGTAGAGCCACAGCGCTTCGCGACCGACGCCAGGCGTCGCCTGGCGCAGGGGCGTCAGATCGTCGAGGACCCAGAAGGAGCGGCCATGGGTGGCGATCACCAGGTCGTCGTCCTTGACCACCAGGTCGTGAACCGGCGTCACCGGCAGATTGAGCTGCAGCGGCCGCCAGGATCCGCCATCATCGAATGAGACGAAGACGCCAAGTTCGGTTCCAGCGTAGAGCAGGCCCGGGCGCACGGGGTCCTCGCGCACGGCATGGACGAAGGCGCCTTCTGGCAGGCCGTGGACGATGGAGGTCCAGGTGCGCCCGCCATCTGCGGTCTTCCAGGCGTAGGGGGCGATGTCGTCGAGCTTGTGTCGGTCCACGGCGATGTAGGCGACGGCCGGATCGTAGTGGCCGGGCTCGACCATGCTGATCTCGCTCCACGCCGGCAGGTCCTTGGGCGTCACCTGCGTCCAGTGGCCGCCGTCGTCCGGGCTGAGCTGCACCCGGCCGTCGTCGGTGCCGACCCACAGCATGCCTTTTTTCAGCGGCGATTCGGCCAGGGTGAAGATGGTGTCGTAATACTCGACACTGGTGATGTCCTTGGTCAGCGGGCCGCCGGACGCATACTGCTTTGTCTTGTCGTCGCGCGTCAGGTCCGGGCTGATGATCTTCCAGCTCATGCCGTGGTCGGTGGATTTCCACACCACCTCGGAGGCGACGTAGAGCGCGTCCGGATCGTGCGGCGAGAGCATCAGCGGCGAGGTCCAATTGAAGCGGTGGGCCAGTTCGCTGGCCGGGTGGCCGGAATTGTTGACGGGGTCGGGACTGATGTCCTGGGACTGTTCGGAGCGCTTGTCGAAGCGGTTCACCGTGTTCTCGGAGTCGCTGTAGACGATGTTCGCATCGCGCGGATCTGGGACCACGAAGCCGGCCTCGCCGCCGCCGACCTGGTAGAAATCCGCCGGCCCGATCACCCCTTCGTCATCGAAGCTGGCCACCGCCAGGTTGCTGTTGTCCTGCTGAGCGCCATAGACCCAGTAGGGAAAGCGCATGTCGACAGCCACATGGTAGAACTGGGCCGTCGGCTGATTGTTCTGCGTCGACCAGGTCTTGCCGCCGTCGAGCGAGATGCTCGCGCCGCCGTCGTTGGCGTCGATCATTCGTCTGGAATCCGCCGGATCGATCCACATGGCGTGGTGATCGCCGTGCGTCGCGGCGACGAGCTTGAACGTCTTGCCGCCATCGGTGGATTTCAGAAGGCCGGTGTTGACCGCGTAGACCGTGTCCACGACCTTGGGGTCGGCGTAGATCTTGGAAAAGTACCAGGCGCGCTGGCGGATGCGGCCGTCCGCATTGACCCGCGTCCAGTGGCCGCCGGCGTCGTCCGAGCGATAGAGGCCCCCGTCCTTGGCCTCGATCATCGCATAGACGCGATTGGAATTGGCCGCCGAGACGGCGACGTCGATTCTGCCGAGCAGGCCGGTGGGCAGGCCATTGCCCTTGAGCTCGGTCCAGGTGAGGCCGCCGTCGGTGGAGCGGAACAGGCCGCTGCCCGGGCCGCCGCTGGAGAAATTCCATGGCTGGCGGCGCACCTGCCACAGGGCCGCGTAGACGATCCTGGGATTGTTCGGATCGGCCGCCAGGTCAATGGCCCCGGTGTTCTCGTCGCGATAGAGCACCTTGCTCCAGGTTCGGCCGCCGTCGGCGGAGCGGAACACCCCGCGCTCGGCGTTCGGCCCGAAGGCGTGGCCGATGGCGGCGACCAGCACGATGTCGGGATTGGCCGGATCGACGATGATCGCGCCGATCTGCCGGCTGTCCTTCAGGCCGATGTTGGTCCAGGTCTGGCCGGCGTCGGTCGAGTTGTAGACCCCGTCGCCATAGCTGATGTTCCCGCGCAGCGCATCCTCGCCGGTCCCGACGTAGACGATGTCGGGATTGGAAGGCGCGACGGCGATCGCGCCGATGGAGGAGATGGGCTCCCTGTCGAACATCGGTTTCCATGCGCCGCCGGCGTCGCCGGTCTTCCACACTCCGCCGGCCGCCGCGCCGAAATAGAAGACGTCGGGCTGGCCGGGAACGCCGGCGACCGCCAGCGCCCGGCCGCCGCGGAACGGGCCGATGTCGCGCCAGCGCATGGCGCTGTAGGCCGACGCGTCGGGGCCAGGAGCGGTGGCCGCGGCGCAGGCTGGTCCGGCGGCCATGGCCAGGGCCATCAGGCTGGGCGCGACCAGCCTCAATGGGTGCCTCGACATCGTCACGCCTCCCCTTCGATCAGCCGAGCAGACACGCTCGCCCGGATATCTGGTTATCGGCTTGCGCCAAGCGCGGTCAACGGGAACGACCTCCGGCCGCTACCTTTTGCTCTTCGACTTGTTCAGGTCCGCGGCGGCGCGCACGAGCGCCTTCAGCGCCGCCTCGTCGATCATCTCGCCCTCGTGGATATCGATGGCCCGCCGGGTGTTCCCCTCCAGGCTGGAGTTGAACAGCCGCGCGGGATCTTCCAGAGCCGCGCCCTTGGCGAAGGTCATCTTCACGGCGGCCTTATAGGTCTCGCCGGTGCAGATGATGCCGTCGCGCGACCACACCGGAACCCCTCGCCATTTCCACTCCTCGACGATGTCGGGATCGGCCTGCCTGATCAGGGCGCGCAGCTGGCCGAGCATCTCGCCCCGCCAGTCGTCCAGCTCCGCGATCCTCGCGTCGATCAGCTCCGAAGGAGACCTGGCTCCCGGCGACCCGTTCTTGTCCAAGCCCGTTTCATCCGTCTTCCAAGGCGCCTCCCCTAGCAGAGTTTTTTAACCGCGGGCCAGACTGTGAAGCACGGAAAGTACGGACGGCCCCGGACCATGGGCCGCCAAAGGCGGCTTCAGCATAGCAGCCGGGTACCTCGAGGTGGTGAGCGTGAAGGCGTGAAGCCGCGCGGCGCGGGCGCTTGGGGCACCCGGTGCAGCGCGTTGATACCCCATCGGTCGGCGGCAGTAAGTGGACGATTGGGGCTGCGCTTCATCCGTCCGTCTCTTCTCCGTTAGGACGGACTCTAGCTAGCCTGGAGGAATTTCAGAGGGTCGGTTCGGGGGCGCGCGTCAATGGGAAACACGACCCTGACCGTCGTGCCTTGCGCGCTCTCGAACGTAACTTTTCCGCGGAGTTGGGAAGCAAGGCTCTCGGTGATCTTCCGCCCCAGGCTGCCGTTTTTCGTTTTGTAGGCGGTGGGTGAGAAACCCGGTCCATCATCGCAAACCGTGAGTACGTAATCCCGGCCGCTAACGTGGAAGCCGATCGCAAGCTTCCCCCCGGGCCTACCCTGAAAAGCGTATTTCAATGCGTTGGTTATGGCCTCGGCGACGATCATCGAGAGCGACATCAAACGTTCGACATCCAGTGTAATCGGGTCCGCAACAACGCTAAATAGAATGTTCTGTGTATTACTGGATGAAATTAGGTTATTTCCCATGTCCTGAAAGTACGTGCCGATATTGTTTTCAACAATGTTCGGACTGTTCAGACTCCGATGCACCTTCACCATTAGATCAAGACGGTTCTGTGCCGTCTCAAGCGCTCTTGCCGCGGCGCTCCCCTGATCCAAGCCCCGCCGCTCATGGCGCAAGACGGCGGCAACGACTTGAAGGTTATTGGCAACTCGATGCTGCAACTCCCTGAACATTGTCGCGGTCCTTTCCCTTGCATCTGAAAGGTCGCTGATGGCCAGGTTGAGGACGCGGATCACATAGAGTTCGAGAATCGCCGTCAGAATGAAAGCGGTGACCGTCGCGGCCTCTCGCGGCTCCAGATAGAGCGTGCCGTAGGGTGGGAAGAACCAGATCCATGCGACGAGAAGGCAAACAACGCACGCGCCCAGACCGACCCGAATGCCGCCGAACACACCAGCCAGCAATATCGCCGGTAGCAGCAGCATGGGGCCGAAGCCCTCGGTTAGCGCGCCAAACCTCCAGCGGACCACTACCGCAAGCCCGAACAGAGCCGCGCTGACGGCAACCCCGCGCAGAGGCCGATCGCGTCTCAGCGGCCGCAGGAGTGATGTTATCTTCACGGAGCGTCTCCGCATCCCACGTTAGCAGTATGATCGACACATGTTAAACGGCGTTGCCCTGCTGGCGCGGCGACTGAGTGTCCAATTGAGCTCTACGGAACACAAGCAATGGCTTTGCGGAAATTGGTCGCCGCAGCGCCACCGACTTGGTCGTCGAGCGTGGGGCTCCCGATCATCGGCCGCCAGCGGGAGCCGATGTGGACACGGCGGGTGACGCAAGCACAGTCGCCCCTGCATTTGGCCTCGATCTCGTCGATCGAATAGCGAAGCGCCACTTCGACAAGCGATACTCCTTCCCTAGCTCGAACGACGGTTCGCCGTCCGTCGCTGAAAATGAAAACCACAGTTGGCATCACGCTCCAGAATCTGGCCTCAGTCAAAGCAGTATGTCATATACGTGTTTGACGGTGAGGTCGCGCGTCAGACAGGTCCCGGTTTCCTTCTGAGTCGGCCTCAGCCTTAGGGCGACCGTGCGGAGGTTCGGCTCACGGGAGAAGTGCTGGGTGACGGTATTGACTGACCGGATGAAAGCGGAGGCTGCGCCGGTATGGTCGATGGCTTTTCGGCCGTTCTTCCTGGCCGCTGGTCTTTGGTCGGCCGTCGCCCTCGCGTTATGGATTGCCCTCTACCTATCGGGCGCTCCCTGGCCCAGCCGGTTTGATCCGCTGAGCTGGCACATTCATGCGATGCTGTTCGGATTCGTGCCCGCGGCCATTGCTGGATTTCTGCTCACGGCGATCGCGAACTGGACGGGGCGCCGGCCAATTCAGGGCGCCGTGCTGAGCGGTCTGGCGGTGCTTTGGCTGCTCGGACGCATCGCCGTGCTGGTTTCGGCCTTGCTGCCATTCTGGGTCGCCCCGGCCGTGGACCTGGCCTTTCCTGTAATCCTCTGCGTGCTCGCCGTTCGCGAGATCGTCGCCGCGCGCAATTGGCGCAATCTGATGATGCCCGTTCCCATCGCGGTCCTGGGGCTCGCCGATCTCCTGATGTTCCTCGAAAACGGGGGCGTCCGCATCCCCGAAGGCCTCGGATGGCGGCTCGCGATCGCGGCGATCATCGCGCTGGTCTCGGCGATCGGCGGGCGGATCATACCGACGTTCACCCGCAACTGGCTTGCAAAGCGTGGGACCGGCTCTCTCCCCGCCCGGCATAGGCTCGTCGATTCCATGGCGCTGGCCACACTCCACACAGGCGTGCTGGGCTGGGCCTTCCTGCCGACCTCCAAGCCGATCGGGGTCCTGCTGCTCTTCGGCGCGGCGCTCAACATCTGGCGGCTCGCATCTTGGCGCGGCTGGAGGGCGATGCGAGAGCCTTTGTTGACAATCCTTCACCTGGGCTACGGCTGGATCATCCTTGGCGCGGGACTCCTTGGCGCGTCGATGATTACTCCGACGATACCGTTAGCCGCGGCCGTGCATGCTTTTACGGCGGGCGCCATGGGAACCATGATCTTGGCGGTAATGACGCGGGTGTCGCGAGGGCACACAGGCCGACCGCTCGAAGCGGACTCATGGACGGTGCTGATCTACGCCTTGGTGAACGCCGCGGCAGTCGCCCGGGTCATCGCGCCATTCACGTGGGCGGTCTCGACCGCCCTCGTGGTCTCATCGGCGACCTTGTGGGTGGCAAGCTTTGTGCTCTTTTTGATCGCCTACGGGCCCATGCTTGTTCAGCCGCGCCGTGGTTGAAGAATCCAATCGCGTGGAAGTATGGACAGATGAAGCAGCATCTCAGCGCCAACCTGGGGCGCGACTGCGAAAAAGGTCTCGATGCGCCTGACCGTCTACACAGACTATTCCCTGCGGGTGCTCATGTATGTCGCGCTGCAACGCGACCGGCTGGCGACGATCAGCGAGATCGCGGCAAGTTACGGCATCTCACGCAACCACATCATGAAGGTGGTCTACCAGTTGGGCCTGGCTGGCTACATTGAGACCGTGCGCGGTCAGAATGGCGGCATGCGCCTGGCCAAGCCACCACAGGAAATAAGGCTGGGCGATGTGATCCGGCTCACTGAACCCGACCTGGCGCTCGTACCTTGCTTCGAGCCGCTCGAGGCCGCCTGCGTGATAACCCAGGCCTGCAAACTGAGACGAGCTCTGCAGCGTGCCCGAGAGGCCTTTCTGAGCGTTCTGGACGAGTACACCCTCGCCGACCTCACTGAGAACGGGGATGTGCTGAGCGATCTCCTGGCGGGCGGCCCGCCCTCCGACCTGGCATCGAAGTCCGCCGACCTTCCTCGACGGCGGGTCAGATCATCGGCTAGGCCCGGAACCTGAATCGCAGGCAGGGGCGCTGAGATCGCTTGTGCCGGCTCTCCGACACCTGAACAGCCAGCGCATCAAAATCGAACTCCGATAACGCAAACTTGCTCGCGATCGACCGATTGCGGCGCCCTGCGGCTAGCCAATCCAAAAGAAGTATTATATATACATGTTATGAGCCAACGGAGGCCTCATGACGTCGTCATCGCAGCCCCTCAATGCCTCGTCCTCTTCGTCTCGGGTTGGGCCCGGCGTCGCCGCCGGCGTCAGCGAGGCATTGATCCACGACCAGGTTCACGCCTTCTATGGAAAAATCCGCACCGATCCCGCCCTGGGGCCGATCTTCAACCAGGCCATCGGCGACTGGGACCAACACCTCGGCAAGATGTGCGACTTCTGGTCTTCGGTGCTTTTGATGACCGGCCGTTTCAAGGGCGCGCCCATGGCCGTTCACGCCGCGCTGCCCGTCATCCGTCCAACCCATTTCGTTCGATGGCTGCATCTCTTTGGCCAGACCGCGGACGAGGTCTGCCCACCCGAGGCGGCAGCCCTGTTCGTCGCCAAGTCGGAGATGATCGCCCAGAGCTTCCAACTTCATCTGGCGGCGACGCGCGATGAGCCTGTCTGGGCCGCCATGTCGGTGGTCCCTCGCAGTGATGGAGACTAGCCGCGCATGACCTACGTCGTCCTCGAAAATTGCATCAAGTGCAAATACATGGACTGCGTGGAGGTCTGTCCGGTGGACTGCTTCTATGCCAGCGAGAATATGCTGGTCATCGACCCAAACGAGTGCATCGATTGTGGCGTCTGTGTGCCCGAGTGCCCCGCCGAGGCGATCGTGCCCGACAGCGATCCGGCCTCGACCGGCGAGTGGCTGGCGCTGAACCGGCAATACGCCAAGATTTGGCCGAACATCACCCGGAAGGGCCGCCCGCCGGCCGACGCGGATGCCTGGAACGGCGCGGCCGACAAGCGAGCCGAACTCAGCCCGGCGCCCCACGACGATGGAGCGGGCTCGTGATCAAGCGGCGCTATCGGTTCCCGAGCCGGCACAAATGACCTTCTTCAGGATCCTGATGTGGCCCGCCAACGCCGCCTGCGATCGGCTTGGCATTGAGGGCGAAAACGAACGCGGCATGGTGCGTATGCTGGTGAACACCCTGCTCTGGACCGCGATCGGCGTCACAGTGTTCATGGGCGTGTGGATGATGACTACCTAGCAGGGCCATCTCTATGGGTTCCAGGCGAAGTGCAACGAGGGCAGGGGCCGGATAGCGGGCGGGCGCGGAGCCCTCATGCCGCGCAGAGCCCGATCGCTATCCGGTGCACAGGCGGTGACGCTGCGTCTTTGTTTTCCGAGTGCGCATTAGACTAGCGCGCGAGGCACGTAGGATCTTGTCCCGAAAGCTGACGTTGGGAACGACAGAGAAGTGTGGAAAGGGGACCTCGGCTTCCGCCCACCACGGCAGGTGTGAAATGCGGCTCGGCTTCGGGCTGCGAGCGGCAGGTCAAGCATCGACCATGCCAAGAGCCGCCGCTTGGAGACGCTCGCCTTGTACAGGAA
>JBOHLC010000175.1:0-4290 GCA_050729395.1 Caulobacteraceae bacterium
CGGTTCCTACGTCGGCTCGCTGGCCGAGGCGGAGGCGATGATGGAACTGGTCCGCGCCGGCAAGGTCGACCCGATCCCGGTCAAGGAAGTCCCACTCTCGTCGGCCACCCAGGTGCTGGAGGACCTCAAGGGCGGCAAGGTGATCGGACGGGTGGTGCTGGTTCCTTAAGGACGCCCGCAGCTTCCCTCTTGCGCCCCACCGCGCGGCCCGCGATTTAGCGGCCATGATTGCTGGCTCGGTGCTCGATCTCATCGGCGACACGCCGCTCATCCGCCTCAAGGCCGCCAGCGCGGCGACCTGGTGCGAGATCCTGGGCAAGGCGGAGTTCCTCAATCCCGGCCAGTCGGTGAAGGACCGCGCGGCGCTGTGGATCATCCGCGACGCCGAGAAGCGCGGCCTGCTGAAGCCAGGCGGCCGGATCGTCGAGGGGACGGCCGGCAACACCGGCATCGGCCTGGCCATGGTCGCCCGCGCGCTCGGCTATCGCTGCACGGTGGTCATTCCACGCACCCAGAGCCAGGAGAAGAAGGACGCCATTCGCCTGATGGGGGCCGAACTCGTCGAGGTCGACGCCATTCCCTACTCCAACCCGGAAAACTATGTGCGCTACTCCGGCCGCCTGGCCGAGGAACTGAACGCCCGGGAGCCCGCGGGCGCCATCTGGGCCAATCAGTTCGACAATGTCGCCAACCGCGACGCGCACGCGGAGACAACGGGCCCGGAAATCTGGGACCAGACGGGCGGCAAGGTGGATGGGTTCATCTGTGCGGTGGGGTCCGGCGGAACCCTGGCGGGCGTCGCCATGGCTCTTCGCGAGCGCAAGCCGGAGGTGGTCATCGGGCTGGCGGACCCTTTCGGGGCGGCGCTCTACAACTGGTATGCACATGGCGAACTCAAGGCCGAGGGGAACTCGATCAGCGAAGGCATCGGCCAAGGCCGGGTGACGGCCAATCTGCAGGGGCTGGTGGTCGACCGCCCCTATCGCATCGGCGATGCGGAGATGCTGGAGACGATCTTCGATCTCGCGCAGCACGAGGGCATGGTGATGGGCGGCTCGACCGGCATCAACATCGCCGGCGCCATTCATCTGGCGCGGGACCTGGGGCCCGGCCACACCATCGTAACCATCCTCGCCGACCAGGGCGCGCGCTATCAGAGCAAGATCTTCAATCCCGCTTTCCTCAAGGAACGCGGCCTGCCGACGCCGCCGTGGCTATGAGCGGGCCCCTTGTCGCCACATCCTGGCTTGCCGAGCGGCTCGGCGAGGCGTCCCTGGCCATCATCGACGCGAGCTGGTTCATGCCGGGGTCCGGGCGCGATCCGGCGTCCGAGTACGCCGCCGGGCACATTCCAGGCGCGGTCTTCTTCGGCATAGACGAGATCAGCGACCATGCGACCGATCTGCCGCACATGCTGGCCTCGCCGGCGGAGTTCGCGACAGCGGCCAGACGCCTGGGCGTGCGCCGCGAGTCCACTCTCGTGATCTATGATTCCCATGGACTGTTTTCCGCGCCGAGGGTGTGGTGGAATTTCCGCGCCATGGGACATGAGGCGACGTTCATCCTCGACGGCGGCCTGCCTCGCTGGCGCGCCGAGGGGCGGCCGCTCGAACGCGGCTGGCCCGCGCCGCCCCATGGCGACTTCAAGTCCCGGCCAAACCCCGCGCTCGTCGCCAATCTGGCGGACATGCGCCACCACATCGAGACGGGCGATGTCCAGGTGGTGGACGCCCGCGCCGCCCAGCGCTTCGCAGGCGCCGCGCCCGAGCCGCGCGTGGGCCTGAGGTCAGGACACATGCCGGGCGCCTATAATACCCCCTGGGCCAGTTTCGTCAGCGGCGATGCCCTGGCCGACGATGAGCGCCTGCGCGAAGCGCTCGCCGGCGCCGGTGTCGATCTGGAAAAGCCGATCGTGACTACCTGCGGATCGGGCGTCAGCGCCTCGCTGCTGGCCCTCGCCCTGGCGCGGCTCGGCCGCGATGACGTCGCCGTCTACGATGGTTCGTGGAGCGAGTGGGGCGCGCGCGACGACACCCCCATCGCCACGGGTCAGGCATGAGCGACCGCGCGCCGGGCGCGGCGACGCGCGCGATCCACTCTGGCCGCCACGGGGGCCGCACGGTCGGCCCGCAGATCGAGAAAGGCTCGACGGTGATCATGCCCAACGCCGCCGCGCTCTACGACGAGACCAAGGTCACCTATGGCCGCGCGGGACTTGCGGTGCAGGAGACGCTGGCCGAGGCGCTGGCCGAACTCGAGGGCGCGCGCCGGGTCCGCCTGTTCCCCACCGGCCTCTCGGCCGTGACCGGCGCCATGCTGGCCGTTCTCAGGGCCGGCGACGAGGTGCTGGCGACCGACGCGGTCTATAAGCCGACCCGCCGGTTCTGCGAGCGCACGCTGGCCAGATTCGGCGTCGCCAGCCGCTACTATGATCCGTCGATTTCTCCAGAGGACCTGATGGCGATGGCTGGCGCGGCCACGCGCTTGATCGTCCTGGAATCGCCAGGTTCGCTCACCTTCGAGATGCAGGACGCGCCGGCCATCGCCCGCCTGACCAGGGAACGCGGCATCCTCACCCTGCTGGACAATACCTGGGCGGCCGGCTTCTGGTTCAAGCCGCTCGCGCACGGCGTCGATCTGTCGGTCCAGGCCCTGACCAAATATGTCGGCGGCCATTCCGACGTGTTCATGGGCTCAGCGGCCACGACCGATCCGGTCCTCGCCGAAGCCCTCGATCAGGCGGTCTGGGACGTGGGTTGGGCGGTTTCGGCCGAGGACGCCTATCAGATGCTGCGCGGCCTGCGCACGTTGCCGACCCGCTTGGCGCAACATCACCGGAGCGGTCTCGAGGTGGCGGCGTGGCTGCGCGACCAACCCCAGGTGGCCCAGGTGCTCTACCCCGCCCTGCCCGGCGCGCCCGGCCACGACCTGTGGGCGCGCGACTACACCGGCGCCGCCGGCCTTTTCTCGATCGTGCTGCATCCACGGCCGCAGGGCGGCGCGCACGCCTTTCTCGATGCTCTGCGCCTCTTTCGCCTGGGCTTTTCCTGGGGCGGCTTCGAGAGCTTGGCGCTGGATTGCGACCCACAATTCGGCGCGC
Source organism: Caulobacteraceae bacterium (assembly GCA_050729395.1). GTDB lineage: Bacteria > Pseudomonadota > Alphaproteobacteria > Caulobacterales > Caulobacteraceae > Acaudatibacter. The sequence goes on from JBOHLC010000175.1 coordinate 3,101, forward strand.
GCCAGCATCGGCCGGCCTTCGCCGGGCCTGTCGTCCGCCTTTCCATCGGCCTGGAAGATGTCCGGGACCTCATCGCCGACCTGAAGGGCGGCCTCGAGGCCCTCAGCTAAACCTGGCGACCCCGGCAGGACTCGAACCTGCAACCGTCCGCTTAGAAGGCGGATGCTCTATCCAGTTGAGCTACGGGGTCGACGCGCCGTCAGTGGGTCCAGGGTTCCCGCCGATGGAACGCGAAGTTATCCGCATAAGCTTTTATGATCTTTATAGTCTTCGCATCTGGTGTGACCTCGAACGCAATGCCGTGCCGCTGGGCGTAGGCGACGGCTTCCTCGCGCGTGGCGAAGCGCAGGCGCACTTGCCCGTTCATATCGGTGGACTCGGTCCAGCCCATCAGCGGGTCGGTGATGCGCGCGGCGGCCGGCTCGAACGCCAGCTCCCAAAGGAGCGTGTTGGCGCGCCCCGACTGCATGGCCGTCTTGGCCGGCCGATAGATGCGCGCGAGCATGGCGCCGATCTCCGATCTGCACGTTACGCCCTCGCGGCTGGTCGGGGCGGCAGGATTCGAACCTGCGACCCTCTGCTCCCAAAGCAGATGCGCTACCAGGCTGCGCCACGCCCCGTGACCATGACAAGGGCCGGTCTCTTGCCACGCGGGCGGCGAGGCCGCAACGCTCAGCCGCCTCTGCGGCGCATCAGGCGAAACACCCCGGTGGCCCTGGCGATGGGCTTGCCGGCCACGTGGACTTGTCCTTCGGCGAAGGCGACATCCCTCGCCGCGCGGGTCAGCCGCGCCTCGCCCACAATCCACTCTCCGGCCCGGCCCATGGCCAGAAAGTCCACGCAAAGGTGGATGGTCACCGGCGTCGCCCCCGTCGCGCGAGCGACCGCACTCGCCAGCAAGCCGTCGAGGAAGGCGGACAGCATACCGCCGTGCACCAGTCCCAGTCCGTTGCAGTGTCTGGGCAAGGCGTAGAACGCCTGTTCCGCGCCTTGCGCCTCGCGCCGCGTGTAATAGGGGCCGTTATGGTCCGAGAATGGGCCGCGTCCGGCCTGAAGTTCGAAGCCCGGCGGAGGGGACGGCGCCGCCTCGGGTTCCCTCACTTGGGAAAGATGCGTTCGCGGACCTTGTCGCCCGGCTCGGCGTCGATCTGGGCCGCGCGGCCGCCGGCGAGCTCGAGCACCGCCAGCAC
>JBOHLC010000176.1:0-7003 GCA_050729395.1 Caulobacteraceae bacterium
GCCCGGTCTCTCCCAAGCCCCAAGACCGACGCCTTGCGCCCGGCGCAAGACACCGCGCGCCCCAGCGCCCAGGCCCCCCTTTTTCCAGGCGGCGGTCGCCAAACCGCCCCAGCGTCAGTTCCATCCCTGCCTCCCTGGCAAATCACACACAGGGAATCAGAGACCGGCGCTCACCTCAATCAGAGATGTGTGAACCTGCTAGCCCAGAGGGAGAGGGGAATAAGCCGCGCGGCGGCCCTCTCTTTCTTTATCTGTGTCCATCTGCGTCATCTGTGGATCTCTTCACTTCACTCCCGCGCGCGCGGCTCCACATCACCTTGTCCAGGGTGATCGACCCACCGGTCCACCAGCCGCGCATGTTGACGGGCGCCGATGTGGTCGCCTGGTCGACTGCGGCTGGGAAACAGCCAATTCATCCGCACGGCGCCCCGCCGCGTAAGCCACGGGGCAAGCGCCTCACGCGTAGGCTAGGTGATCTCGAACGGTTCTGGACGGCCGGTCTTCTGCTGAATCACGGTCGCGCGCTCGCGCAATGAACCACCTGTGCGCCACGTCGCTCGAGGATCGCGCGATGCCGAACAGGTGGCTCACGCGCTGGCGACGGGCCGGGTCGTCGCCGCCAGATTCGCCACAGCCGAACTCGCGAAGCCGGCTGCCCGTCGGCGGGGGATCACGCCCCCGATTCACCAAACAAGATTTGTGTCTCTGGTGAAATGTGGTAATATTGAAGAAATAAATAAATCAGGGGGGTGAGTTGGTACGGGGGCCGTCGGCATGGCCGATGCGTTGTGGCTCTGTGACGATTTGGGGGCGCGCCGCGAGACCTTTGCGATTGGCGAAACGGTCTTCGTCTCGGGCCGCGGCCTTTCCCCCACCGCGGCATACAGCTTCAGCCTCGCCGACGACGATGCGGACGCGCCCGCGGCGCTGATCGCCCGCTGTCTCAGCGATCGTCATGGCGCCTTGCCGACGACCGCCCTCATTCCCTACCTCGGCCTCGTCCCGAGCGCCGGCGGCGACACGCGAAGCCACGTCGAGGCGCGCGAGTCGGTGCGCGGCGGGCTCGTGCGTGTCGCGGCCGACCACCGGCGCAAGGCGGCGGCCAACCTCAGGTTCGAGGTCGACCGCGATCATCCCTCCCCGCGCCTTTTCCCATGCGATCGTCACGGCCGCCTGCGGTCGGGCGTGGTTCATGGCGCCGACGAGATCGCGCTCTTCCTGCGCAACTTCCCGCCCGAATGCCTGCGCATCTTCGTTGTCCCGCGCCAGTTCGGCTGGAGGCTGGGAGATCCGATCGAGGCGGCGGCGGTCCACACCTTCGCCCATGACGGCGCCGGCGCGGTCGTCGATCTTGGCCGCGCCGATCGGTTCGCCCCGGGGAGCTACCAGTTCATCGCCAGGGCCTTCCGGCCCGGCTGGTACGCCGCCGACGAGCCGGCTCTTCTCATCGACGATGTCGTCTCCGATCGGAATTTCGCCTCCCTGGTGATCCGGCGGCCGTTCGGCCCCCGCTTCGGATTCGCCAACGGCGTCGTGCTCACCCCCCAGATCGCCGGCCGGCCGCTCGCCCATCGGCCCTATTTCCGGTTCGAGGACAACTTCCCGCTCGGCACGGACGTCTATGCGGCCCTCGACCCCGACGCCCTGCCCGCCGGCCTGGTGGGCCAACGGGCGGCGATCTACGTCATCGCCCACAAAAGCAGCGCGCAATGGACGGCGAGCAGTGCCCTGGCGGACATCACCGGGCCGGGAATGACCCCCGCGCCCAAGGTCGTGCCGATCGTTCCTGGCTGTGTGAACTGGAATCGCACATTGGTGTGGCCCAACCCACAGACCACCGGCAGTTACGACATCGTCATCGATTTCGGCAACAATGCCCCCGATCCGGCCAACTTCGTCACCGACGGCACACTCGATCCGCCGCTGGACATGATCGACGGCTATGTGCGGGTCGGCTTCCGGGTCACCGCCGACCCCTCCCTGCCGGGGCCTTTCGCCGGCCACATCGGCCAGCACGACTACAACGCCGGGACGATTCAAGTCCCCAACACCGACACCGGCCCGACCCCGACCGATTCCCTGCCTCTCACGGCCACGATCCGCTATCCGTCGACCGCCAGCGGCATCGACGCCCCCTTCGCGGCCGGGGCCTTTCCTTTGTTCGTGATGATGCACGGCAACTCGGGTTACGACACCTCCTACCTCGGCTACGACTATCTTCTCGATCACCTGGCCGGCCACGGCTTCGTGGCGATGAGCATCTACGCCCCGGTCGGGGTGATGATCGAGACCCGCGCCAGGGCGATCCTCGCCCACCTCGGGATCATGGCCCAGAACAACGCCGACCCAGGCCTCTTCCAGGGCCACATCGACTTCGCCAATGTCGGGATCGGGGGCCATTCGCGGGGCGGCGAGGCGGTGGTCCGCGCCGCGCGCATCAATACCGCCGAGGGCCTGGGCTGGAACATCCGCGCTGGGGCCTCGATCGCTCCCACCGACTACCACCACTACGCCGGGCCGGGCGTCCCCCTGATGGTCATCTATGGCGCCAACGACGGCGATGTCGCCGGAACCTGGCCGGACCGGACCGGCTTCAACATCTACGACGAGGCCGGGCGGCCGCGCAGTTTCGTCTTCGTCTATGGCGCGACCCACGACCAGTTCAATACCGTCTGGGCGCCGACCTTCCTGTCGGTGGAATCCGACATCGCCCCCGGCGACGTGGCCCAGCTTATTTCGCTCGGCGATCACGAGAATGTCGCCAAGGGCTACATCACCGCCTTCCTCCAGGCCCATCTGCAGGGACAGGACGAGCAGCTGGCCTACCTCTCCGACGGCCTCAAGCCGAGCCTCGTGGCCGGCCTCCAGATTCACACCTCCCACCAGGTGTCGGCCGGCCTGACCGTCGATGACTTCGAGGGCGGCAACCCTGGCCTCAATCGCCTTGGCGGCCCGGTGACCGACGCCTCGCTGGCGGCGCTGTCCGAAAACGCCCTGCACGCCCTCGACATCCATTCTCCGCATATTACCAAGGGCGCGGACATCGCCTGGACGAGCACCGCCGGGGTCTATGTCAGCCAGGTTCCGGCGACCGACGCCGACGTCTCCGCCTTCACGGCGTTCTCGTTCCGGGTCACCCAGAAGTACGCCAGCCCGCGGAACCCGGCCAACCAGCCCGCCGACCTCTTCGTGCGCCTCACCGATGGGTCGGGCCGCTCGCGCGCCATCAACGCCGGCATCTTCACCGACATCCCCTATCCCTATGTTCGCGGCTACGCGGACCTCATCAAGTCGGCGATGAAGTCGGTGCGGATGCCGCTGGCTTCCTGGGCTATCGCCAACCTCGGGGCCCAGGATGTCGATCTCGCCGACGTGCGGTCGGTCGGCTTCGAGTTTTCCATCGACCTGACCGGCGAAATCGAAATCGACGACATCGAGTTCAGCCCCTAGGCGGAGAAACCCTGACGTGGCGCGAAATCATCTGCCTCTGAAAGGCTACGAAGCCCATAAGGTCCTCGCCCCCAGGCGGGAGGGCGAGGTGGCCCTCGCCGAGGCCCTGCGAATTACCGTCTTCGCCGACAATCTTCCCCAGCGGGCCATCGCACCGGAGCTCCTGGTCGGCGAGGTCAGCGCCGAGCGGGTGTCGATCAGTCGCGACCAGAGGTCAATCCAAGGCCTGTTCTTCAAGCCGCCGAAATCCGGCGGCATCGTCCGCGTCCGCTATGGCGACAGCCAGGAAGGGGCGATCGAAGAGCCTTTCGCCCGGCGCCGGGTCCGCCGGCTCCCCAGGGGCTGCGGCTGATGAGCCCCTCGCCGAACGCCCTGGCTCAACGGATCGTAGCCGCTCTCACCCCCGAGGAGCGAGCCGGAGCCTTGGCTTACGTCGCCCATGAGCCACTCCGCGCCGGCGTCCGCCTCGAACTCGCCAGCGCGAAGATCGAAACGGCGACGCCGGCATGGCTGGTCTTCGTCGATGCCGACCCGACCGCCAACTGGGGCCATCCGGCCCGTTATCTGATCCTCGATTGCGAGGGAAGCGATGTGCACTCGGTGAAGACCCGTCTGCCGCCTCCCGCCACCCTCGATTGGCGGCTGATCTACCAGGCGCCCTCGGTTCCAGACGCGGCTGTGGCGTTTCCACAGTAACCCGCCGGCCCCCGTCAAAGGGGGGCTCGGCCACTGACGAGTAAGTGGAGTACCGGATATGCCGACTCGTGAAACCCCGACCATCCAGGAGAAGATCCGCGCCCACGCCTTCGGAAGGCTTTCCTACGACCAGCGACAGAGGACCAATCTTTACGCCAGCGAACATGTCTTCGAGGCCGGGGAGCCGATCGGCCCGGATTTCCAGAAGATCACCGCGGCGCGGCCCAGCCTCGTCGTCTTCGCCGACGACAATCCGAGGGCCAATTTCGGCCACGACTGCCGCTACCTCCTCTACGCCGCCGACAGCGGGGAGTTTCAGCGCGAGGTGGCGGCGCGTTTCCCGCCCATCCACGACGGCCGCCATCCGATCAAGTTCGAGGCGTTCCACGCCCCCCTCGCCTTCCAGAAGGACCGAATCCACTTCCAGCCGAAATGGCCGATCTGGCGATGCCCGCGCATTTTCCCGGAGGGGAACCGCTACGCCATCCTCTATTCGGGCATGTCGAACAAGCGGCACCTCAACGACATGGAGTTCCTCTACCGGACCCTCGTCGATGTCTATGGGTTCGACGCGGCGAACATCTATGTCTGCAGCTACGATTGCAGCCTCAACACCCAGGACGGCGTGCAGACGAAATGGCCGGGAGACAACACGGCCTATCGCATCAAGGTGAACTACCAGGGCAACCGGGCCGAGTTCGAACTGGCGGTGGACGCCGTCAAGGCGAGGATCGGCGCGCTCGACACCTTGCTGATCCACTGCAACAACCACGGCGACTATGACGGAACGCCGGGGACCTCGTTCCTGTGCACCTATCCGAACTGGGGCAAATACTACAACGCCGACTTCTCGAACAAACTGGCCGAGCTTCCCAAGTTCCGGCAGCTCATCGTGATGCTTGAGCAGTGCAATTCGGGCGGCTTCAACGCCTCGATCCTCGCCAAGAGCCCGGCCGACTGCACGTCCGTCGCCTCGGCGGCGATCGAATCGCAAAGCTCCTACGTCTCGGCCGATGGCAACTGGGATCCGTTCGCCCGCGACTGGATCGCCGCCCAGGCCGGTCATGACTGTTTCGGCGGCGCCCTGGCCCACAACCCGGACGTCGATGGCGACGGCAAGATCGAGGCCGAGGAAGCGTTCGGCTACGCCAAGTCGATCCAGGACCCGGCCGATTCGCCCAACTACAGCGAATCCTCCGAGGCCGGAGGCGATATCAGCCTGGGCCAGGAGTATATCATTTGGTGGTGGTGGTGCCTGCTGATCAAGGAAGAACTCGAGGCGCCGTGGCGCAGGCTGCCGCCGGAAGAATATTATGCCAATCTCCACCGGATCGGCCCTGAGCTCGCCAAGCTCACCGCCGAACTCGACGCGACGTCCGACAAGCTCAAGGGCGAAATGAAGGGCAAGATCGCCGCCGTGGTCGGCGCCGCCTTCAAATAGGCGCGGCCACGCGGTCGTCCGGCCAGCGCGGCGGTCCGCGCTGGTCGGACTCGCCTTTCGCACCGCGATCCCCAACGAAGCGGACCTCTACGGCTCGAGCGGCCGGCCGCGACGCGGCCCGGCGAGCTGACGAACAGCAAGCTATCAACAATGAGACGATGGCTGGCTTCACCGTAACCGAGATAAGTGCAGTGTCACCGTAACTCGACCTCTCCCGGAGGGAGAGGGGAATAAGCCGCGCGGCGGCCCTCTCTCTCTTTATCTGTGTCCATCTGCGTCATCTGTGGATCTCTTCTCTTGGCGATCGGAGTTGCGCGATGTCACCGTAGCGCGTCCGTTAGCTCTTCCGAAAATTACCCCGAATTATGTTGGCCCGGCGCCGCGCAAACGACACAAGACGCGGCGGGAATCGCCGCTTCCCACGTTTGAGTCTCGGAGACCCGCGCCGTGATCGCCATGTTCGCCGCCCTGGCCGTGGGCCTGTCCGGGCTGAACATCGACCTTCCCCGGCTGCCGCCCATTCGGCGTGATCCGCAGATCACCTATCGCGATCGCACCGGCGCGGTGATTGGCGTCAGGGGCGGCCGTTATGGGCCGCCGATCGATATAGCCAGGCTGCCTCGCTACGTTCCGGCGGCCTTCGTCGCCATCGAGGACAAGCGCTTCTACGAGCACGGCGCGGTCGATCCCATGGGCATGGCCCGCGCGCTGGTCGCCGACCTTGCCGAGGGCCACGCGGCCCAGGGCGGCTCGACCATCACCCAGCAACTGGCCCGCAACCTGTTCTTGAGTTCCGCCCAGACCCTGGAGCGCAAGGGCGAGGAGGTGATCTACGCCACGGAGCTGGAGCGCCGCTTTTCCAAGCGGCAGATCCTCGGCATGTACCTGAGCCGCATCTACTTCGGCTCTGGCGCCTATGGCCTGGACGCGGCGTCGTGGCGCTATTTCAACAAGCCGCCCAGCGCCCTGTCGCTGCGCGAGGCGGCGATGTTGGCGGCGATCCCCAAGTCTCCCGCCGAATACGATCCGGTGACCCAGCCGGCGCGCTCGGCCGAGCGCACCGCCCTGGTGCTGGGCGCCATGGTCGAGACCGGTGCGATTACGCCCGCCCAGCGCGCGCGGGCGCTCGCCCATCCGGCGCGCGTGTGGAAGACCGCCAGGACCGCCGGAGCGCAGTATTTCGTCGACTGGATCGACCCCCCGGTGCGCAAGACCATCGGAGCGTTGCGCGCCGACATAGTCGTCGACACGACGCTCGACCTTTCCGCCGAGGCCGACGCCGCCCAGGACGCCAAGGCGGTGACCGACCGGTTCGCCCGGGCCGGCGCCAACCAGGCGGCGCTCGTGGCCGTCGATGGGGAGGGCCGCGTGCGGGCGATGATCGGCGGGGCGGACTATGACGCCAGCGCCTATAAC
>JBOHLC010000177.1:0-8707 GCA_050729395.1 Caulobacteraceae bacterium
ATGGCGCGGGCCTCGCGATGGCCACCATGGACATTATCAAACTGTACGGCGAGCAGCCGGAGAATTTCCTTGATGTCGGCGGCGGGGCGAGCAAGGAAAAGGTCACGGCGGCGTTCAAGATCATCACCGCCGACCCCAATGTGAAGGGCATACTGGTCAATATCTTCGGCGGCATCATGCGCTGCGACATCATAGCCGAGGGCGTGGTCGCGGCGGTGCGCGAGGTGGGCCTGAAGGTTCCCCTGGTGGTGCGGCTCGAGGGGACCAACGTCGAGCTTGGCAAGCAGATTCTCGCCGGCAGCGGCCTCGATGTCGTTGCGGCCAACGATCTGGCGGATGGGGCGGAAAAGATCGTACGCGCCGTGAAAGGAAAAACAGCATGAAGTTATTGCTATCGGCCTCGGTTGCGGCGGCCATAGCCGCCTTCGCCTTGCCGGCGGCGGCCTCGCCGGCGTTCGACGCCTTCCGCAAGGTGTGCGGCGACAGCCACGCCGACTTCGCCGCGATCAAGGCGGCGCTGGCGGGGCCGGGCTGGACTTCGGCCGACGTCCATCCGACCAACATGGAAGGCGTCACGCCGGACGAGAGCATCGCCCGCGCGACCACGGCCGGCGGCCAGCGCGTGACCGTGGACGCCTGGATCGGCAAGAAGGGCGCCTACAACATCACCGCCTGCACGGCCAAGGTCGTCGGCGGCGCGCCGGCCGACCTGGCGCGGGAGGCCCAGGCCTGGCTTGGTTTCGCGCCGGCGAGCGTCGATAGCGGCAAGTCCACCTGGCGCTATGGCGTGACCGGCGGAAAGCCCGCGGCGGTGGACAAGGCGGGCTTCAACGCCGCCGCCGCCGGAACGGGGCTCTTCTTCTTCAACCTGTTCCCGGAAACCGGCGACGTCGTCCTGGACATGCTGAAGATCAAGTCCTGAGCCGGCCAGAACCGAACGCATGTCCATCCTGATCGACAAGGCCACGCGCGTCATCTGCCAGGGGATGACCGGCGCGCAGGGCACCTTCCACACCGAACAGGCCATCGCCTACGGCACGGCCATGGTCGGCGGCGTGTCGCCCGGCAAGGGCGGTTCGACCCACCTGGGCCTGCCGGTGTTCGACACCGTGGCCGAGGCGGCCGAGACGGTCAGGCCGGACGCGAGCGTGATCTATGTGCCGCCGCCATTCGCGGCCGACGCCATCCTGGAGGCCATCGACGCCGAGGTCCCGCTCATCGTGACCATCACCGAAGGCATACCGGTGGCCGACATGGTGGCCGTCAAGCGCGCCCTGTGCGGCTCGAAATCGCGCCTCATCGGACCCAATTGTCCGGGCGTGCTCACGCCGGACGCGTGCAAGATCGGCATCATGCCAGGCGCCATTTTCCGCGCCGGCTCGGTGGGCGTGGTCTCGCGCTCGGGCACCCTGACTTATGAGGCGGTGTTCCAGACCACCCAGGCGGGCCTCGGCCAGACGACGGCGGTCGGCGTCGGCGGCGATCCGGTCAAGGGGACCGAGTTCATCGAGATCCTCGACCTGTTCCTGCATGACGAGGCCACGGCCTCGATCATCATGATCGGCGAGATCGGCGGTTCGGGCGAGGAGGACGCGGCCGAGTTCGTGCGCGCGCACCGGAAGAAAAAGCCCATGGTCGGATTCATCGCCGGACGCACCGCCCCGCCCGGGCGCCGCATGGGCCACGCCGGGGCGATCATCTCCGGCGGCAAGGGTGGAGCGGAGCACAAGATCGCGGCGATGGAGGCGGCCGGCATCCGCATCGCGCCCTCGCCGGCGGCGCTCGGCCAAACCCTGGCGGAGCTGCTCAACGGCTGATCCGCCCGGGGCAGCGGCGTCCTTTCGCGGGACTTCGGCCGCGAAAGTGTAACGAAACTCTGGAATCCTTGGCTCGAAATAACCCCTGGCGATTACTATCTGAACACGCGGCGCCGACGGCGCCAAAGGCGGGACGACATGGCGGACGATGCGGGCCGGTTGAACGAAATACTGGCCGAGACCTCATTTCTGTACGGCGGCAACGCCGGCTTCGTGGAAGATCTACAGGCGCGCTGGACCAACGATCCGACTTCGGTCGAGCCGTCGTGGGCGGCGTTCTTCACCTCCCTGGCCGATACGCCGGACACGGTCCGCCGCTCCAACGCGCCGCCGCCCTGGACGCCGCCCTCGCTCGCCGAACCCAGACCTGACTGGCTCTCCGCCATGGACGGCCTGTGGCCGGCCGTGGAAGCCAAGCTCAAGACCCGCATCGAGGAAGCCCAGCCGAGCGCCACGCCGGACGAGGTGCGCGCGCGCACGCTCGATTCCCTGCGCGCGATCATGGTGATCCGCGCCTATCGGGTGCGCGGGCACCTGAGGGCCCATCTCGATCCCCTGGGTATCGCGGTCATCGCCGGCGACGCAAGCGAGCTCGATCCGGCCAGCTACGGCTTCGCCGAGTCCGACTTCGATCGGCCGATCTTCCTCGACTATGTGCTGGGGCTCGAGACCGGCACGGTGCGCGAGATCCTGGCGATCCTCACGCGCACCTACTGCGGCAACGTCGGCGTGCAATACATGCACATCTCCGACCCGGTGGAGAAGGCCTGGCTGCAGCAGCGCATCGAGGGCCACGACAAGGAGATCAGCTTCACGCCGGAGGGCAAGATCGCCATCCTCAAGAAGCTGATCGAGGCCGAGAGCTTCGAGCGCTTCCTGGCCAAGCGCTATCCCGGCGCCAAGCGCTTCGGCATCGACGGCGGCGAGTCCATGGTCCCGGCGCTCGAGCAGATCATCAAACGCGGCGGCGCGCTGGGCGTGAAGGACATCGTCATCGGCATGCCGCACCGCGGGCGGCTCAACGTCCTGGCCGCGGTGATGGCCAAGCCCTATCGGGTGATCTTCCACGAGTTCAGCGGCGGCTCGTCCCTTCCATCCGACATCGAAGGCTCGGGCGATGTGAAATACCATCTGGGGGCCTCGTCGGATCGCGAGTTCGACGGCAACACCGTGCACCTGTCGCTGACCGCCAATCCCAGCCACCTGGAGATCGTCAATCCGGTGGTGCTCGGCAAATCGCGCGCCAAGCAGGCCTTTGAATTGCGCGAGGATCCCAGTGTGGGCCGGAGCCACGTCCTGCCGCTCCTGATGCACGGCGACGCGGCCTTCGCCGGCAAGGGCGTCGTGGCCGAATGTTTCAACCTGATGGGCATCAAGGGCTACCGCACCGGCGGGGCGGTCCACTTCGTGGTCAACAACCAGATCGGCTTCACCACCTATCCGCTCTATTCGCGCACCCGCCCTTACCCCACCGACATCGCCCTGATGGTCGAGGCGCCGATCTTCCACGCCAACGGCGACGACCCGGAGGCGGTGACCTTCGCCGCGCGCGTGGCCATCGAATACCGCCAGCAGTTCGCCAAGGACGTGGTCGTCGACATGTTCTGCTACCGCCGCTTCGGTCACAACGAGGGCGACGACCCGACGATGACCCAGCCCCTGATGTACAAGACGATTAAGGATCATCCGACGACGCGGGAAATCTACGCCCGCCGCCTGGTGGCCGAGGGCGTGGCCAGCGAGGCCGAGATCGCCGGCTGGGTCGAGGAGTTCGACAAGTTCCTCGACGCGGAATTCGAGGCCGGCAAGACCTATCAGGCCGACAAGGCCGACTGGCTGGACGGCAAGTGGGCCGGGCTCGTGCTGCCGGACGGCGAGGAGCGGCGCGGGAACACCGGCGTTCCCCGTCAGAAGCTGATCGACCTTGGCCTCAAGTTCACCGCCATTCCCGAACGCATCGAGGTTCACCGCACGGTCAAGCGGGTCATCGAGGCCCGCCGGAACGCCATCCAGTCCGGCGAGGACATCGACTGGTCGACGGCGGAGCACCTGGCCTTCGCCAGCCTGCTCGACCAGGGCTTTCCCGTGCGCCTGTCGGGTCAGGACAGCGTGCGCGGCACTTTCGTCCAGCGCCATAGCGACATCATCGACCAGAAGACCGAGGAGCATTACACGCCCCTTCGCCACCTGCGTCCGGGCCAGGCCCATTTCGAGGCCCTCGATTCGGCCCTGTCGGAGGAGGCGGTGCTGGGCTTCGAATACGGCTTCTCGCTCAACGAGCCGCGCACCCTGACGATGTGGGAAGCCCAGTTCGGCGACTTCGCCAACGGCGCGCAGGTGGTCATCGACCAGTTCATCTCTTCCGGCGAGCGCAAGTGGCTGCGCATGTCCGGCCTGACGATGCTGCTGCCTCACGGCTATGAGGGTCAGGGGCCGGAACACTCCTCCGCGCGCCTGGAGCGCTACCTGCAGCTGTGCGCCGAGGACAATCTGCAGGTGGTCAACTGCTCGACGCCGGCCAACTACTTCCATGTCCTGCGCCGCCAGCTGCTGCGCGAGTTCCGCAAGCCGCTGATCCTGATGACGCCCAAGTCCTTGCTGCGGCACAAGAAGGCCGTCTCGACCCTGGCCGACATGGCCGAGGGCTCCTCGTTCCACCGGGTGCTGCAGGACGACGCCCAGTGGGGACGGCACACGGACCTGAAACTGGTCGCCGACGATAAGGCGCGGCGCGTGATCCTGTGCTCGGGCAAGGTCTATTATGACCTCTTGGACGAGCGCGACGCGCGCGGGGCCAACGACGTCTATCTGCTGCGGCTCGAGCAGTTCTATCCCTGGCCGATGAAGTCGCTGACCACCGAGCTCGGCCGCTTCAAGGACGCCGAACTCGTCTGGTGCCAGGAAGAACCGAAGAACATGGGTGGCTGGACCTTCGTCGATCCGTGGCTGGAACTGACCCTCGGCCGGATGAACATCGCCGCCAAGCGCGCCCGCTACGTCGGCCGGCCGGCCAGCGCCTCGACCGCCGCCGGGGTGATGAGCCGGCACAAGAAGGAGCTGGACGCCTTTCTCGCCGCCGCGTTCGCTTGAGCGGCGAAATTGGCTAAGAAGACGCTCCGCAACCTCGGGCCGAGCCCGCCCATGGGAGTTCCCGCGCCATGACCGACATCATGACCCCCGCGCTCGGCGAATCGGTCACCGAGGCGACCGTGGCGCGCTGGGCCAAGAAGCCGGGCGAGGCGGTCAAGCGGGACGAGGTCCTGGTCGAGCTGGACACCGACAAGGTGAGCCTGGAGGTGGTCGCACCGGAGGACGGCGTGCTTTCGGCCATCGACGCCGAGGAAGGCGCCACGGTCACGCCGGGCCAGAGGTTGGGCCAGGTCGGGGCCGGGTCGGCGAGCGCCGCCGCCAAGCCGGCCGCCAAGGCCGAGGCGAAGGTCGAGTCGAAGGCGCCGCCACAACCCGAGCCGAAAGCGAAGCTCGAAGCAAAGCCCGAACCCGCGCCCAAGGTTCCCGCCGCCGCGCTTCCGCCCTCACCCTCGGTCCAGCGGATCGCCGCCGAAAGCCATCTCGATCTCGCCGGCGTCACTGGCAGCGGCAAGGATGGCCGCGTCACCAAGGGCGACGCCCTGGCGGCCCTCGACGCCCTGGCCAGTCGCCCGGCGCCCGAACCCGCGCCGCCGGCCGCGCGGCCGATCGACGCGCGCGAGGAGCGGGTGCGCATGTCCCGCTTGCGCCAGACGATCGCCAAGCGGCTCAAGGAGGCGCAGGCCAACGCGGCCATGCTGACGACCTTCAACGAGGTCGACATGACCGCCGTGATGGTGCTGCGCAATCAGTACAAGGACGTTTTCGAGAAACGCCACTGCGTGCGCCTCGGCTTCATGAGTTTCTTCGTCAAGGCCTGCGTCTTCGCCCTGAAGGAGGTGCCGGCGGTCAACGCCGAGATCGACGGGGCCGACCTCATCTACAAGAACCACTACGATATCGGCGTGGCCGTCGGCACGGAGCGCGGACTTGTCGTGCCGGTGGTGCGCGACTGCGACACGCTCAGCCTGGCTGGCATCGAGAAGGCCATCGGCGAGCTCGGCGGGAAGGCGCGCGACGGCGAGCTGTCGCTGGACGACCTGCAGGGCGGCACCTTCACCATCTCCAACGGCGGCGTCTACGGCTCCCTGATGTCGACACCGATCCTCAATGCGCCGCAGTCCGGCATCCTCGGCATGCACAAGATCCAGGAACGTCCGGTGGCCGTAGGCGGCCAGGTGGTCATCCGGCCGATGATGTATCTCGCCCTCAGCTACGATCACCGGGTGGTCGACGGGCAGGGCGCGGTCACCTTCCTGGTCAAGGTCAAGGAGCACATCGAGGATCCCCAGCGCCTGCTGCTGGAGGTGTGAGGGGCGTCACCTGGCGATGAAACTCACGCCGCGCCAGCGCGCCTCGTGGGTGGCGCATCTCTACAAGGCGGCGACGCGGCAGCATCATCGCGACCTCGCGCCCATGTTCGCGCCGCATGTGCCGGCCGAGGCGATCGTGCTCGACGTGGGCGCCCACGCCGGCCAGTTCGCTAAGCTGTTCGCGCGCATGGCCCCGCGCGGCCATGTCTACGCCTTCGAGCCCTCCGAATACGCGCGTTCGATCCTTGGCCGGGCCCTGGCCTTCAACCGCGTGGGCAATGTGACGGTCGTTCCGCGCGGTCTGTCGGACGCGCCGGCGCGGGCGGTGCTGCACACGCCCCTGAAACGCTCCTCGGCCTGGGGGTTCGGCACGGCGCACCTGGGCGAGGCCGCCGCGGGCGAGGCCGACCAGACCGTGGCGCTCGAGCGGCTCGACGATTTCGCCGCGCGCGAGGGCCTTTACCGTCTCGACTTCATCAAGGCCGACATCGAAGGCTGGGAGATGCGCGCGCTCGCCGGCGGCGAGGGGACGCTGCGGCGCTTCCGCCCGGCGCTCTATCTGGAAGTCGACGACGCTCTGCTTGCGCGGGCCGGCGATACGCCGCGCGCCCTGTTCGCGTGGCTCACCGACATCGGCTATCGCGCCTTCGAGACGCCTTCGCTCGCGCCCGTATCCTCGTGGTCTGAACCGGGCGATTTTCTCTTCGTGGCCGGCGAAAGGCCCTGACGGCGAAGGTCGGACGCCCCTATATCGGGCCGCCAAGGTTCGGATCGGGAGCTGCGCATGGCCGGCTATGACGTGATCATCATCGGCGCCGGCCCCGGCGGCTACAACGGCGCCATCCGCGCCGGCCAGCTTGGCCTGAAGGTCGCCTGCGTCGACAGCCGCGAAACGCTCGGCGGCACCTGCCTCAATGTCGGATGCATCCCGTCCAAGGCCTTGCTGCACGCCTCGGAGATGTTCGATGAGGCCGCCACGGGCTTCGCGGGCCTGGGCATCGAGGTCGCGCCCAAGCTCAACCTGCCGGCCATGATGGCCCAGAAGGACGTCTCGGTTGGACAGCTGACCAAGGGCGTGGAGTTCCTGTTCAAGAAGAACAAGGTCGACTGGATCAAGGGCAAAGGCCGCATCGCCGGGCCCGGCAAGGTCGAGGTCACCGGGCCGGACGGCGCGGTGAGCACCCTGGAAGCGGCCAATATCGTCATCGCCACCGGCTCGGTTTCCGCGCCCCTCGCCGGCGTCGAAGTGGACCAGAAACGCATCGTCGATTCCACCGGCGCGCTTTCCCTGCCCGAGGTTCCGGGGAGCCTGATCGTCATCGGCGCCGGCGTCATCGGTCTCGAGTTGGGTTCGGTCTGGCGGCGCCTGGGGGCCAAGGTGACGGTAGTGGAGTTCCTCGACCGGATCACCCCAGGCGTCGACGCCGAGGTCGCCAGGACGCTGCAGCGCCTCTTGACCCGCCAGGGCCTGGAATTTCGCCTGGGCGCGAAGGTCACCGGGGCCAAGGCGCGCGCGGACGGCGTCAGCCTGACCTTCGAGCCGGTCGCCGGCGGCGCCGCCGAGACGCTGGAGGCGGACTATGTCCTGCTGGCCATCGGACGCCGTCCGTATACGGAGGGCCTCGGCTTGGCGAGCGTCGGCGTGACGCCCGACGGGCGGGGCTTCATCGACACCGATCATTTCCGGACCAGCGCGCCGGGCGTCTGGGCCATAGGCGATGTCACCCACGGGCCGATGCTGGCGCACAAGGCCGAGGACGAGGCGGTGGCGTGCATCGAGACCATCGCCGGCAAGGCCGGTCATGTGAACTACGATGTGATCCCGAGCGTCATCTACACCTCGCCGGAAGTGGCCAGCGTCGGGGCCACGGAGGAGGAGCTCAAGGCGCTGGGCGTCGCCTACAAGGCGGGAAAGTTTCCATTCACGGCCAATGCGCGGGCCAAGATCAACCACGAGGCCGAGGGCTTCGTGAAGGTGCTGGCCGACGCGGCCACCGACCGGATCCTGGGCGCACACATGGTCGGGCCGGACGTCGGCGAGATGATCGCCGAATGGTGCGTGGCCATGGAGTTCTCGGCCGCCTCGGAGGACGTGGCCCGCACCAGCCACCCGCACCCGACCCGATCGGAGGCCCTGCGCCAGGCGGCCATGGGCGTCGAGGGCTGGACGATGCAGATGTAGGGGGCTCCCGCCCAACACCGCTCATCCCGGCGCGAGCTACGGACTCTCCCGAGCCTTTGAATGTATTGCAGAAAAGTGCGGTCCATTCCGGCTGTGTAGGGTCTGTGCAGGATGGCCTTGCACTTTTCGGCTGGAATAACAGAAGCTTGGCAGTATTCGGCGAGTCCCGCAACCGCTAACCGCTGGGCCGCGAGCGTCGCACCCGCCCCCCTTCTGCGCCATAGAAACGGCCCTGCGTTTCTCGGTCACTTCTCATCATCGGTTTAAAGGTACTCGTCCAGCCAGCCGGCCTCCCGCCAATATTGTTC
>JBOHLC010000178.1:0-3444 GCA_050729395.1 Caulobacteraceae bacterium
CACGAAGACCTTGGCCCAGAAGCCGCTGAACGGCGGCAGGCCCAGCGCCGAGAGGGCGAAGACGGTCATCGCCACGGCCAGGCCCGGCCGCTCGCGCATCAGCCCGGCGAAGTCGTCCATCGTCTCCATCGAGCGGCCATCCCGCGACAGCGCCGCCAGGCAGGCGAAGAAGCCGGTGACGTCGATGACGTAGAGGACCATGAACACCAGCATCGACTGCACGCCGGCTTCCCCTCCCGCGGCCAGCCCGACCATGGCGTAGCCGATGTTGGCGATCGAGGAATAGGCCCACAGCCGTTTCAGATTGCGCTGGGCGAGGCCGGCGAAGGCGCCGACCGCGACGCTGATGATGGCGAGCGCGATCAGCACCTGGCGCCACTGGTCGAGCGCGCCGCCGAAGGCCTCGACCAGCACCCGGGTCAGAAGGACCATGGCCGCCAGCTTGGGCGCGCCGGCGAAGAAGCCGACCACCGGCGTCGGCGCGCCTTCGTAAACGTCCGGCGTCCACATGTGGAACGGCGCGGCCGAGACATTGAACGCCAGGCCGCAGATCAGGAACACCAGGCCGAACACCATCCCCGGCCCCGCGCCGCCGAGCGCCGCCTTGGCGATGAGGTCGAAATGGGTCGAGCCGGCGAAGCCGTAGATCAGCGAGGCGCCGTAGAGCAGCAGGCCCGAGGAGAGCGCGCCCAGGACGAAGTACTTCAGGCCCGCCTCCGACGACTTGGCGTCGTCGCGCCGGAACGCGGCCAGGACATAGAGGGCCAGGGATTGCAGCTCGAGCGAGACATAGAGCGAGATGAGATCGCCGGCGGCGACCATCATGCCCATGCCGAGCGCCGCCAGGACGACCAGAATGGGGAATTCGAAACGCTCGATGCGGCGCGCGGCGAACCAGCGCTGGCCAAGCGGAATGGCCGCCGCGCTGGCCAGGTAGATGACCACCTGGGCGAAGGCCGCGCCGTCATCGGCGATGAGGCCGCCGTCGAAGGCCCGGCCGTGTGGGCCGAAGATCGCCGCCGCCGCGGCCGCGACGAGCGCGATCATCGCCGCGCCGATGAACAAGCGTCCCGCGCGCCTTGCGAACGCCCCCCAGATGAGCAGCGCCAGGGCCGAGAGGGCCAGAATGACCTCCGGGCCGGCCAGCAGGATGGAGCGGTCGAGGCTCACCTCACCTCCCCGTGGCCGCGTGGAAGGCAGCGACCAGATGTTCGGCCGAGGCTCCCGTGATGTGGAACACCAGGGCCGGCTGCAGGCCGATGGCCAGGGTGGCGATCATCAGCGGGGCGAAGACCAGCGCCTCGCGCCGCTCCAGATCGCCGATCGCCGCCAGGGCCGGGTTGGTCAGCTCGCCGAAGATCACATTGCGATAGAGCGTCAGGGCGTAGACCACCGACAGGATGACGCCGGTGGTGGCGATGATCGCCGGCCAGGTGCTGGCCCCATAGACGCCGGTCAGCGAGGTGATCTCGCCGACGAAGCCGCTCGTCCCCGGCAGGCCGACGTTGCCCATGGTGAAAAGCATGAACACCGCCGCGTAGAGCGGCATTCGGTTCACCAGGCCGCCGTAGAAGGCGATCTCGCGCGTGTGCATGCGGTCGTAGACGACGCCGACGCAGAGGAAGAGCGCGCCACTGATGACGCCGTGGCTGAGCATCTGGAACAAGGCGCCCTGCTCGCCCAGGAGATTGCCGGAGAAGATGCCCAGGGTGACGAAGCCCATGTGGGCGACCGAGGAATAGGCGATCAGCTTCTTCATGTCGGTCTGCCGGAAGGCGACGAGCGAGGTGTAGACGATGGCGATGACCGACAGGGCGAAGATCAGCGGGGTGAATACGACGCTGGCGTTGGGGAACATCGGCAGGGAGAAGCGCAGGAAGCCGTAGCCGCCCATCTTCAACAGGATCCCGGCCAGGATGACAGAGCCGGCGGTCGGCGCCTCCCCGTGCGCGTCGGGCAGCCAGGTGTGTACCGGCCACATCGGCAGCTGGACAGCGAAGGAGGCGAAGAAGGCCAGCCACAGCCAGATCTGCACCGCCGGGGCGAATTTGTAGGTCAGCAGGACCGGGATGGACGAGGTGTGGGCGATGCCGATGATGGCCAGGATGGCCGCCAGCATCAGGACCGAGCCCAGCAGGGTGTAGAGGAAGAACTTGAAGGCCGCGTAGACGCGGTTGGTCCCGCCCCAGATGCCGATGATCAGGAACATCGGGATCAGCTGGCCCTCGAAGAACAGGTAGAAGACGATGAGATCGAGCGCGCAGAAGACGCCGATCACTAGCGTCTCCAGGACCAGGAAGGCGATCATGTACTCGACCACCCGATTGGTGATCGAGCGCCAGCTGGCGAGGATGCACAGCGGCATCAGGAAGGCGCTCAGCAGGACGAACAGCACCGATATGCCATCCACGCCCATGCGGTAGCGAAGCCCGGCGAACCAGGTCGCCTCCTCGGTGAACTGGAAGCCGCTGTCCGCGGGGTTGAACCGCGTCACCAGCAGGACGGACAGGGCCAGTACCGTGAGGGTCGTGGCCAGGGCGATGTTGCGCGCCGCCGCGTCGCGGACCTCCTGCGATGGCCCGGCGAACTGGCGCGCCACCAGGATCGCGGCGACGCCCAGGAGCGGCAGGAAGGTGATGAGGGTGAGCATCGCCTTACTTCGCGAAGGCCCACAGGGCGAAGGAGAGCAGCCCGGCCACGCCCAGCAGCATGACGAAGGCGTAGTGGTAGACGTAGCCGGTCTGCAGTCGTCCTGTCGCCCGACCGATGGCGTAGGACACTTGGCTGACCCCGTCCGGGCCTAGGCCGTCGATCAGGCGCTTGTCGCCGCCCTTCCAGAAGAGATCGCCCAGCACCTCCGCCCCGCGCACGAAGATGAAGTGGTAGATCTCGTCGAAATACCATTTGTGGTAAAGGAATGCCCACACCGGCCCCTTGGCGAGCCTCGCTCCCATGCCCTCGTTCCGGACATAGGCCCACCAGGCCACGGCGAAGCCGATCGCCGTCACGGTCAGCGGCGCGAAGGCGACCCACGCCGGCATGGCGTGTGCGTCGAGCACATGATTGGTCGGGGCGGTGAAGAGCGCGTTCTTCCAGAATGCCAAGCGCTCCGGTCCGATGAAGCGCTCGACGAACATCGCCCCGGCGAAGGTCGCGCCGAACGCCAGGACGAGCAGCGGGACCAGCATCACCCAGGGCGATTCATGCGGCTCCACGCCATGGCCGTGGTCCGCCTCCCCGTGATCGGCATGCGCGTCCCACTTGGCGTGGCCGTGGAAGGTCATGAACACCAGCCGCCAGGAATAGAAGGAGGTCAGGCCCGCCGCGATGACCCCGGCGACGAAGGCGAACGCGGCCGAGCCGTTCCCCGGCGTGGCGGCCCAGGCGGCGTTGATCAACGCGTCCTTGGAATAGAAGCCCGACAGGCCGACATCGAGATAAGGG
>JBOHLC010000179.1:0-8216 GCA_050729395.1 Caulobacteraceae bacterium
GGCGTCACGCTGGGCGAAACAGGGCGGGGAACTGGTTGACGGCGACTGGAATGATGCGGCAGCCATCGAGCAAGCGCTCCAGGGCGTCGAAGGCGCGTTCGTCATGTTGCCGGCCATCTGGACCCCCTCGCCGGATTTCAAGGAAGCCAGGGGCGTGATCGCAAACTATGTCGAGGCGCTCACCAAGGCAGCGCCGCCGCGAGTGGTTGCGCTTTCGTCGATGGGTGCGAACCGGACCAGCGGGCTCGGAATGATCACGGCCCTGTCGCTTTTGGAGCAAGGTTTTCGCGACCTTGGATCGCCAATCGCATTTGTGCGCGCGGGGGGGTTCTTCGAGAACTTCCTCTACGGCCTGCAGGTCGGTCAGGGCGGAACGCTGCCGGTCACCTACAATCCGACAAACCAGAGATCGACCATGGTCGCGACGAACGACATCGGCGCGGAGGTGGCAGCGCTTTTGGCCGGGCCGGCGTGGTCAGGCCAGCGCGTCGTCGAGCTTGGTTCGATGGTCAGCGCGGACGAAGTCGCGGAGCAATTGGGCGATGTCCTGAATCTTGACGTGAAAGCCTTTGCAGTCCCGCGCGCGGGGTGGGCGCAAATGATCGAGCAATTCGGCGTTCCGAAGGGCCACACGGGACCGGCCGAAGAAATGTTCGAGGCCGTAAACGCAGGATGGATGGCCCTCGGGGCGGGGGCCACGGAGCACGTGGCGGGTACGACGCCCGCGCGCGACGTATTCGAGGCTGCACGGAACGCCGCCAGGACGTAAGTCCGGACAGATCAGGCATCCTCCGCCGGAGAGGGCTCGACGACCGACGAGTCCTCGCCATACCGGTGGCGCGGGCCGGCACGTGATCCTCCGTCCGAGTTCGGGGCCACGCGACCGGGACGGTGGAACAGCTGGGGGGCGGCGGTGCAGCCTGCCGGCTAGCCGCGCGCCCAGAGCCTGGCCGACCAGCTCTAGGAAGGACGGGTCCTCTTCAGCCTGCCCTCGGGGTCGTAGACCGTGACCTTGTGCGGCCGATCCGGGCCCCACTTCCACAGCACCAGATTCTGGTCGTCCGCCGTCGCCCCGTTGGCGAAGCTCGGCGTCAGTATGCCGGCGGCGCCGTCGGCCAGCAGTCGCCGGACGACGCCCCACGAGGCCGGCTCGCGGCCCTCGAGCAGATCCTGCGCCCAGGGGCAGGCGAGGTCGGCGAGATCGACGCCGCTTTGGACGCGCCCCGCGTCCGTCCTGAGGTCGACGATTTCGTCGCAATCGACGTCGTAGCTCACCAGCACCTGGGGTTGCAGGCGGTGGGCGAAGCCGGCCGAGACCTCGCGGAAGGCGGCGCCGTAGGTGAGGGACATGTAGAGGGTTTCCAGGCCCGGCCAGTTGAACCGGCGGCCCTTCAGAGCCGCGCCGGCGCCCGAGAGGGGAGACCAGGACCAGTTCGGATCATGCAGGCGGAAAGCTTCGCCCGTGAACCTCAAGCGTAGCCGCCGGTGGCCAGGTGGTCGACATAGTCGCGCATCGCCGCCGCGCCGCCCGACTTGACCACCGCCTCGGCCGTGCGCCCGCCAAAGGCCGGAATGGGCTCGGCCCGGTACCAGGCCATGGCCTGCGCCGGGCTGCCGGCCCAGTCCTGCACCAGGTTGATGATCTCGACCATCTGGCGCATGCGCGCCTGCGCCTTGGGGCCCTCGCGCCGCGTGGTCTTCTGCAGCACCTCGCGCGCCAGGCCGGCGGTCTCGGCCAGTTGCGCCCGGGACATGCGCAGGCTTTCGGCGACCTCGTCGACGCGGACCGCGCCGCGCTCGTCGATCAGCCCGACGATCGACAGGCGCCGGCTGGGGGCCGGGCTTGGAACACGTTTCGCCTTGAGCGCCATGTGCCGCTCCATTGACCTATTTCACGGTCAATATATAGGCGTTTCCGCTGACCTGGCAATCGTTGGGTCCGCGCGCAGGGTGACATCTTCCGCCCCCAACGGAAGACGACGTGGGGTCAATGATCGAAGTGCTTCCAATGCCCTTCCGAGATCACCTCAATCTCGCCGTCCACGACCTTGATCGCGGTGTCGTCGCAGATCGCGTAGGCCGGGTTCGGGAGGCTCGCCGCCCAGCGCTCCGCGTCGGCCATGGTGTTTTCCGGCAGCGCCGGATGGTCGAGGTGCGGGAAGATCGAGAAGTCCACCACGCCCAGCGCGGCGTCGACGCCGTCCGGCGGCGCCCAGCCGATGAAATCCGAGCCGATCCGGGGGCTCATCACCATGCTGCCGGCGCTCAGGCCCATCCAGACCTTGTCCGGCATCGTGGGCAGCAGGGCGGCCAAGCCGGACTGCCGCATCCAATGGGCGAGGTAGAGCGCGTCGCCGCCATTCACCAGCAACACATCCGCCGCGCGGACCCATGGCGCCCAGCGCTCTTCGCCGATGCTGGGCAAGGCCGTTAGCTCCAGGACCCCCAGGGACTTCCAGCCGAGCTCGCACATCGGCGTCGTCGCCTTGCCGGTGATGAACCGCCAAGCTCCACCCGGGCTGCCCTGCGGGTGACCGTAGCCGGCGGTCGGGATGCACAGCGCGTCGCACTCGGAGATGGGTTTGCCGAGCAGCCCGGTGAGTGCGGCTTGGATGCAGGGATTTTTCACCCCCGCGGAGGTCAGCAACAGCTTCATGGGATCCTTACCGGGGACGCATCGGCGCTTGGCCGGGGCGCCGAACGTCTGCGGGTCCGCGCCGACGAAGTAAAGCCCGTGCGTCCGCGATCCACCGATCCGGGACGCTCGCATAGTCCGCTTCCGGGCATTGGAGTCGGCGCCGCCTCCCGATCCCGGGGGCTACGGATACGGTGACAGTGCACTTATCTCCCTGGTTCAATGGATGAACTGGCTGATTTTGAGAGATAAGCGCGCTGTCACCGAAACCTGCTCAGAACCACATGTCCTTCACGCAGCGGCCGTCGTCGACGCCCTCCCAGGTTGCGAAACCGTCGAGGTGGCGGACCGGGATGTCGGCGACCGTCTCCGGCTCGGCCAGGCGCAGGTTGAAGCCAATGCGTCGCCGACCCTCGGCGTCGGTGGTCAGCCCGCGCCAGTAGGCGACGATGCCGCAGGTCGGACAGAAGTGGGTGGCGAGGCGGGCGTCGCCCCAGACGTAGGTGGCCGTCTCGCCGTCGACATGCACGTCGACGCCCTCGTGGCCATAGCCCCAGAGCGCGCCGCGGCGGCGGCACATCGAGCAATTGCAGGCGGTTGCGTGGTCGGGCAGGCCATCGAACCGCCAGCCCACCTGGCCACAGTGACATCGTCCTTCCAGCATATCCACCTCCGCGCCGCCCGAGCGACTTCGGGGATTTTAGCATCGGGGTCGGGATGCGTCATGGGCCCAACCGGCCGCGCGACGCGAGCGCCTGGCACATGGTCTGCTTTTCGTCGAACCCCGAAAGGGGGTTACGGGGGTTACGGCGGGTTACGGTGACAGTGCGCTTATCTCCCCGGCGCAATGGGTCAGCTAGCTGATCCTTGGCCAGATGAGTGCACTGTCACTGAAACGATCCTGACGGACGGCCAGCCCGTGGGCGGCCGCCGCATGCGTATACCCCCGCGTTACGAGTGGCCGAAGTAGCGGGCCGCATCGACCCAGGCCCTTTCGGGAGCCAGCTTGAGCGTCCGCTCCCCACCATCTCGGACATTCCGGGAGCCCGCCACGCGATCTCGTTCGCGCGACGAGGATGACCGGCAATTCACTGGTTCGAGCGCCGCTACTGTGCGACGTCGGGTCATGAATTCGCCGCTCCTCCTCGCGGCGGCCTTTGCCGCCGTCGCCATTCCCGCCTTCGCCTCGGCCAGCGCCGTCGGCGACTGCCAGATCGGCGCCTATCGTCTGACGGACGGAAGCATGGTCGACATCGCGCCCAGCGATGGCGACACTCTGCGCTGGCGGCGCTTCGACGGGACGACCGGCGCCTTGCGCAAGGCGGCCGACGGCGCGTGGATCGGCGCCTATGGCTGGACGGACCGCAAGGACGGAACGGTCGTCACGTTCTCTCCTTGCCCGGCCGAGACCATTGCGTTCAACGGCCTCGCCGGGCGGCGCATCGGCTTCGACGTGACCAACGCCGACTTCGAGGACCGGGGGACGAAGCTCGTCGGCCGACTGGTCATGCCCAAGGGCGCCGGCCGAGTTCCGGTGGCGGTCCTGATCCACGGATCCGAAAACGACTCGGCCCTCGACTTCTATTCCCTGCAGCGGATGTTGCCGGCCGAGGGCGTCGGCGTCTTTGTCTACGACAAGCGCGGCACCGGCGCGTCCGGCGGCAAATACACCCAGGACTTCGATCTTCTGGCCGACGACGCGGTGGCCGCCATGCACGAGGCGCGCAAGCTGGCCGGCGCCCGCGCGGGCCGGGTCGGCTATCAGGGCGGCAGCGAGGGCGGCTGGGTGGCGCCGCTGGCCGCAACGCGCGCGAGCGTCGACTTCGTCGTCGTCTGCTTCGGCCTCGCCGTCTCGCCGATCGAGGAGGATCGCGAGGAGATCCGGCTCGAGATGTCGCTCGCCGGTCACAACCGGGCGGACATCGCCAAGGCCCTGGAGGTCGGCGAAGCGGCGGAAGCGATCATGGAGAGCGGCTTCACTAAAGGCTTCGAGCGGTTCGACGCCCTTCGCGCAAAATATCGCGGCGAGCCTTGGTATAAGGATCTGCGCGGCAACCTGACCCGCGTCTTCCTGCCCTTGAACGAAGCGCAACTGAAGGCGATGGGCGCGAAGTACAACTGGGGGACGCCGATGAATTATGATTCCATGCCGGTGCTGCGGGCGGTCGCGGCGCCGCAATTGTGGATTCTCGGCGGGGAGGATCTGGACGCGCCCAGCGCGGAGACTGCCCGCCGCCTCGACGGTCTCGCCGCCCAGGGACGACCCATCACCGTCGCCATCTTTCCCCACGCCGAACACGGCATGACGCAGTTCGAGACAGGGCCGGACGGCAAGCGCGTCTCGACCCGCTATGCGCCCGGTTATTTCGCCATGATGGCCGACTACATCCGCGATGGCCGCCTTGCCGGCCCCTACGGCGACAGCACGATAAGCCGGCCGAAAGGACGGTAATCCTCCCCTGCGCAGCGGGGGAGCGGGAAGATTCGGGGACACAATACTTAATTATTCCTCCGCATCGATCGACGCCGACTGGTTCAAATAATTAAGTATTGTGTCCCCGAATCTCTTGTCCCCGAATCTCTCGTGGAGATCTCCGCCTCCAGGGGCAGTTCGAGCTGGCTCATGCGCCGGCGCTGGCGCCAGATACGGATGTGATCGCCGGCGCGGCCGACGTCGTGCTGGGCATGGCCGGTCATGAATTCGAGGTTAGCCTGTAAAATAACGCCGTTCGATAACCTCGCGGGTAATGGACGAACCGGCATGCAATTCCCATATCTGGCCTCACTTTCGGGAGCGAGTGCATGTGCCTATTGGAAACCATACACGCCCACCCCATGCCCATGGCCGTTCACCTGGGCATTGAGTTCCTCGAGGCTGAACGCGATCAGGTCACCGGCTGGATGCAGACCGGTCCGGAACACTGCACCCTGGGCCACGCGGTCCACGGCGGGGTGATCATGGCCTTCGCCGACAGCCTGGGTGGGGCGACGGCGTTCATCAACCTGCCCGGCGACGCCAAGGGGACGACGACGCTGGAGAGCAAGACCAACTTCATCGCCGCCGCTCCGGCCGGCGCGAGCCTGGTGGGCGTCGCCAGCCTGCTGCATCGCGGCCGGCGCACCCAGGTGGTGCAGACCAGGGTCGAGACCGGCCAGGGTCACATCGTCGCCCTGGTCACCCAGACCCAGATGATTCTCTTCGCCGAGGACGGCGCCAGATGCGACGCCGATTACCTGGCGCGCGCTCGCCGCGAGGACGCCGACGCCTGAAGCTTGGGGGGCGGCAGGTAGATAGGGACACAATACTTAATTAGGCGAGCATAATTAAGTATTGTGTCCCTATCTACCGTATCTGGCCTCACGCCCCCAGCGTCACTGCGTGCAGCCTGGCATAGGCGCCGCCGAGGGCGACCAGCTCGCCGTGGCGGCCTTCCTCGACGATCCGGCCGTCCTCGAACACCAGGATGCGGTCGGCCCGGCGCACGGTCGACAGCCGGTGGGCGATGACGATGGTCGTGCGCCCGGCCATCAGCTCCTCGGTCGCCGCCTGGACATTCATCTCGGTCTCCACGTCTAGCGAGGAGGTGGCCTCGTCGAGGACCAGGATCGGGGCGTCGGCGAGGAACGCGCGGGCGATGGCCACGCGCTGGCGCTCGCCGCCGGAAAGCTTGACCCCGCGCTCGCCGACCAGGGTGTCGTAACCCTTGGGCAGGGCGGCGATGAAGTCGTGCGCTCGCGCCCGCTTGGCGGCCAGCGCGATCTCCTCGACGGTGGCCCCCGGCCGGGCGTAGGCGATGTTCTCGGCGATGGTGCGGTGGAACAGGGCCGGATCCTGCGGCACCACGGCGATGGCGCGGCGCAAGCTGCCTTGCGTCACGCCGGCGATGTCGACGCCGTCGACCAGGATGCGTCCGCCGTCGACGTCATAGAGACGCTGGATGAGCTTGACGAAGGTCGACTTGCCCGAGCCGGTCGGTCCGACCAGCGCCAGTCGCTCGCCCGGCGCGATGCACAGGGAGAAGTCATTGTAGATCGGCGCGGCCGACGCCTTGTAGGCGAAGGTCACGGCGTCGAACACGATCTCCCCTTCCAGGGGATGGATGTCGCTCGCGCCCGACCGGTCGGCCACTTGAGGCGCCTGCGTCGCGTAGCGGGCCACGTCCTCGATGTCGGCCAGGCCCCGCTGCAGCATGCGGATGTTGTCGCCCATGTTGCGCAGGTAGCCGTTCATCAGAAGAAAGGCGGTGACGATGAAGGCCACGTCGCCGGCGTCGGCCTTGCCGCTCGCCCAGCGCAGGATGACCAGGCCGGTGAGGCCACCCTGGAGCAGCGCCAGGAGAAGGTTCTGGAACAGCCACACGTCGGTGTAGCGCGTCCAGGTGGTCCGGGCGGCCCGCCGCCAGTCGGCGGTGACCAGGCCGATGCGCGCTTCCTCGCGTTCCTCGGCGCCGAACCCCTTGACCGTGGGATTGGACGAGATCGAATCGGCCAGCGCGCCGCCGATGCGCGAATCCATGGCCACCGAGCGGATGTTGGCCTTGCGCACGACCACGGTGTTGGCGACCACGCTCGAGGTTATGTAGATCGCCACCATGCCGAAGGAAAACGCGCCCACCAGGGGCCAGCGCAGCATCATCTGGATCGACAGCCCGGCCAGGATGAGCAGCGCCGGAACGATCCAGATCACCAGGCAGTCGGCGACCGTGTCATAGCCCCACATGGCCCGCGACAGGCGCCGCACCGTGGCCCCGGCGAAGGTGTCGCCATGCCAGTCGGAGGAGAACGACTGCACGCGGGCGAAGCCCTCGTTGGTCATCTCCTCCATGGTCCACACGGCCAGCGGAATCCAGAAGCGCATGGCGAAGTTGCGCATCACCGAGGCGGCCAGGAAGACGAACACGAACAGGCCAAATGCGCGCCAGGCGGCGTCGATCTTGCCGCGTCCGGCGACCACGGCGTCGATCATGCCCTTGCTGGCCGTGGGCATGAACAGCTCGAAGCCGATGCCGACGAGCGTCAGGGCCACCGTGCCGGCGAACATCCACGGCCGCCGGCGCCAGTAGCCGGCGATGAACGCCAGCACCTGGCCGTTGGTGAGCGCCCGGCGACGGGTGGCTTCGTCGTCTTCGTACTGGTCCATTTAGAAACCCCAGAGCCTGATGACGCTGGACCGGAGGGATCCAGCGCCTGAGTCAGGCTCCGCATATGAATTCAGGGGCGGTCAGATAGTCCGGTTCGGAGCCGAGCGGGAGAGCAGGTTAACGATTGAGCCTGGCCATGGCGCCAGCGCCACAGGGGGTTGCCTAGGTCGGGCGGGACTGCGACATCGTAAGGCGCCTCTCTCCCCCCTCTGGTGGGAGTACGGCCGAAGGCCGGGAGGGGGGTTGCAGCCGCGCGCAAACCCCCTCCACCCCTTCGGGGTCCCCCTCCCCCAGAGGGCTAGCAGATTCACACATCTCGACAACTCGTTTTAGCTCAACGAATGAGCCTAACATATATGGTCCGTAGGCAGATGGTCTTCTCTCCCGACACAGTGCACAAAACCAATGCTTCCAAACCCTCACTCGCGGCTCCGAGAGGG
>JBOHLC010000180.1:0-5572 GCA_050729395.1 Caulobacteraceae bacterium
AGACCGGCAAGGCCGTGGCGGTGGTTGGTTCGGGCCCCGCAGGCCTGGCCTGCGCCCAGCAACTGGCGCGCGCCGGTCATTCGGTGACGCTATATGAAAAGTCCGACCGCATCGGCGGCTTGCTGCGCTATGGCATTCCCGACTTCAAGATGGAAAAGCATCTGATCGACCGCCGCATCCGCCAGATGGAGGCCGAAGGCGTGGTGTTCAGGCCCGGCGTCGAAGTCGGCGTCGGAATTTCTGTCCAGATGTTGCTTACCGATTATGACGCGCTGGTGCTGGCGGGCGGCGCCGAGGCGCCGCGCGATCTTCCCATTGAAGGACGTGAACTCTCCGGCATCCATTTTGCCATGGATTTCCTCACCCAGCAGAACAAGCGGGTGGCGGGCGATGCCGAAGAAAAAGCCGCACCCGGCGGCACCATCAGCGCCAAAGGCAAGCATGTGGTGGTGATCGGCGGCGGCGACACCGGCTCGGACTGCATCGGCACATCTAATCGCCAGGGCGCGGCCTCGATCACCCAACTCGAGATTCTGCCCGAGCCGCCGGCGCGTGAGAACAAGGCGCTGACTTGGCCCGACTGGCCGCTCAAGCTGCGCACCTCCTCTTCTCAGGACGAGGGCTGCGAGCGCGACTTCGCCGTGGCCACGCGGCGGGCGCTGGGCTCGAACGGAAGGATCGAGGCGCTGGAGTGCGTGCGCCTCGAATGGACCGCTGGCGCCGACGGCCGGATGACCATGACCGAGGTGGCGGGCAGTGAATTCACCCTGAAGGCCGATCTCGTCCTCCTGGCCATGGGCTTCCTCGGCCCCCGCCAGGACTGCGTGGTTGCCGAGGCCGGCATAGCACTGGACGCGCGCGGCAATGTCGCCGCCGATGCCCAGACCTATCGCACCAGCCGGGCCAAGGTGTTCGCCGCCGGCGACATGCGCCGGGGCCAGTCCCTCGTGGTCTGGGCCATCCGCGAGGGCCGCCAGTGCGCGCGGGCGGTCGATGAATTTCTGATGGGAGCCAGCGACCTTCCGAGATAGGTTCCCCGCGCATTCCAGGCGCGGCTTCTTAAGAACAATCTCAATGACGGTCAGCGTCTTCGATCTCTTCAAGCCCGGCGTCGGACCATCCAGCTCCCACACCATGGGCCCGATGGTCGCGGCCGGACGCTTCGTCCATCGCCTGGCCGATACCGGCGTCATCGCCAGGACCGCGCGGGCGGAAACGGTGCTGTATGGTTCCCTGGCACTGACCGGCCGCGGCCACGCCACCGACCGGGCGGTGATCCTGGGCCTCGCCGGCTTCGTCCCGGCCAGCCTCGATCCGGACGAGGGCGAGGCTGCGCTCGTCCGCATCCGGGCCGAGCAGGCCCTGCCGCTCGGTGGCGGCGAGCGCGTCATTGCTTTCGACGAGACGCGCGACATCCTCTGGGCCATCGCCGAGCGCGCGCCGGAGCACCCGAACGCGTTGGCCTTCCGCGCCTTCGACGCCGAGGGGGTCAAGCTCGCCGAGCGGACCTACTATTCCATCGGCGGCGGCTTCGTGCGCGACGAGGAGGAGCTCGGCCGCAACGCCCCGGCCGACTCCGGACCAGCCCCACCGCATCCCTTCAACTCGGGCGCCGAACTGCTCGAACAGGCCAGGACCGCGGGCCTTTCCATCGCCCAGCTGATGATGGCCAACGAATGCGCGCTGAAATCGGAGGCCGAGGTCACCGCCGGGCTCGACGCCATCCACGAGGCCATGGACGCCTGCATCGAGCGCGGCATGCGCCAGGAAGGCCAGCTTCCAGGCGGCCTGGCGGTCAAGCGCCGCGCCCATCAGCTGCGCTCGGTCATCCTGGCGCGGATGGTGCGACAGATCGCCGATCCGCTGGCGGCCATGGACTGGGTCAATCTGTGGGCCCTGGCGGTCAATGAGGAGAACGCCTCGGGCGGCCGCGTGGTCACCGCGCCGACCAATGGGGCGGCCGGCATCGTGCCGGCGGTGATGCGCTACCACG
Source organism: Caulobacteraceae bacterium (assembly GCA_050729395.1). GTDB lineage: Bacteria > Pseudomonadota > Alphaproteobacteria > Caulobacterales > Caulobacteraceae > Acaudatibacter. The sequence continues at coordinate 1,994 of JBOHLC010000180.1, forward strand.
ACCGCTTCCACGTCGGCACGGCGGAGACGAGACGCACGTTCCTGCTCACCGCGGGGGCCATTGGCGCGCTCTATAAGCAGAATGCCTCGATCAGCGGGGCGGAGGTCGGTTGCCAGGGCGAGGTGGGCGTGGCCTGCTCCATGGCCGCGGCGGGGCTCGCCGCCGTGCTCGGCGGCTCCAACGCCCAGATCGAGAACGCGGCCGAGATCGGCATGGAGCACAACCTCGGCCTGACCTGCGACCCGATCGGCGGCCTGGTCCAGATCCCGTGCATCGAGCGCAACGCCATGGGAGCGATCAAGGCCATCGACGCCGCGCGCCTGGCCCTGCTGGGCGACGGCCAGCATTCGGTCAGCCTCGACAAGGTCATCGCCACCATGAAGCGCACCGGCGCCGACATGAGCGAGATCTATAAGGAGACCTCACTCGGCGGCTTGGCCGTCAATGTGGTGGAGTGCTGAGACTTTGCCTCAAACGCTCATATGGGCATGGACGTAGGCGAGCGCTTCGCTGAACGAGATCCCGGATCGCTGCTGGACCGCCAGAAGGTGGTCTGTAGCGTCCAATTCCAGCAACGGTCTGAGGCCATCACTACGCGGGTGAACATGGCATTTCAGGTTGAGCGTATCGGGGTATCCTGGAGGCTGGTTTGAAAACCAGCCGAACATGGGGTCCGTGTAGACCAGCTTGCTTGAGTTGAAGTCCTTCACATAGCGACCGAAGTTCGCCTCACTGAGAGTGGACCAGACGCCGAAGTCGAAAGTCTCGGGTCGATCCGAAACGGGAATCTCCAACACGCACCTTACGAAGAAGTGCTCCCCCTTCCAGACGCAGGTATCGCTCGTGAGGACGAAGTCCTTGTCACGCTCCTCCGGTGTGGCTTCATCCCAAGCAGCGGGCGACTTCATGGCCACCACTGGCAATCCCTCGTGAACCTGTCCGCATTCCGAACAAACCCAGGACGGAGGCTCCATTTCTGCTCCTGCTGGCAAACTCAGTTTCCGGCGGATCATTTTCAGCCAACTCATGAACCACCTCGGGGCGCCTCAATGGTGCTATTCTAATGCGACGCTCTGCAATACTGAACAGCAGGCCCAGATCCCACTGAGCGAGAGAAACATGACCATGGCCGGCTATCTTGCCCTGATCCACAAGGACGCCGGAAGCGACTATGGCGTGTCGTTTCCCGACTTTCCGGGCTGCGTGACGGCGGGGTCGGACCTCGACGAGGCGCGGGCCATGGCCGAGGAAGCCCTGGCCTTTCACATCGAAGGCATGGCGGAGGATGGCGCGCCTTTGCCGGAACCTTCGTCGCTGGAAACGGTCATGACCGATCGTGAGAATCGCGATGGCGTCGCCATACTGGTGAGCGGCCCGGCGGGAGCCGAACGCTCCGTGCGCGTCAACATCACCCTGCCGGAAGAAACGCTGCGCAAGATCGATGCCTACGCCGAGGCCCACGGCTTCACCCGCTCCGGCTTCCTCGCCACCGCCGCCCGCCGAGCTATCGGCGGTTAGGCAGACTTTCGCTTCCCGAGTGTTCCTTTCCTCAAATCCCGCAAGATCTCATGTGCGGCGTTGTGGCCGGCGGCGCCGGTGACGCCGCCGCCGGGATGGGTTCCCGAGCCGCACATGTAGAGGCCCGGCGCCGGCGAGCGATAGTCGCCACGGCCGAGCGCCGGCCGCGCGGCCCACAGCTGATCGAGAGTCAGCGAGCAGTGGAAGATGTCGCCGCCAGTGAGCGCCAGCTTGCGCTCCAGGTCGAGCGGCGAGAGCACCATTCGTCCGGGCACGCAGGTCAGGCCGTCGTAGCCGCCGCCGACAATCAGCGCGTCGTAGCTCACCCTTTGGCCGCGAGATCGGCGAGGTAGCGGTCGACCAACTGGCGCGCGCCGGGCTCCATCAGCGAGAATGGGCCGGGCTCATAGAGGCGCGACAACACACCGGCCTGATTGGTCTCGATGATCCGCTTGTCAGCCAGGCTGGTCACATCCCAAAGCCAGGTGAGGTTCGCGGGATCGTAGTCCGCGCCCTCGCGCGCCTCGCCGTCCACCAGCCAGATGACCTCCATCTCCGTTTCCAGCACGCCACGCGGGATGAATCGGTAGAGGAGGCCGTGGTCGGCATAGGCAAGGAAGGCCGAGAGATAGCCAACCTCGGCGAAGACGCAGGCGCCGTCGGCGGCCGGGGCCATCAGCGGGGCGACCAGCCCGCCGTCGCGGCTGCCGGTCTGCGCGCCCGGCGCGAGGTCCGAGCGCATGACGCGGACCACCTCGCGTCCGTCGCGGATCGGCCCCCAGGCTTCGAAATCGGCCACGGCGACCCCGCCCGCGCGGTCGGCTTGCGATTGGGCGCTATCACGCACGCGCCGGGCGTTGGGCCGGGCCAGGGCGTGCAGCACCGAGAACTCCGGATGGGCCGGCCCGCAATGATAGCACTCGTGATAGTTCTCCAGCGCCAGCTTCCAGTTGGCTGCCACGGAGTATGAGCGCCGGGCGGCGATCCTGGCCCGCCCCCAGCCGTAGTGATCGGTCATCGCGGTCAGGGCGGTGGCGGCCTCTTCCAGGGATGGCGGCGCATCGCCGAAGCTGACGAACATCAGTCCGCCGACGATCGCGAGCGGCAAGAGCTTCAATCCATGCGCCGACGGATCGAAGCCCTCTGGCATCTCGCGCGCGGCGCGCAGCGTCCCGTCCAGGCGATAGCTCCAGGCGTGATAGGGGCAGGTGAAGACCGCCGCGCTGCCGGCGGCTTCGACGCAGATGCGCGAACCGCGATGGCGGCAGACATTGGCCAGGGCGCGGACCTCGCCATCGTCCCCGCGCACGAGGATGGCCGATTCGTCTCCGAATCCGCCGGTGATCCAGTCGCCCGGAGCGGCGATCTCGCTCTCGTGGCCGAGCAGGGTCCAGCCGGAAAGCAGCAGGTCCAGATCGCGTTCGAAGATGTCGCGCCGAACATAGAAATCGCGCGCCAGGGCGCGGCCGGTAGCGCGCGCTTCGATCAGTCGTTCAATAGGATCCGGCTGCATCGGCTTCGCCTTTCGCACGCTTTTTGACGAAACTGAAAAATCCTGCGAATCTCGCCGACACGGGTGCGGAACTTAGAGATTATCCATGAAGGTGATCGCGGGCGTTATTTTCGCCATGTCCCTGGCGGCTTTGGCCGCGTGCGCGGGGGCCTATGTGGCCGGAGACGCGGGCGCAAGCCCGGCCGCGAACACCGCGGCGGACCGCTAGCGGCGCTAGGCCAAGTCCGTTCACTCCGGCCGCGATTCCTCTGCTAGGCTCCTTGCGCGGCGCGGGGGAGCGGTTTGCCGGCTGAGATGGGGACGATCGCGGGAGCAAAGGCGCTGGCGGCCGCGCACGCGCGCCTCATGGGCGACCGCGCCATCCAGTTCTCGTTCACCCCCGTGCCGAAGACGCCGGACTTCGTCGAGCCTGAATGGCTGAAGACACTCGGCCGCTGGATCGGGTCGATCGCCAAGTTCCTCGCCCCCTACGCCATCGATCTCTTCTGGATGGGGGTCGGCGCGGCCATCCTCGCCTTGCTCTATCTCATCCTGCGCGAGCTCATGGG
>JBOHLC010000181.1:0-5513 GCA_050729395.1 Caulobacteraceae bacterium
GCCGAAGCTCGCTCCACGGCCTGCCTGGTGGCCTACACGACGACTGGCGCCACCGCGCGCCGCCTCGCCCGCGAACGTCCGCCGCATCCCATTCTGGCCATCGCCCCCGAACCGAAGGTCGCCCGCCGGCTGGGCCTGGTCTGGGGCCTCGAACCCCGCGTCGCCGCACAGCCGCGCGGCGTCGCCGCCATGACCGACGAAGCCGCGCACCTCGCGGCGGATCTTGGCCTGGCGGCCAGCGGCGCGCGCATCCTCATCATCGCCGGACCACCACTCGGCGCGCCGGGCGCGGCCAACCTTCTGCGCATCACCCATGCCCCCCGATCCAGAGCCTGATGATGCTGGACCGGAGAGATCCAGCGTCTGAATCCGGCTCTGCACGTTAGAAAGACGAGCAGGATTCAGATTTGAGACGATTCCGTCTCAAATCATCCTGCTCTTGGAGCGGCGCAGCTTAAGTTGGCGCCGAGGCGTTGTGCGTTTGGCGTTTCCCCACCGGGGTCTTAGCTTAGCTTCCCAGTAAAGCAGGGCGTTCGAGGATCGATGGATCAGCCAGCCGACTTCCGTCTCGAGGAGCGCGACCACGGCGTGACAGCCGTGCTCAGCGGCGATTGGACGGCCGTGGAAATGGGCCTGGCCAACGATCGCCTGGCCGATGCGCTGAAGGGGCAGAGGTCCGTGGCCATCGACCTCTCCGGTGTCGGTCGGTGCGACACCTCGGGCGTGTGGGGCGTGATCCGGGCGGCGGACGAGGCGCGCCTGACGCCGCGCATCATCGCGCCCGCGGCCACCGCGCGGCTGTTCGACCTGGTCCGCGGCGCCCTGACCGTCGAGCCGACGCCGGCGCCTCGCGCGCATCCGTTCTACGACCTGTTCGATCGTCTCGGTCATGGCGTGGTCAATCTGGGGATCAACTCCTACGACAGCTTGATCTTCAACGGTCACCTGCTTGTGGCCGTCGCCCGCGCCGCCCGCGCGCCGCACAAGGTCCGCTGGGCCGCCATCGTCTCTCTCGCCGAGCGGGCGGGCCTGGACGCCATGCCGATTGTCGCGGTCACCACCTTCTTCATCGGCGCCGTGGTCGGCCTCCTAGGCGCCAACATGCTCTCGAAATTCGGAGCCCAGGTGTTCGCCGTGGAGCTCATCGGCTTTTCGGTCCTGCGCGAGTTCAACATCCTCATCACCGCGCTGCTACTGGCCGGCCGGTCGGCTTCGTCCTTCGCCGCCGAGATCGGCGCGATGAAGATGAACCAGGAGATCGACGCCATGCAGGTATTGGGCATCGACCCCTATGACGCACTCGTGTTCCCGCGCTTCATGGCGCTGTTCCTCACCATTCCGCTGCTGACCTTTATCGCCACCCTGGCGGGCCTGGCCGGCGGCCTGACGGTCAGCTGGTCAGTGCTCGGCCTGCCGCCGGTAGCCTTCTTCTCCCGCCTGGTCGACAATGTCGGGGTGACATCGTTCTGGGTGGGCATGTCCAAGGCGCCGGTGATGGCCGTGGTCATCGCCGGGATCGGCTGCCGCCAGGGATTGGAAGTGGGCGGCGATGTCGAGTCCCTGGGCCGGCGGGTCACCGCCGCCGTGGTCCACGCCATCTTCGCGGCGATCCTGATCGACGCAATTTTCGCGCTCATCTACATGGAACTGAACGTGTGAGCGAAGAAACCCCAACCGGCGAACTGCTCGATCTCGAGGCGCCCCCGATCGAGGTGCGCGATCTCGTCTCCCGTTTCGGAGACCAGGTCATCCACGATGGCCTCAACCTCAGCATTCCGCGCGGGCAGGTGGTCGGCGTCGTCGGTGGCTCCGGCGCGGGTAAAACGGTCCTGCTCAACACCATCATCGGGCTGAAGGCCGCCGACTCCGGGACCGTGCGCGTCTTCGGCCAGGATATCCGTTACGCCCGCCGGCGCGTGTGGACCGCCATCGAGCGCCGCTGGGGCGTGCTGTTCCAGCAGGGCGCCCTGTGGTCGAACCTTACGGTCAAGCAAAACGTTGCCGCTCCGATGATAGAACACACCGAGCTGGTGATCGGCGAGGTCGACCAGTTGGCCGACCTGAAGATCGCCCTGGCTGGCCTGCCGGCGGGCGCCGGCGCGCTGAAGCCTTCGGAGCTGTCCGGCGGGATGATCAAGCGCGCCGCCCTGGCCCGGGCCCTGGCGCTGGATCCGGAGCTTCTCTTCCTCGACGAGCCCACGTCCGGCCTCGATCCGATCAGCGCGGCGGCCTTCGACAGCCTGATCGAGGAGCTTTCCGACAGCCTGAAGCTGACGGTTTTCATGATCACCCATGACCTCGACAGCCTGTACAGGATCACCGATCAGGTGGCTGTCATCGCCGACAAGAAGATCGTCGCCATGGGCCCCGTGCGCGAAGTGGAGAAATCCGACCACCCGTGGGTAAAGGCCTACTTCCATGGCGAGCGCGGACGGATTGCCGCCGAAGCCGAGCACGAAAGAACAGCCTGATGGAGCGCAACGCCAACTATGCCCTGGTGGGGCTGATCTCGGCGATCGTGTTCGTCGGTCTGGTGGTGTTTGTCGTCTGGCTCGCCGGGAGCGGCTTCAACCGCAACCTCGTCACCTACGATATCCTGTTCAAGGGTCCGGTGCGCGGTCTCTCACAGGGAGCGGAGGTGCATTTCAACGGCATCAAGGTCGGCGACGTCAACCGCATCTTCCTCGATCCCAAGGACGCCACCATGGTCATCGCCACGGCCCGCGTGACCTCCGACGTGCCCATTCGCGTCGACAGCTTCGCCACCCTCGAACCTCAGGGCATCACCGGCGTGTCATATGTCCAGATCAGCGCGGGAACGCCGGGCAAGCCGCTGCTCAAGGATGTAACCCCGACCGGCGAGATCCCGGTGATCCACTCCAAGACGGATGCGCTCTCAAACCTGCTGGCCGGCGGCGGCTATGTCGTGCAGCGCGCGGTCGAGACGCTCGATCGCGTCAACCGTGTGCTTAGCGACAAAAATATCAATTCCCTCAGCGAGACCATGACCAACATCCGCGACGTGACCGGTGAGCTCAACAAGCGCAAGGCGATCATCGCCGACGCTCAGAAGACCGTCGAGGACGCCGACGCCACGGTGCTGCAGGTGCGCGAACTGGCCAAGTCGAGCGACACTCTGGTCAACGGCGATGGCAGGCGCGCGGTCGCCAAGCTGGCCGACGCGGCGACGCAGATCGAAGCCGCCGCCAAGAGCCTGCACGGGATGATCGACAACCTCAAAGGACCGACGACCCAATTCGCCAACACCGGACTTCCGCAGATGAGCAGCGCCATCATCAGCCTGCGAAAGGCCACCGATCGGGTCGATCAGGTGATGGGCGAGATCCAGAACAATCCGCGCGGCCTGCTCGCCAAGCCGCCGGCCAAGCAGATCGAGGTGAAACCATGAGGCGTCGTTCCCTGCTGGCCGCGGCGCCCGCCGTTCTCCTCGCCGGCTGCGTGTCGTTGCTGCCCAAGGAGCCGCCTGCCCAGCTCTATAGGTTCGGCGGCGATCTGCCGCCGGCGACCCGCGCGCCCGGCGCCCTTGCTTCCAGTTTCGCGGTCCAGGTGCTGCCGATCAGCTTCGTCAGAGCTTCGGCCGGCGACATGATCCTGACCACTACCGGCAACGAAGCAGCCTACATCAAGGGCGAGCGTTGGGTGAGCGGCGCCCAGGGCCTGTTCGAACACGCGCTGGCCAACGCCTTCGACGCCGATCAGGGGCCCGCCCGATTGATGGCGCCGGGCGAGGCCGTCCCGCCCGACTATTTCCTCAAGATCGACGTGCGCACCTTCGAGGCGCGCTACCTCCAGGGACAAGGCGCGCCACCGACGATCGTGGTCGAGGTCTATGCCGCTCTCAGCATCCCGGCGGAGCGGCGGCTCGCCGGCGAGCACATCTTCAGCGCAAGTGTGCCGGCCGGGGCCAATCGCGTCGGCGCGATCGCGACAGCCTTCGACCAGGCGACGGACCAGGTTCTCGAAGGAATGGTCAAGTGGGTCGACGCGCGGGGCCAGCCAGGACAGGCAGGCGCGTCCAGCGCGCGCCCCGGTTAAGGCGAAGAGGTCTCAACGCCGGCCTGCCTTTCGGCGGCGCTGAGCGTGTTGCGCAGCAGGCAGGCGACAGTCATCGGCCCCACGCCATTGGGCACCGGCGTGATCCAACCGGCCACGGCGGCCGCTTCCTTGAATGCCACGTCGCCGACCACCTTGGTCTTCCCCGCCGCCGCCTTCACCGGATCGCGGAACGGCACGCGGTTGATGCCGACGTCGATCACCGCCGCCCCCGGCTTGATCCAATCGCCCCGCACCATCTCGGGTCGGCCGGCGGCGGCCACCAGGATATCCCCCCGCCGGCAGATCTCCGGCAAATCGCGACTGCGCGAGTGGGCGATGGTCACGGTGCAGTTGGCCCCGAGCAGGAGCTGGGCTATCGGCCGGCCAACAAGGACCGAGCGGCCGACGACCACCGCCTCCAGCCCCTCGAGCGCGCCCACCGCCTGGCGCAACAGGATGAGGCAGCCGAGCGGCGTGCACGGAACCAGGCCCGGCAGTCCGCTCGCCAAGCGCCCGGCGTTGATCAAGGTCAGTCCGTCGACGTCCTTGTCCGGATCGATGGTGGCGATCACAGCGGCCTGGTCGATGTCCCGCGGCAGGGGCAGCTGGACGAGAATGCCGTGGATCGCCGGATCGGCGTTCAGTCTACGGACCAATGCCTCGATCGCGCTTTGCGGTGTGTCGGCGGCGAGAAGATGGGTCTCCGAATGCATGCCGACGGCCGCGCTCTGTTCGCCCTTGGAGCGGACATAGATCTGGCTGGCGGGATCCTCGCCCACGAGCACCACGGCGAGGCCCGGCCGCACGCCGTGATCGGCGACGAGGCGCGCCACGTCTTCGCGCACCTTCTCCCTGAGGATTGCCGCCTGGGCCTTGCCGTCGATGATGTTCGCGGCGCCCAATTCAGTCGAGACCGTAAAGCGCGTCGTAGGGATCGACGCGGCCGGCCAGGATGTCTCTCACCTTCACCTCCGGATAGCCGACGGAGCCGCCGGCGCTGGCGCGCCAGGCCTCGATAACCTCGTCCCGAAGTTCGTCGGCGCCGGCGGCCAGACGCTCGGCGACAAAGGCGCGACCTTCCTTGGTCGCGCCGACGAAGGCGCCGGCCTTTTGCAGGCGATAGAGCGGAACGACCTCGGCGTTGGTCGCCGCCAGGAACGCGCGCGCGCGCTGCTCGATCGTGCACTGACAGTCATGGGCCGGCGCCATGTCGGCGGCGACAGCTGCCGGATCGATGTAGTCGTGGACGAACGCCCCTTCGAAAAAGGCGTGGATGCGGTCCTGGGTGAAGCCATCAGGATTAGGCCCAGGGCCCCAGCCATTGAAGTGGATGGACACGTGCAACGGTTGACTGCCGTCGCCGACGTAATGGGCCAGAACGCCCAGATCCCGCAGGATCAGGCACTCGCGGCGCGCGGCGTCGGCGGCGAACCAGGCGCGGTGGGCCGGATTGGCCG
>JBOHLC010000182.1:0-18731 GCA_050729395.1 Caulobacteraceae bacterium
GCGGGATGACGACAATTTTCAAATGCAATCGCCCTGCCCCCGATGCGGGGGGAAGAGAGGTCAGCTCGGCGTGCGGCTGAAGGGCTTCAGCACATAGAACACATAGCCGACCACGCAGACGATCAACACCCAGGCGACTACAACCAGGCCCTGGTTGTCGAGCTTCTCGCCCTGGTTGCCGAAATAGTTGGCCACGGCGCAGCCGATCGCCGGCGGCGCGTACTGATACATATGGTCGCGCGGCTCGGGCGAGACCGAGCGCTGCAGGAAGAGCACGACCAGGCCGACGAAGACAGCCACGGTCACCACGTCGAAGATGGTCTGCAAGAATGGGGTCCTTCCTGTGCCGACGCTCCCTTTAGATTCCCAAACCGGCAACACAAGGGCAAGGGGCAAATCGAGCCACACCAATTCCGGTTCCCGAGAAAGCGGGGCCACCCAAATTCCGCTCTTCCCCCGAAAGCGGGGACCTAGGCTTTTTGTGTTTGCCTGAGCCGCTAACCCGCTGGGAGGAGTGTCAAGATGGACACCACTGGGTCCCCACTTTCGCGGGGAAGAGCGGGAGGGGGGTACAATCTCGCGCGCTTGGGCGGCCCGGGCTAGAATGGGCGCATGGACACCGCTGGTAAGCTCGAGGATCGGGGAGAGGCCACCGCGACACCCTTGGTCAGCGTCATCGTGCCGCACTACAACGATCTGGCCGGCCTGGCTCTTTGCCTGGCGGACCTCGGTCGCCAGACCTTCCCGCGCGAGCGGTTCGAGATCGTGGTGGCCGACAACGCCTCGCCGCAGGGCGAGGCCGCCGTCGCGGCGGTCATCGCCGGCCGGGCGCGGCTGGTCGTCGTGTCCGAGCGCGGCGCCGGTCCGGCGCGCAACGGCGGCGTGGCCGCTTCGCGCGGCGAAGTCCTGGCCTTCACCGATTCCGACTGCCGCCCCGAGCCGGGTTGGCTCGCCGCGGGCGTCGAGGCCCTGGCGCGACACGACTTCGTCGGCGGCCGGGTGAAGGTGCTGGTGGAAGACGCCGCGCGCATGACGCCGGCGGAGGCGTTCGAGGCGGTGTTCGCCTTCAACAACGAAGCCTATGTGACCAGGAAGGGCTTCACCGGCAGCGGAAATCTCTTCTGCCCGCGCGCGCTGTTCGAAACCGTCGGCGGCTTCCGCACCGGTCTCTCGGAAGACGTCGAATGGTCACATCGCGCCCGCGCGGCGGGCTACAGCCTGGGTTACGTGCCAGGCGCCGTCGTCGGCCATCCGGCCCGCCGATCCTGGCCCGATCTGCGTGAGAAGTCGCGCAAGGTGAACACCGAGACTTACGGCCTGTTCCTGACCCGTCCGGCCGGCCGCCTTTTGTGGCTGGGCCGCGGCCTGGCGCTGCCCATTTCGGCGCCCGTTCATGTGCCGAAGGTTCTGCGGAGCAGAGCCTTGACGACGAACCGTCAGAGATTGAATGCGATCGCCATGCTCGTCCGCGTGCGCCTGTGGAGATTTGCCCACGCGATGACACTGCCATTCGCCCAGGAGCCGCGCTGATGCTGAACGGCGCGGAGATCGGGGTCATCATCGTGGGCTACCGGAATCCGGATGACCTGGCGATTTGTTTGCAAGCGCTGTCCGCGGCGTCCGCGACGCCGAGCTTTACCGTTCTCATTTGCGAGAACGGTGGCCCGGCCGCGTTCGACGATCTTGTGACGCGCCTGTCCGCCGCCGGCGCGCCGTGTGAGGGACCGGTCGACGAGCCCCCCGGCCCGACATCCGGTTTCGCGCGCCTGCGCCAATTGCGACTGAGCGGCGGACATCAAATCGTTCTCGCGGGCGAGGCGCCGGAAAACCTGGGGTTCGCTGGCGGCGTGAACGCATGGCTAAGGCCTCTCCAGGCGGCGACCGACTGGAGCGGTGTGTGGATCCTGAACCCCGACACCATTCCCGACCGAGACGCCCTGGCCGAACTCGTGGCCTACGCCGCGGCTCGGGGGAAAGGCATGGTTGGCAGCCGCGCGATGTACGTGGACAGGCCGGACGTGGTGCGTACGCGCGGACTGACCTGGCGAAAACTGGCGGCCTCGGTCCTGGGGGTCGACATCTACGCCCCAGCATCGCTGGCCCCCGATCCGGATGAACTCGAGGCGCGCATCGACGCCCCTTCCGGCTGCTCCTTCTACGTCACGCGTGAATGCCTGACGAAGATCGGCCTGATGGAGGAATCCTATTTCCTCTACTACGAGGACCTCGATTGGGGCCTGCGGGCCAAGGCGTGCTGCGGCGTTGGCTATGCCTATCGCTCGGTCGTCCCCCATGTCGGCGGAAGCACGATCGGAACGGCCAGGGCGAGAAGCAAGGCGTCCAGGCTGTCCGTCTATCTCGACTTCAGAAATCGAATGAACTTCGTTCGCCGCAATTATCCCGGATGGTGGGCCTGGACGGCCATCATGGCGCTCGCCCACTCCGCCAGGTTTTTGCTTTCCGGCGCCGGAGGAAATTTCATCAGCGCTCTCTCGGGTCTCCGGGCGGGACTCATGGGCGAGACCGGACGGCCGAAATGGTTGGAGCAGCCGGGGCCGTCCCTTAGCTGAAGGCCAGGCGTCCCAGCGCGTTACGCACGGTCAGGATCTCGAATCCCCGGGTCATGCAATCCCCGATCGCCGCCTCGAGCTGGTCGACGCTCGCCCCCCACTCGGTCGGTTCGTCATCGACGTCGTGGGTATAGAGGATCAGCCAGCCGCGACAGCGCTCGGTCTCCTCCAGCCAGCCGCGCAGGGCCGCGTCGTCACGGCTTCGCCCATAAAGCGCCACCGCCTTTAGTAGGCCGAGGTCAGCGACCCCGCGATTGACGCCCGGCGTGATGCCCCGGCAGCTGGCGAACCTTGCCTGGGCCTGCAGCTTGCGCGCCGGCGAGACATCGCCAAACGGATAGGCAAAGCTGGTCAAGCGCGTGTCGCCGCACGCGTCGGCGACGAATGTCTGGTTCCTGTCGAGTTCCGCCCCTAACGTCGCCGCGTCCATCTCGGGAACCCGCGCGTGCGAGAAGGTGTGGCAGGCCAGTTCGTGACCGCGCTCGTTCAGCCAGGCGAGGTCGTCGCGGGTCAGATAGGGCCGACCTTCGCTTTCTCCGTCCACCAGGTCGCCGGCGACATAATAGGTCCCGCATGCCCCCGCCGCTTCCAGCAGCCGCGCCCCGTTGGTCAGGGAGGAACGGGGCGCGTCGTCGAAGGTGAAGGAGACGATTCCGCGCTCGGGCCTGATCCGCAGGCCTTTGGTCCGAACCGACGCCGCCAGCTTTCGGCCGATCGCCGCCGAGACGCGGTTCATGCGCGCGCCCGTTCAGGCGCCGCGCCGCCGGCGAGCGCGCTCCTGTCGTCCACGACGACGATGTCGCTCTCGGGCAGGGAGGCGTCAGTGAGCAGCTGGAAGGCTTGGCAGTCGCCCTCCGCCGGGCCGCGCTGGAAGCCCATTTCGTCCTCGAGGACGACACGCGAGGGTTCGTTGCGCGGCGTCGGCCTGTACGTCACCGACAGCACCGGCTTGCCGCGCGCCCGGCCGATCCGGAGCAGGCGCTCGAAGAAGGCGTGCTCGACCTTCTTTCTCTGCACCCGGCAACTCATGAAGAAGCTCTCGACGGTCCAGGTCTCCACGTTGAGGAGGGCGACGCCGATCAAACCGTAGTCGCCGAACCGGTCGCTCGCCGACAGCACCAACACCTGATGGTCCGGCGACACCATCAGCGATTCGAGGTCCCCGCGGCTCAGTCGCCGGCCGGAATAGTTCAGCTGGTTGGTCCGTTCGGTCAGTTCGAACGCGCGGTTGAGATGCCGCGCTTCGAGCGTCTCGATCGTGAGCCCGATCGCGCAGCTCCTCAGGTAAGCGTCGTAATCGCCGGTCGCGTCCTCAAGCGCCTCCCGCCGCACTTCCTCGGTCAGATACATCGCCCGCCGGTTCCGGCTTTCGTCGGTCACGATCACGTCGAACCTGGGATGGCTCAGCATGCGGCCCATGAAGTCGACGTCGAACACCTCGACCGCCGGGTGCGCGGCGGCGACCTCCCCGCGCTCGAACGCCTGGTCGTCGATCAGCGCCAGGCTGTCCATGCCGATGTTCAGGGCAGCCGCGATGGCGGCCACGCTGCCGCTCTTCGGGTTCCAATGGATCTGCGGGTGAAGAAAGAACTCCCACAACCCGGCCCGCCTCAGCAGCGCCTCGGCGTCCTCCGGCGCGTTCTTGCTGGCGATCGAATTGAGGATGCCGCGCCGGTCCAGCTCCGAGATGAGTTCCGGAACGCGTTCGTCGAAGCGCACCCCCTCCGCGCCGTCCTCGATCAGCGTGCCGCGCCATAATGTGTTGTCCAGGTCCCAGACCACGCACTTCACCTTCGGCCTAGCGGCGCCATCTTCCGTGGCTGGCGCGCCGGGACGGCTCGTCGCGAGGCGCGCGCCAGCCTTCAGGCTGACGAAGTCGACGAGGCCGAACAACAGCGGGCCCGTCCCGGCATCACTATCCACCGGCTCGATCTGGAACAGCAACGAAGAAACTTCGCCCACCCTCGCCAGGATCTCGCCGGCGGGAAAACAGAGCCGGTTGTAGCCTGGCGCCAGCTCAGCCCGCGCCTGATGGAACTGGCCCCCGTTCGCCGTCGACGCCGGCCTGACGGTGAAGGTGAGGTCGACGCGCGCCTCGCCCGGGTTGATCGCCTCCAGCACGAACATCTCGGGCGGCCGCCCGCCCGACGCGATCTTCAGGGCGCCGGCGGTGAGCAGATCGACGCCCTTGCCGAGCTTGCGCCGCACGCTCGCCGGCGCCAGCGGTGTGTCCGCCATGCGTTGGACGGCGGCCCCGAGGCTCTCGGAGAGCCCGGCTCGCCGGGCGTCGACCAGATGGATGGCGCCCTTGGCTTCCAGCTTGCCCCAGCGGCGAAACGCCACCGACATCAGCCGGATCGCGCGCTCGCGCGGCGATGTGGCGCGCGCCATCTCCAACCCGCGATCGAACCGGCGGCATTTGAAATCGGGGCGCGGCGTATAGAGCGAGCACGAGGCGAAGCAGTTGGGCATGGCGCATTCGCTGCAGTGCTCATCCCAGAAGAGCACGCTCCGCTCGGCGATCGCCGTCCGCGTGGCTTTCAGCTCGGCATAGAGGCGAGGATCCAGCGCGAACGAGCTGTCGCCCGTCTCGCCTAACGAAAACGCGCGCATCGGATCACGACAGCCTCTCGGCCGCCGGCGCCGTCTGATTCCGCGGCGCTCCGGTGGACAGCGGCCCGGCGTTCTTGACGCGGTAGATCAGGGCCACCACCATGCCCAGCACCATGAAGTAAAGCGAATGGTTGTTTACTTCGCTGTACACGGACTTGATGACGAAGAACGACGCCAGGGCGATCCCGGCCGCCGGCAGGAACAGCGTCTCCCGATCGTGGCCATGATCTTTCAGGGAATATCTGCCGGCGGCGTAGATCGAATAAAGAATCAACGAATAGAAGACGAGGAATCCGACGACGCCGTAGTCCAGGGCGATGAGCAGATAGTAGGTGTCGATCGTTTCGAGTCCCCCGGGAGTGAAGAAGCCGAGCGTGTCGGCCCCCCGGCCGATGCCATATCCCCACGGATGGCTCAGCACCTTGGGGATTCCCATCTGGTATTGAACGGTGCGCGCCTCGGTGCTGCTGACGGTCTCCCCGCTGCCCCATACGCTGGCGTGGATGCGGCCGATGAAGAAGGTCGAGGCCACGGCCAGGGCGGCCACGACCGGATAGCTCAGCAGAACGGCGATGCCGATCGGGTTGGCCCGGTCGCGCCGCCACTGCATAACGCCCCAATAGAAGCCATAGAGCGCGAAATCGATCAGCACGCCGATCACGCCCGAGCGGGCGTGGCTTATGAACACCACGAAGCAGATGAGAGGGATGGAGGCCAGGGCGGCAAGCCTCACCTTGCGTCCGAAGGGACCGAAGGCGAAGCACAGCACGAAGGGAATGGTCAGCGACATGTATTCGCCGAGGCCCAGCGCGCTCTGGAAGGTGCTGCGCACGCGATAGACGGTGGTGTAGTTACGGAAATTCGGCGCGACAGCCTTCGCCATGATCGGATCCATCTGCAGAAAGGCGGGCAGGTGGCCGAACCACGGCACGTGCTGAATGCGCCATTCCCACAGGGCGATCAGGCAGGCGATGACCGCGCATGCCCACAGGATCGTCGCCCATCGCCGCACCAGGCCTGGCCGGGTGAACAGATAGCAGGCGATGAAGAAAACGCACGTCCAGGTGAACTGGGCGTCGACCCATTTGTTGAGCGAGGCGAAGAACCTGTCGGACAGCAGGACCGAATAGGTCTGGATGATCACGAAGGCCGCCAGCAGCCACGGGATCAGGCGCTGGCTCTTCAGCGCAACCGCGAGCTGACCGCGCAGGTCTTTCGACACGGCCAGGCAGATCAGGAAGACGATCACCATCGGCGTGAAGATCAATCGCGCCGGGCCGATCCACGGCAGGCCCGAATGGGGGATGGCGATGGAAATGTAGAAGGGCCACAGGACCGCTATCGCCACATAGGCGAGGAACATGCGTCGCAGCAGGCGGGCCGGGGCGGTCTTCAGATCGGGCAGGGCCCAGATGGCGACCAGCATCAGGATGCCGACCGGGGCAAGCAGGATCAGGATCAGCGCCGGGGCCAGGAAGGCGAACACCAAGCCCCAGAAGAACGAGAACGCCGCCAGCAGGCCCACCGCCCAGCGCCGCGCCCGGCGCCGCCCCGGCGAGTCCGGGTCGTGACTGTACGGCGGCAGGATCAGCGGCCGTGGCGGCGGATTTCGAGGCTGGTCAGCCGAGGTCATAAATCGCCGTCACTCCGAGCGGGAAGAGGGAGCGTTTATCCCGCTGCCTTGGCGCGCGCAAACACCAACGGCGCCGCGCGCCGCGCCAACGTGACGGCCTCGGCAATCACCTCGCGTTCCCGTCGCGCGATCCATGCGCCGAGCGCGATGGAGGCCACGGCCAGTGCGATCTCCGCCATCGTCGATGCGCGCGCGAGGGCCAGGTTCCAGCCGACGGCGAGGCCGCATGTCAAGGCGAACGCCGCCAGCCGGTCGAACTCCGCCAGCCACGCGCGCCCGGCGCCACGGTTCATCAGCACCACGCCCGCGGCGATGGCGATCAGCTCGCCGGCCGCGAAGCCGGCCACCAAGCCGGCCAGGCCGCCCATGAGGTACACACCGACGAATGCGCCGGGATAGGCCAGGAACCGGACGATGTTGCTGACCAGCACGGGCCGGGTGCGTCCAAGGCTGAGGTTCACCGTGGTCGGCCAGACGATCAGGAAACGCGTGCTTTGCAATATGCCGATCAGGGCCACGAGCAGGGCGCTCTGAGTGTACCGATGGCCATAGAGCACGGTCACCGCCAGGGGCGCCACGAGCGCAAATCCGGCGCACATGCCGATGCCCAGAAGCAAGGTCTGCCCGCCTAGGAACTCGATGACCTTGTCGCGCCTTTCGGGGTCATCGCGTTCGGCCGCCACCATCGGCACAAAAAGCGCGTGAACATAGCCGGATACCAGGGCGGCGGGATAATAAATCAGTAAAAGCACGGCAGAGTATTCGCCAAGCATCTTGGTTCCCAACCAGTCCGCCACGACCACCCGGTCGCCCTGCGAGCCAATGAAAAGCATGAGGCCGGAGATCATCAGCGGAAGCGAGAAGCGGATCAGGCGCGGCGCGTCCGCGCGGTCCCAGCCGATAGCGTAGCGCCGTTTGGCGAGCAGGTGCGAAAGCACGACCGCCACGCAGGCGCGCGCGATGATTCCCCAGACGACCGCCGTGAAACTGCGCGTGAACCAAGCCGCGGCGACCATGACCACCAGCCCGATCACCTCGGAGGCGATGATGCATTTGGCTTCCGGCCCGAAGTCGTTGGTTCGTTGCGCTCGGCGCATATCCAGATGGAGGAAACCCCGGATAAACCGCGCGATGCCCAGGAAGGCAAATCCGGCCGCCAGGACAGGTTGTTTGTAGAGCGCCGCGAGCGGGATGGCGAAGATCGCCAGCGCGATGGCGATCATCGAGCCTCGGGTGACATATACCAACTGAACCAGTTTCTGGATTGGCTCGCTGTCGCCCTCACGGTCCTGAATGAGGAACCGGTCGGCGCCGGTGTCGCTGATCATGTCGAAGAACGAAGCGGTGACGATAAGGGTCGCGGCGAGCCCGAGCTGCTCTGGGCCCAGCAGGCGGGCGAGCACAACATAGCGCACTAGGGCCATCGCCTGCGCGGTCAGCGAGGCCGATAGATAAAGTCGGGCGCCCTTGCGCGCGGGTCGGGAGATCGCGACCATGGACTCCCCCGCGGCGATCTCCGGCGATTCCCCAGACAATTCGGCGCCCGTGATCAACGCTGAGGCTGTCGCCCGCCGATCAGGCATGAGCGTGCATTCGTCCGGATCCCATGCGGCTCTATCGATAGAAGCGCGCGGGGTATGTCAAATCCCTCGCTCAGAAGACCGTCCGGCGAACGCGACTCCTCGTCGCGGCTGGCGCGGTTGCCATCGAACGACGCGCGCATCTATATGCCGGCCGGCGAAAGGCTCATGGCGAGATCCAGGCGCGCCATTCTATTCATTGGCGCGCGCCGGGCGCGGGAGAGGTCGGTTGAGGTGAATGCTCTGGAAAGGCTTCATGGAGTCGGCCGAGCGATTCGGGGCGCGCGCCGCGCTATCGGTTGACGGGCGTTCCGTTACCTACGGCGAGTTGCGAGAGTCCGCGTGCGCCATCGCGGCCACCCTGCAGACTTGCCAGGGTTTATCCTCGACGCCTCTGACCGCGGTTTTCGCGCGCCGCGGCCTGACGGCCTTCCGCGGGATACTGGGAGCGCTGTTGTCGGGGCGCGGCTATGTGCCGATTGATCCAGCGACGCCCGCCGAACGGGCGAGAGCCATGTTTGGCAGGGCCGCTTGCCGATCCATCGTGGTCGACGCCGCGGGCGCCGCTCGTCTCGAAATCTTGCTGGACGGTGCGGACAAGACACTGGTCCTGCTGCCCGAATGCGAGGATCCTGACTCCCTCCGACTGAGGTGGCCCGAGCATCGGTTTCTGGGCGCGGCCGACCTGTTGGACGCGTCGGATTGGGTCAGCCCTGCCTCCGATCCCGACTCCATCGCCTATCTGCTTTTCACTTCGGGCAGCACCGGCACGCCCAAGGGCGTCATGGTGGCGCATCGCAACGTCACCGCGTTCGTCGACTACATGGCCGGGCTCTACGAGGTCAGTGAACTCGATCGCTTCTCGCAAATGTTCCAGCTCACTTTCGATCTGTCGGTGTTCGATATGTTCGTCTGTTGGCGGCGGGGCGCGCATCTGGTGTGCCCGTCACCGAAGGCTTTGCTCAACCCCGGCCGCTTCATCTCGGACGCCGAACTGACCGTGTGGTTTTCGGTCCCCTCGACGGTCTCGTTCATGAGCGGGCTCGGCAAGATGCGGCCGGGCGCCTACCCCAATCTCCGCTTGAGTCTGTTCTGCGGAGAACCGCTGCCCGTCGCCACTCTCCGGGCTTGGCGGGAGGCAGCGCCAAACAGTATCGTCGAGAACCTGTACGGACCGACAGAGCTGACGGTCGCCTGCACGCGCTTCAGGTGGAGCGACCTCGCGGATTCGGACCATCATGAGTTGGGCATCGCCCCCATCGGAGAGCCGTTTCCCGGGATGATCGCGCTCGTGGCCGACGCCTCACTGCGCGAGGTCGACCGAGGCGAGGTGGGGGAACTGCTGATGACCGGGCCGCAGATGTCCTTGGGCTATCTGAACGACCCGGAAAGGACGGCCCAGGCCTTCGTGCGTCCGCCAGGGCGGTCCGAGATCTACTATCGCACGGGTGACCGCGTTCGCAGGGCGACCGAGGCCCGCCCGATGGCCCATCTCGGCCGGCTCGACTTCCAGGTGAAAGTGCTCGGCCACCGCGTTGAGCTTGGGGAAATCGAGGCGGTGATTCGCGAAGAAAGCGGTCTCGCGGGCGTGGTGGCCGTCGGCTGGCCAAGGACGGAAAGCGGCTTCGGTGGCGTCGAGGCGTTTGTCGAGGGAGACATCGATCGCGAACGCCTGAGCGGCCGCATCGCGATGCGGCTTCCCGAATATATGGCTCCGCGCCGCATTCATGTCATGAGCCGCTTGCCAAGGACATCTAGTGACAAGCTGGATCGGCAGGCGCTCATGAATTGGCTTGGAGAGAATAGTGAACGACGTTGTCACGATGCGAAGCGGAATTGAGCGAAGCAGGGGCGCCGGGTCGCGCGGCCGCTCCGGACGGGGATCCGATCGATGAGTCAGGCGACCCCCAACGACGTTCGCAAGGTCATCGCAACCTATGTCTCGACACTTTCCATCCACGGCTCGTCCGTTGTGAGCGGAGAGCTGTCGGACGACCTGGATCTCTACTTGTCGGGAACGATCGACTCGCTCGGCCTGCTGGGCCTGGTGGAGACCATCCGCGGAGCATTTGGCGAACATATCGACTTCGAGGATTTGGATCCCGAGGAGATGACGATCGTAGGTCCGCTGTGCCGGTTCGTCGCCGACCGAGCGAACGCGGCTTGAGCATGGCCTCCGAAAGGCGAGCGAATTCACCTGTGTCACCGGGGCCCGGCCAACTTTGACACGGTCGATCGAGAGCTTTCGCGGCGACTTCGCGGCGCTGGCGCCCGTCATGCGGCAGGCGTGGTCGCACGATCCGGGCGCGTTTCTCTACACAGCGGACTATCTGAACTCCATGGTCTACTCGCCCGGGGCAGGCCCAGATTTTGCTCCCACTCTGTATGAAGACGGCCGACCCGTCGGTTTCGCCTCATGCTTCCCTCGCGCGGTGGTCGTGGATGGTCGCGAGCTTTCCGTCGTGGTGAGTGCTCACTTGAGCATCTCCCCAAAGTATCAAAAACTGGGCCTGGGGGGCGTGCTGCTGGGTGAAGTTGTAAAGCGGGCCAAGGCCTCCGGCTATGATGGAATGGTCCAGTACTGCATTGTCGATGGGCCAATGAATTCTATTGTCCTTGGCGTTGGCCGAGTTCTGGGAATACCGGTCCAACATGTCTACTCAATAGGCTACAGATCGCGTATTCTGTTTCCGGCCGCGCGCCTCGAGGTCGAGCCGGTTGAACCGGAGGCGGACCAAAGGCAGGCGCCGTCGATGCTCGTCGCGCTTGCGTCCGAGATTGCGCCATCCAAAGGCCTGATTCGCAAATGGAGCGCCGGGCAAGCCGAGTGGCAGTGCAATCGGGCGGGGGCGGTCGCCGAGGTCCTGGTGAGCGGATCGCGGCGCGGCATGCTGACTGGATATGTGATTCAACTGGCCGCCGACGGGAATCCAGGCTGTCTGGTTATCGATGACGTTCTTTGGGGAACACTGGAAAGCGCCGAGCGATCTGTTCTCCTGAAGCGGTTCTTGCAGAGAGCGTCGGCCGCGGGCGCTCGCCTTGCCATCGTCCCGTCGCTTGGCTACGCGGATCTGACGCCCTTCGAGGCGGGCAACTTCCGTCCCTCGACGCGGGTTCTCAACGCCTACCTTTCGATCTGGAGCGGTGGCGAACCGAGTGGGCTTCTGCCCGCTTTCTATCTGGACGTGTTCTGAGTTCATGAGAACGGGCGCCAAATGACGCTTATCGAAGCCTTGCGGCGGGCGAACGCGCCGGTCGCCGAGGGGGCGACCACCTTCAGGGTGTTGCTGGCGTGCGGCTTCACGCCGCTCCATCTTCGGACATTCATGACCGCCAGGCTCCGTGAAACCTTGCCGGGGAAGCGGGTGGAAGTGGACGTGGGGCTCTATGGCGATCTCGCGGTCGCGCTCGAATCGGAGATCGCGAGCCAGACCGATGCTGTCGCCGTGGTCATCGAGTGGCAGGATCTGGATGCCCGCCTTGGTCTCCGCGCCCATGGAGGTTGGCGGGGGCCGGACATCGCCGACATTGTCGAGACCGTGGCGCGGCAATGCGGGCGCCTAAGGGAGTCAATTCTTCGTATTGCCAGTGAGCGGCCGATCGTCGTCGTCCTTCCCACCCTGGGCCTTCCACCCATATTCACCACGCGGTCCGTGCAATGCGGGCCCGACGAGGCGCGCCTGCGCCATTGCGTCATGGAATTGGAGAAGGCGCTCGCAGGCACGGCGCGCGTCAGGATGGTGAGCGAGCAGTCGCTGGATATGGTCTCGCCTCTCGCCGGTCGGCTCGACGCCCGAACCGAGATCGCCGCCGGATTCCCCTATAAGCTGGAGCACGCCTCAATCCTCGCCGGGTTGCTTGTCGAGTTGATCGCGGGACCCGAGCCCATGAAGGGCCTCATCACCGACCTGGACGATACGCTGTGGGCAGGCCTGGTGGGTGAAGTCGGGGTCGAAAACATCGCCTGGTCGGACGGAGGGAATGGCCACCTTCACGGTCTATACCAGCAATTTCTCGCGTCGCTGGCGAGCGCGGGGGTCATGATCGGCGTCGCCAGCAAAAACGATCCCGAGCTGGTCGAAAAGGCCTTGTGCAGGAGCGATCTCTTGTTGTCGAAGGGCGACCTGTATCCCGTCGCCGCGGGGTGGGGCGCAAAGTCGGAGGCGGTGCGCAAAATTCTCGAGGCGTGGAATGTCGGCCCCCAATCAGTGATGTTCGTCGACGACAGCCCCATGGAGGTGGCGGAGGTGGCCCAGGCGTTCCCGGAAATGGCGTGCGTTCAATTCCCCGGTCGCGATCCGCAAGCAATGCTGGAATTCCTCGTCCGCCTTCGCGACCGGTTCGGAAGAACCGAGCTGAGGGGCGAGGATCTGTTGCGGCTTGCGAGCGTTCGGAGCGCCGAGGCCTTTCACCAGGGACTGGCCGGCGCCACGAGCGCTCCCGAAGACTTCCTCCGTGCCGCCGGTGGGACCATCCGCTTCGAGTTTGGCCGCGTCGACACGCGAGGACGCGCCTTCGAGCTCCTAAACAAGACCAATCAGTTCAACCTGAACGGCGAGCGTATGAGCGAGCGCGCCTGGCGCGCCTACCTCGAAGACCGGGCGGCCTTTCTGCTGACGGCGAGCTATCGAGACAAGTTCGGGGACCTTGGTGAAATTGGCGCGCTGCTTGGACGCCGGAATGGCCAAGGTGTTCGTGTCGACGCCTGGGTGCTGAGCTGCCGAGCTTTCTCCCGCAGAATCGAAGACGAAACCCTGAGGCGCCTATTCGAGCATTTCGAAGCCAGCGAGATCACGTTTGAATTCGGCGCCACGCCGCGCAACGGTCCGATCGGCGACTTCCTGGCCAGAATCTCCGGCCGTCCTCCGGTCCGAGGATTGCGTGTGTCCCGCGCCGAATTCACTGAAAGGGCTCCCGGCGCCGTGCACGCAATCGAGGAACACGCCGATGGATGACCTGGACCTGCGTCTCACTCGTTGTTTCTCGTCCGTCTTTCCGGGCCTTTCCAACGGCGAACTCCGATCCGCGAGCCCGGACACCGTGGCGGCGTGGGATTCTCTCAGTTCGCTGACGCTGATCGCCGTGGTCCAGGAGGAGTTTGGCGTGGAGATCGATCCGCTGGATTGGCCAGATCTCGCGAACTATGACGCCTTCCGCGGTCGCCTGGGTTCGATGGCGCTCACATGACGACCGCGACCCCGCGCTATGGCTACCCCGAGCCGCGCCCTCTGCGCGGCTTTAAGAACCGCCTTCTACAGGCCCTCGCGCGGAGCGCGCCCGGCGGCGCGGGAATGCGCGCCCGTCTACATCGGGCCAGGGGCGTCAAGATCGGCCACAACGTCTGGATCGGATACGACTCGATCCTCGAGACCTCGAGGCCATGGCTCATCGAGATCGAGGACGACGTTCTCATCGGGGTGAGGACAACCATCATCGCGCATTTCAACGGCGCACAGGGAGTAAAGATTGAAAAGGCCGCCTACATCGGACCCTGTTCCGTCATCCTCCCAAACGTCGTCATTGGCCACGGCGCGGTTGTCGCGGCCGGCAGTGTCGTCTCCCGCTCAGTAGCTCCACTGACGGTGGTGCAAGGCAACCCGGCGGTTCCGGTCTCCAAGATCTCCAAGCCCATGGGATGGATGTCCATGAAGGCGTTCGCAAAGCAGATGCGCCCCATCCCGCCTGGCGACGCTGGCGACCCGGCGGATGCCGGGGCTGGCGGATGAATGCTGGAATAGAATGAAGACGGCGCCACTTCGACAGTGCCTATCGAAATTCGCGCGTGCCTCGATCGGCCGAAATTGGCCACGTTGGACGCTTACACGCAACTTCACGGAGAGCCGGTAATGACAATGCAAGAGCCTCTTCCATCGGAGAGACCGGTGACGTTTGGAATTGCATTGATCAGTCCGCGAGTGGCGCGCGACTGGCCAACGGTTCAGCGTCTCCTTGGCAACACGCTACGTTCGATCTTCAACCAAACCGACCAGAACTTCCGGGTGATCATAGCTTGTCACGAGCCGCCAAACATCGACGAAACCAAGGATGAGCGGGTGACCATCGTCACAGCCGATTTCCCCCTTCCTCGCGGTCTCCACGAATGGCGCGCGGACAAGGCGCGCAAATATCGGCTCGTAGGCGAAACGCATCGAGAGCGAGGTGGCGGGTGGCTGTTTATCATGGATGCGGACGATCTGGTTGGCAGCCGACTCTGCGCGCGCATTCGAGCGACGGCCGCCAAGGTTGTCATCTTGGGGCGGGGTTATCGGCTCGACGTTCGCCGCCAGATGGCGCAATTGGTGCGATGGCGATTCTGGAAGCACTGTGGCTCTTGTATTGCGGTTAACTGGGACGAGCGAGAATTACCAACTCCGGAACACTGCCCGGATGTGTTCGGCAGATTCTCAGATTTAATACATTATAGTCAAAAGGTAATTTTCGACGAGCAGAAATGGAGATGCTCATTTATACATGAGCCAATGGCTGTATACGTAATTAATCATGGAAATAACATTTCTCCCGTTTTAGCCAGATACAACTTAAAATGGAGAGTGTATCTGGCCATTGAACCTTGGAGAAAGTGGACCCAGGAGCTGGATAGGCAATTCGGTGGACAGGCTGAGTCAAGGCGAGATGCAATATATTCTGGTGACCGTCCTTTCGGATCAGAACTTACCTCATCCGAGTCCGCCTGAACAGAAGAACATCGAACGCGTTCTTAGGCCTGCGAGGTCGCGTTCCTGAAAGCAGATTGGCCCACACAAAAGTGTCCGTTGCAGGAACTCCATCCGCGTCTCCGCGCCCGATGACCGGGGCCGCGGGGTGTGGGCGTCCTCCACTCCCGATCAACTGGGGTCGGCGGGCGCCTCCCGCCGGCGGACCAGAAAGCAGTCCAGGTCGCCCACGCGCGGACGTTGCGGATTGACTGGGAACAGGCCGACGAGATCGAAGCCGGCCTCGTCGTATATGGCCAGCAGTTCGTGCCATTTCGGCACGCCCTCGTAACTGCGCCTGACCGAGATCTCGCTCTGCATCGAGGTGATGGCCCTAGCGGTCTCCTGTCCGCCCTTGAACACTTCCACGTCGTATCCTTGGGTATCCATTTTCAGATGGACGGAGCGAAAACCGAATTCATCCCGCAATCGCGGATAAATCGAATCGAGCGTGTCCAGCTCGACATCGATGGTTTCCCTGACGGTGTTGCCCACCGCATTGATGGTTATTTCCGCCAGCGACGGCGAGCGGAACGAATTGTAGGTCGAGTTCGTCATCAGGTTGAACGGCCTGACGCCCGGTTCAGCCCCAAGCGCGTTGTTATAGGCTCGCCACCTGGCGTCGCCCCGGCAGCGCTCGCTCAGCTTTCCGAACGCCGCCGGATCCGGCTCGAACGAGAGGATGAGGCCGCGAAAGCCCAGCGCGCGCAGTTCCGAACCGTACTGACCGACATTGGCGCCGACGTCGAAAACACAGTCGATCTCGCGCGTTCTCAGCAGCCGGCGGAGGAATTGCCGCTCGGGCCACTGGAGCTGCAGCCGCCGCGGCACCAGCGAGACGAAGTCGTTATAGACGATCGGGCTGATCAGCCGGTGAACGCGCTCTTTGGAAAGCATCAAACTGTTTCGAATCCGCTGACCTGACCCGACTCCGGGCGGCTCCGCCCGCCTATCTGTAGGCGCCGGGACTTATCGGCGGATAACGCGGCTGTCCGTCGATGTCGAGTTTGGGCGCGTATTTGGGGTCCGCCTTGCCGACGGCCCGGCCGCGCGGCTTCAGGCGGAGATTGTAGCGCAAATGCGCGACATCGAAGGCCACGAACAGCGCCTCGGGCTCCGCTGTCTGGAGATTGCGATCCAATTTCATATGGGCCGGCGGGCTCCGGGTCCTCGCGGTCTGGATGGACGTGGCGATGTTGTTGGCGACGATCACATTCTCCGACACCCCACCTTCATGGGTGCGTCCGCCGACCAGGATCCACGTCTTGCGATTCGTCGTCGCCAGGACCGTGTTGTTGGCTATGAGCAGACCATCGACGCCGGCGATGGTGATCCCGTGCCACACATCGGTGAGGACGATGTTGTTGATGACCTTCACGTCTTTCCAATAACCGTCGAATATGGTGATCCCCTGCAGGGCGTCGGCTGGAAATATGAGCGAAGGCCTCGCCTGCACGACGATCCGATTGCCGTCAATGACCACGTCATGATTGAGGATCCCGAGACGATCATTATAGTTCCAGCCCTGAATGCCATCCATGTGGATGCAATGGCCGTGGCAGATGTCGTGGGCGTTGGTGATCGTATTATGCGCGATCAGGGCGTCGCTGATGGAATGATCAATGCCGTCGCCGGCGAAGTCGTCGATGGTGTTGCCGGTGACCAGGTAGAACCGGCCGTGATCGCCCGCCTGGTCCCCGGCAAGCCGCATACCATTGAAGACATTCGACAGATGGTTGCCGACGATGCTCACGCAGGCCGATTGGTTGGCTAGAATTCCATCCGACACCGCCGCCTGGTCGGGGTTTCCGGGGGATTCCTCCGCCCATGGATAGTCGCCGAGGCGCGAGGCGATGGTGTTGTTATCGAGGATGAAGTTGTCGCCGCCATCGATACGCACGAGCGGGAGATGCGCCCTCCACTTGCCGAAGAGCCCCGGTGGCGAGAGGCCGACGACCGTGATCCCGCGCACGGCCCAGTGGCTGCCGCGGATCGTCAGCGCCGAAAACATCGGCGTCTGGCCCTTGGCGGCCACCAGTGTGACGAAAGCGGAATTGATCCCGTTAAGATGCACCCGGCCGTAGTCGCCATCGGTCAGATAGATGACATCGCCGCCGTTCGCCTTGGGCAGCACCGAGGCAAGTGTCGAGGGATTGGCGAGCCAGGCGTGGTGGTAGGAGGCGGGCGGGGCGGCGCATCCTGGATAGACTTCGGCCGCCTTGGCCGGCGCGGCTATCCACGGCATGGCCATGACGACAACGGCGCACGCGAGGACGGCGCCAGGGCTGAACTTGCGCATTCACATCTCCAGCCCGCCCGACGATCGCCTGATACAGGGGAACCCCGGCCCTAGCGAGCGCGAAACGCCTTGTCCGCGATCAGAGACCGCAGGTGGGCGGAAAGGCTCGAATAGTCGCTTGTCGCCACGACGGGCGCGCGATTGGGGATGGCGCGCAGAGCGGCGAGGAGCTCCGCCTCGGTCCTGGCGACCTGGATCAGCCCGCGGTCGCGAAAGGCCTCGGCGATCTCGCTCTGATGGTCGTCATAGTGTTCGCCCTCGGCGAAGCCGCGTGGCATGGCTATCACGTGACAGCCTTCGCGCAGGGCGGTGATCAGCGAGCCGGTGCCGCCGTGGCACGCGACGATCCGGGCGCGCTTCATGATCTCCAGCATGTCCGCGAAGGGCGCGGTCTCGAACGAGGTGACGCCCTCCGGGGCCGGCGCGCCGACGCCCCGCTGGATCACCACGTCCTCGGCGATCGCGCCCCGCGCCTTCAGGGCCGCCAACGCCTCGACCAGCCTGGGGAAGGGGAGGGTGGCGCCGACGGTGACGAACAGCAGCGGCGCCTTCGCCGGGATGGGCGCCTCGAGGACACGGAGCGGATCGAACACCTCGGCGTCGGGCCAATGGGCCTTCAGCGCGGGTGACTGCACGATCCTGTGGTGAGCCAAGGGGCTTGCCGCGCGCGCGAAGGCTGAAAGGCCTTTGAACCTGGCGAAGGATTCGATGATGACGACGCGCGCGCCGGTCAGCCGGGCGAAGAGGACGGCGAAGAAGGCCGATCCGGCCCCGGTGCTGATCACCACGTCGGGGCGTTCCTTCAGGATGATGCCGGCCGATTGGAAGAGGTTTCGAACCGCTCCGATCAGCATGCGAAGCGGATGGCCGAGCCGGCCCTGTCCGAGCGCGAAGTGGGGAATGAAATGGACTCTTCCTTGCAGGCTGCGGCCAAGCGCGGTGTCCTCGGTGATGAAGAAATGATCGAATTCCGACCAGGCGGGCGCGAGGTCGATCAACTGGCGAAGGTGTCCGCCGCCCGAAGCGGCGAGGCAGACGCGCGGCCGGCGGGCGGCGACGGCGGCGAACTCGGGCGTTTCGTCTTGGGCGGACAATCGCGTTCACCTGGCGGCGTCGAGGCGATGTCGCTACCCCGGTGGTGACGGCAAGGTCAAATTCGGTGACCGTAGAACCCTCACCCGGAGCGGCTTGCGCCGCTCTCGACCTCTCCCACAGGGAGAGGGGAAGAACCCTACTCGCCCTCCGGGAGGGCTACGCGCGCTGCCCCCTCTCCCTCTGGGAGAGGTCGAGACGCGCCTGCGGCGCGTCCGGGTGAGGGTCTTA
>JBOHLC010000183.1:0-2577 GCA_050729395.1 Caulobacteraceae bacterium
GGGGGATGGTCGTCTCGATGCCGCCGACCACCAATTCATCCAACGCGCGGCGCAGACGCAAGAGGCATTCATTGCGGTTTTTTGCATGGACGATCAGCTTGCCGGCCAGGCTGTCGTAATAGGGTGGGATCGAATAGCCGGCGAAAAGCGCCGAATCGAGCCGCACGCCCAGGCCGCCCGGCGAATGGAAGTCGGTCACCAGCCCCGGCGACGGGGCGAAGGTGCGCGGGTTCTCGGCGTTGATTCGGCACTCGATGGCGTGGCCTTCGAAGACGATGTCGCCTTGCGTGAAGGACAGCGGCAGGCCGGCGGCGACGCGTATCTGCTCGCGCACCAGGTCGATGTCGGTGATCGCCTCGGTCACCGGGTGCTCCACCTGCAGGCGGGTGTTCATCTCGATGAAGAAGAACTCGCCATTCTCGTAGAGGAACTCGACGGTGCCGACGCCCAGGTAGCCGATGGCCTTGATTGCCTCGACGACGACCTTGCCGATGCGCGCGCGTTCGGACGCGTCGATGGCCGGGGAGGGCGCTTCCTCCATCAGCTTCTGATGGCGCCGCTGGAGCGAGCAGTCGCGTTCGCCCAGATGGCATACCGCGCCGTGCGCGTCGGCGATCACCTGCACCTCGATGTGCCGGGGCGTCGCCAGATAGCGCTCCATATAGACCTGATCGTCGCCGAAGGCCGCGCGCGCCTCGCCCCTGGCGGTGGCGTAGGCCTCGGCCACCTCCTCGCGCGACCGGGCGACCTTCATGCCGCGCCCGCCGCCGCCGGCCGCCGCCTTGATCAGGACCGGAAAGCCGATGGACTCGGCCGCGGCCATCGCTTCGGCCTCGCTGGCCAGCGCCCCTTCCGAGCCGGGGACGACGGGAATGCCGGCCTCCCTGACCGCCTGCTTGGCGGCGATCTTGTCGCCCATGACGCGGATATGCTCGGGCTTGGGGCCGATGAAGGTCATGCCGTGGGCGGTGACGATCTCGGCGAAGCGGGCGTTCTCCGACAGGAAGCCATAGCCCGGATGCACCGCCTGGGCGCCGGTGATCTCGCAGGCGGCGATGATCGAGGGGATGTTGAGGTAGCTCTTGGCCGCCGGCGCGGGGCCTATGCACACGCTCTCATCGGCAAGGCGCACATGCATGGCCGTGGTGTCGGCCTGGGAATGCACGGCCACCGTGGCTATGCCCATCTCCTTGCAGGCCCGGTGCACCCGAAGGGCGATCTCGCCACGGTTGGCGATGAGGATCTTCTCGAACATCCTTGGCGACGCTAGCCGATGACCGCCAGCGGCTCGCCGAACTCGACCGGCTGGGCGTCGATGACGAGCAGCTCGAGCACCACCCCCGCCTTGGGGGCGGCGATCGGGTTCATCGTCTTCATCGCCTCGATCAGCAGCAGGGTCTGGCCGGCGGCGACCGCATCGCCGACCTTGACGAACGCCGGCGAACCCGGCTGCGGCTGGAGATAGACCGTGCCGACCATGGGCGAGGTCACCGTTTCGCCGGCGCGGACGGGCTCGGCCTCCGCTGTTGGGGCAGGCGCGGGGGCGGCGACGGACGCGGCGGGCGCCGGCGCGTAGGCCTGGATCATGCCCGCCGAGGCGCCTCTGGCCACGCGCACGCGCTGGCCGTCGCGCTCGACCTCGATTTCCGTAAGGCCGGTCTCGTTGAGGATGTCGGCAAGTTCGCGCACGAGGGCGGTGGCGGAATTCTCGGCCTTGGGGCTCGGCATGGGCGTTCCGCCTTATTCTTGCGCGCGCGGCGCGGCGGTGAGGTCGCACGCCGCTTCCATGGCTAGCTCATAACTCGCCGCGCCGAAGCCGCTGACAACGCCGGTGGCGGCCAGCGAGACGTAGCTCGCGCGGCGGAAGTGCTCACGCGCGGCGGGGTTGGACAGGTGGCACTCTACGATCGGGATATCGAGGGTCTTGAGCGCGTCCAGCAATGCGATCGAGGTGTGGCCATAGCCCGCCGGGTTGATGATCAGCGCCCTGGCCGCCTCGCGCGCCTCCTGCACCCAGTCGATCAGTTCGCCCTCGCTATTGGTCTGGCGGAAGACCACCGCCGCGCCGCGCGCGTGGGCGCGCGCCTCGACCAGCGCGCGCACGTCTTCCAGCGTCTCTTCGCCATAGATTTCCGGCTCGCGCGCGCCCAACAGATTGAGGTTGGGTCCGCTCAGCACATAGATCGGCTTCGACATTCCGCTCCCGGCCCGCGGTCCCAGATCGACGGACGATCCGACGCCTGTCAGAGAATGAACTCAAATACTTGCGGCCCAACTTCTGAAGCAGCGTGGACGAGCGCCACCGTCGAGCCGGGCCGAGCGCGTCTTGTATAGTCGCTCGCGCGGGGTCACAAGCTTGCGCCGTGCGTCTGATGCTCAACGGAGAGGAGCGGATCGAAGCGGCGAGCGACGTGGCCGCGCTCGTGGCCGCCCTCGGATTCGATGCGCGCAAGGTGGCCGTGGAGCGCAATCTGGCCATCGTTCCCAGGTCTCTTTGGGCCGCCACGGCGCTCGCCGACGGCGACCGCATCGAGATCGTCCATTTCGTCGGAGGCGGCTGACGTGAACGCGCCCATG
>JBOHLC010000184.1:0-1126 GCA_050729395.1 Caulobacteraceae bacterium
GCTTCTCGTCCTCGACACATGCTTCTCTCCACATCGGCAAAGGTCCTCCCTCGCCGACCAGGAAACTGTCACCCATGTGACCGGTCTACTCTGTCGCCTATGTGCCCGGTTCGGACCGGAGATTGATCCTCACCCGCGAAGCGGGGGAGGGGGGAGATCAATTACTTCACCGCGGCGAGGACTTCGTTGATGGCGGCGATTATGGCGTCGGGGCGGTCGAACATCATCATGTGGCCGCTCCTCTGCACCAGCTGCGAGCTGCCGCGGGTGGAGCGCCGGGCGAGCTCGTCGTGCAGCGCCGCCCACAGCGGATTGACCCGCCCGCCGGCCGCGGTCAGCACGACCAGCGGCATGGCCCCCATCGTGGGGCCGCCGGCGTCGACCTCGTCCGAGGTCGCGCCCCACAGGGTCTCCAGCTCGGACACCTGCGTCTTCCAGTCCGCCGCGCTCAGATTCTCGCGCCTGGCCTCGGTCGAGGCGGTCGGGCTCGGCCCGCAGCGGATCAGGGAAGGATCTAGGGAGGGGAGGGCATGGCGCGCCGCCGCCGCGCCGCACGCCTTGGCCCGCGCGATCAGCGGCGCCAGGCTGCCGGCCTTCTTGCCGTAGACGGCCGCGAAGCGCAGGTCCTGGTGCTCGACGGACGGATCGACCAGCACCATGCCGACCACCTGATGCGGGTGACGATCGGCGAATATCCGCGCGAAGAGCGCGCCGTCGGAATGGGCGACCAGGACGAGCGGGCCGCGGATGCGGGCCGCCTTCAGCGCCGCCGCCAGGTCGCGGGCCACGGCCGTCCCGTCGCGCGGGAGAGGCCCCGGGTCGGACCAGCCATAGCCGGCGCGGTCGTAGGAACAGGTGAAGTGGGCGCGGGCGATGACCGGCTGCACCCGGTCCCACTCGCTCGAGGTGGCCGCGAAGCCCGACTCGAAGATCACAGTCGGCGCAACGGCCGGCCCGGCGCAGCGCATGTTGATCCGCCGTCCGTCCGGCAGGCGCACCAGGCTGCCGGGGCCAGACGGGTCCAGCTCATTGCGGGCCAACACCGGCGCGGCGGCCAGGATCAGCCCCAGCACGCTAGCCACGAACCTGAGCGGGCGGCTTGGCAGGCCTACCCCCTCCACTGATC
>JBOHLC010000185.1:0-17001 GCA_050729395.1 Caulobacteraceae bacterium
CCCGCATCGTCGCCGAGCCGCTCGAGCGCGGCTTTGGCGTGACGCTGGGCAATTCGCTGAGGCGCGTCCTGCTGTCCTCGCTGCAGGGCGCTGCCGTCACCGCCGTCCAGATCGACGGCGTCGTGCACGAGTTCTCGCCCATGCAGGGCGTGCGCGAGGACGTGGTCGACATCGTCCTCAACATCAAGCAGCTGGCGCTGCGCATGCACGCTGAGGGGCCTAAGCGGATGACGCTGCGCGCCTCCGGCCCCGGCCCGGTGACGGCCGGCCAGATCGATGCGCCGTCCGACATCGAGATCCTGAACCCCGAGCACGTGCTTTGCACCCTGGACGAGACCACGTCGGTGCGGATGGAGTTCACGGTGCAGAACGGCAAAGGCTATGTCGCGGCCGAGCTCAACCGGCCGGAGGATGCGCCGATCGGGCTCATCGCCGTCGACGCCCTCTACAGTCCCGTCAAGCGCGTCGCCTATCGCGTCGAGCCGACCCGCCAGGGCCAGAGCCTCGACTACGACAAGCTGATCATGGAGGTGGAGACCAACGGCGCCGTCACGCCGGTGGATGCCGTCGCTTACGCCGCGCGCATCCTGCAGGACCAGCTGCAGATCTTCATCACCTTCGACGAGCCGAAGACGAAGGCCGACGGCGAGGCCAAGCCGGAGCTGCCGTTCAACCCGGCGCTGTTGAAGAAAGTCGACGAGTTGGAGCTTTCGGTTCGCTCCGCCAACTGCCTGAAGAACGACAACATCGTCTACATCGGCGACCTCATCCAGAAGACGGAAGCCGAGATGCTGAGGACGCCGAACTTTGGGCGCAAGTCCTTGAACGAGATCAAGGAAGTTCTGGCCGGCATGAATCTGCACCTCGGCATGGACGTGCCGAACTGGCCGCCCGAGAACATCGAAGACCTGGCCAAGAAGTTCGAAGATCAGATCTAGGACGGCAAGGAGAGTTCCCGATGCGCCACGGCGCAGCCCATCGAAAGCTGAACCGAACCTCGGCGCACCGGACGGCCATGTTCGCCAACATGGCCGCGAGCCTGATCAAGCATGAGCAGATCGTCACGACGCTGCCCAAGGCCAAGGAACTGCGGCCCTTCGTCGAGAAGCTGGTGACGCTGGCCAAGCGCGGCGACTTGCACGCCAGGCGCCAGGCGATCTCCAAGGTGCGCGACGTGGCTCAGGTCGGCAAGTTGTTCGCCACGCTCGGTCCCCGCTACGCTTCCCGTGGCGGCGGCTATATCCGCGTCCTCAAGGCCGGCTATCGATACGGCGACAACGCGGCCATGGCGGTGATCGAGTTCGTCGATCGCGACATCTCGGCCAAGGGCCAGGACTCCGGCCCGGTTCAGTCCCTGGCGGCGGAATAGGTCCTGCCCGTCAAGGGGAGGGAGGTCTCACCCACCCCCCCGGCACGCCTTTGGGCGAGAGGACGAACTGCGCCAGCCCGATCTGGCGGCTGCGGAAACCGCCGGCGCAGCACAGCAGATAATAGTCCCACATGCGGCAGAAGCGCTCGCCGTGGCGCGCCGCGATCACTGCCCGATTGGACTGGAATTTCGCGTGCCAGGCCATTAGCGTCAGATCGTAATAGGCGCCGAAATTCTCAACGTCCTCGACCACGAACAGGCCCTCGCAGGCCTCGCCGATCTGGCCCGCGGTCGGCAGCACCCCACCTGGGAAGATGTATTTGTCTAGCCACGGCTCGATGGTCTCGGCGCGCTCATTGGCCAGGATCGTGTGCAGCAGGAAGAGGCCGTTATCGGCGATCGCCCGCCGCGCGCTCTCGAAATACCGGCGGTAGTTCTTCGAGCCCACGTGTTCGAACATGCCCATCGAAACCACGTGGTCCACCTTTCCGGTGAAGTCGCGATAATCCTCCAGGCGGAATTCCACCGGCAGTCCGGCGTAGCGCCTGCGACCATAGTCGACCTGTTCGCTCGATACGGTGACACCGACGCAGCGCGCGCCATGGCGTTCGGCCGCGTAGCCCATGAACGCACCCCAGCCGCAGCCGATGTCCAGCACGCTCTGATCGGGCGCAAGGCCGATCTTGCGGCACACGAGCTCGAGCTTGGCCTCCTGCGCCGCGTCGAGATCGGCCGCGTTCTTCCAATAGGCGCAGCTGCCGGAGAGGCGCGCATCGAAGGTCGCCTCGAATATATCGAGGTCGAGGTTGTAATGGACATCGGCCACGCGGCCGGCCCGCGCCTTGCTTTGGCGATTGAGCAGCCTGGCGGAGAGCGCCAGCCACAGGGTCGCCGGCGTCAGCGGCAGGGCGCGGCCCAGATCCTCCCCCACCACCCGGGCGAAGAACTCGTCCAGGCGCTCGCAGTCCCACCAGCCGTCCATATAGGCTTCGCCGAGGCCCAAGGATCCTTCGGCGAGGACGCGGCGCCAGAGGCGCTGGTCATGGACCTGGATGTCGAACGGGCGCGATCCGTCGGCCTCGACGCCGGCGCGCGCCAGCAGGCCTTCGATGAGACGCCGATCGGCCCGTCCGGGCCTTGCGCGCGGGGCCTCGCCCGCCCCTGGCCACGTGGCTTCCATAGCGGACCGCTCCACCTCCTCGAGCGGTATTTCGACGGAGGAGCCGGCGGGGTCAATGGCGGCCGAATGGCCCTTGCGCATCTGGGCGATATTTGTTAATTCACGCAACTATAAATCCAAGGAGATCGCCATGACCGACGACACGCGCCCGACCATGTCCAGCGGCGTCTACTATCGTGATCCGCTCGCCGCGCTGAAGTGGCTGGAACAAGCCTTCGGCTTCGAAACCACCATGGTGGTCGAGAACGCGGACGGCTCGATCGGCCACTGCGAGATGCGCTTTGGGGAGGGCCTGATCTTCGTCGGCCGCGAATGGGACGAGCGCTATCGCAGCCCGGCGTCCATGGGCGGGGTCAACACCCAGTCGCTGCACTTCAATCTGGAAAGCGGCGTCGACGCCCATTTCGAGCGGGCCAGGGCCGCCGGCGCGGTGGTGCTGCGCGAGCCGGCCGACCAGTTCTACGGCGACAGAAGCTATATGGTCATGGACCCGGAAGGCCATATGTGGAGCTTCAGCCAGACGATCGAAGCGATGTCCTATGACGACATGGCCAAGCGCGGCGGCGTCAAGGTCCGCGAACGGCTTTGAGGGAGGTCTCCATGCCATCGCCCTTCACGCCCAGCGTCTTCTATCGCGATCCGAAGGCCGCGCTCGCTTGGCTCGAGCGGGCCTTTGGCTTCGAAACCAGCCTCCTGGTGACCGACGACACCGGCGCCGTGGGCCATGCCGAGATGAGCTTCGGCGAGGGCCGCGTCGGCGTGGGCGGCGAGTGGGGCTCGGCCGAACTGCTCGGCCCCGCCGTGATGAAAAGTCCGGCCTCCCTCGGCGGCCAGGGGACGCAGTTTATTCGCGTCGAGCTGGCCAGCGGTATCGACGACCACTGCGCCCGGGCGGAAGCCGCGGGCGCCAGGATCACCCAGCGGCCGCAAGACCAATTCTACGGCGCGCGCGTTTATCGGGCGCTCGACCTGGAGGGTCACGACTGGTCCTTCGACCAGAAGATCGCGGACCTTTCTGTGGCCGACATGGAGAAAGCCTCCGGCCTGACCATCAGGACCTCGCGCTGACATGCGGGGATTGGACGCCACCCTGGCGGCCCTGGCCGATCCCAGGCGCCGCGCGGTGGTGGATGTACTGCGGGGCGGGCCAAGGGCGGCGGGGGAGTTGGCGCGCGATCTGGGCGTCAGTCCCTCGCTCATGAGCCGGCAGCTGCGCGCCCTGCGCGAGAGTGGCCTGGTGGAAGACGCGCACCCAAGCTTCGACACCCGCCTGCGCATCTATAGCCTGACGCCCGGGCCGATGATCGAACTGATGCGCTGGCTGGAAGAGACCGAACGCGGCTGGAGCGAGCAACTGGCCGCTTTCAAAACGCACGTCGAGACCAAGCTATGACCTCGCGGGTCATGGTCGCCCTGCGCGTGGCCGCCAGCCCGGAGCGCGCCTTCGAGGCCTTCACGCGCGAGACCGCCGCCTGGTGGTCGCCCAACGCGATGTTCCGCTTCACTCCGCGCGATCCGGGCGTGCTTAGTTTCGAGCCAGGCGAGGGCGGCCGCCTGGTCGAGACCCTGCCATCGGGCAAGGTGTTCGAGATCGGCAAGGTCAGCGTGTGGTCGCCGCCCTCGCGCCTCGTGTTCGGCTGGCGTCAGGCGAGTTTCGAACCGGGCCAGGCGACGGAGGTCGAGGTCCGCTTCGAGCCGGTCGGCGAGGAGACGCGCATCACCGTGGAGCATAGCGGCTGGGACAGCGTTCCGGCCGCCCATGTCGCCCGGCACGGGTTTCCCAACGCCATCTTCCTCCAGCGCCACGCCGAGTGGTGGCGCACTCTGCTGGAAGCGCTCAAGGTGCGAATCGCAGGCGGCGATAGGGGCGGGCAGTGATCGGAGACGCGCGCGCCCTTGCCGGACGGCCACCGCGCGCCGCCGCCTTCGGCTTCATCTTCGCCACGGCCCTGCTGAACGCGATCTCGTTCGGCATCATGATCCCGATCCTGCCGAACCTGATCAAGCAGATGACCGGGGGCGACACGGCGGCGGCGGCAGTGTGGGTGACGCTGTTCTCGACGACCTGGGGCTTCATGCAGTTTGTGTGCGGACCGTTGTTGGGCATGCTGTCGGACCGGTTCGGCCGCCGGCCGGTGATGCTGATCTCTATCTTCGGCCTCTTCGTCGACTTCCTGTTCATGGCCTTCTCGCCAAACCTCGGCTGGCTGTTTATCGGGCGCATGCTGAACGGGATCACCGCCTCGAGCTTCTCCACCGCCAACGCCTACGTGGCTGACATCACCGCGCCTGAGAAGCGGGCGAGGAACTTCGGCATGCTGGGTTCAGCCTTCGGCTTCGGCTTCATGATCGGGCCCAGCATTGGCGGCGTGCTGGGCGACGTGAACCTTCGCCTGCCGTTCATCGCCGCAGCCGCTCTGTGCCTGGTGAACTGGCTCTACGGCTTTTTCGTATTGCCCGAATCCCTGCCCGAGGAGCGGCGCTCCGCCAGTCTGAACTGGGCGCGGGCCAATCCGATCGGATCGCTCGCCTTCCTGCGCGCTCACGGCGAGTTGCTTTCCCTGGCCAGCGTGGGCTTTCTTAACCAGCTCGCCCAAACGGTGCTGCCGACCATCTTCGTGCTCTACGCCGGCTATCGCTATGGCTGGGGCCCCGGCGTCCTCGGATTCACCTTTCTT
Organism: Caulobacteraceae bacterium; assembly: GCA_050729395.1. GTDB lineage: Bacteria > Pseudomonadota > Alphaproteobacteria > Caulobacterales > Caulobacteraceae > Acaudatibacter. The sequence continues at coordinate 5,228 of JBOHLC010000185.1, forward strand.
GCCTCTGGCGCCTCGATGATCGCGGTGCAGATGTTCCTGGTCGGGCCGGTGGTCAAGCGCCTGGGCGAGCGCGGCGCGGTGCTGCTGGGATCGACCATCGGCGCCCTGGGCTTTGCCATCTACGCCCTGGCGTCCACCGGCTGGGTCTATCTGCTCGCCATTCCGGTCTTTGCCTTCATCGGCCTGTTGCAACCGGGGCTGCTGGGACTGATGAGCCGCCGCATCGATCCCAGGCATCAGGGCCAGCTGCAAGGCGCGGTGCAGTCCCTGCAAGGTGTCGCCTCCATGATCGGCCCGAGCCTGTTCGGCCTCACCTTCGCCTGGCTCGTGGCCCATGACGCCAGCGTGCATTTGTCGGGCGGCTCAATCCTGATTTCCGCCGGCCTGCTTGTTCTGGCTTTTCTCATCTCGCTCAAGGTTGCGCGGCCGGGGCCCCATATCCCGGAGGGGCCATGACGCTATTTCGCGGCCCGCCGCCCTGAGCCTTTCAGGCGGCGCCATGATTGCGCCGAAGGCTTTGGCGAAAAGCGCCGGCGTCAATCCACTTCCGCCGGATCCGCAATGAGCCGCAGCGTAGCCGTCCTCGCCACCCTCGTTCTCGCCGCCGCCCCGGCCCTGGCCCAGGAGGCGCCGCCAGCGCCAAGGCGCGTCCCGAGCGACGCGGCCAGCATTCAACTTTCCTTCGCGCCCATCGTCCGTCGCGTCGCCCCCGCGGTGGTCAATGTCTATTCAAAGCGCATCGTGCGTCAGCAGGTCGATCCGTTCTGGGGTCTGTTCGGCGGCCAGGGGGAGCGAACCGAGCAGTCGCTGGGCTCCGGCTCGATCGTGCGCGGCGACGGCGTCATTCTGACCAACCATCACGTTATCGCGAACGCCCAGGAGATCATGGTGGTGACCGCCGACCGGCGCGAGTGGCCGGCCACCGTCCTGCTCGACGATCCGCGCGCCGATCTCGCCGTGCTCAAGATCGACACCAAGGGCGAACGACTGCCGACCATCGCCATTGACGATACCAATCAGCCGCAAGTGGGCGATCTGGTGCTGGCCATTGGCGATCCCTTCGGGGTCGGCCAGACGGTGACCAATGGCATCGTCTCGGCCCTGGCCAGGTCCGACGTCGGCATCAGCGATTATTCCTCGTTCATTCAGACCGATGCAGCCATCAATCCCGGTAATTCGGGAGGCCCGCTGGTCAACATGGCCGGCGACCTCATCGGGGTGGACACGGCCATCATCTCCTCCTCGGGCGCCTCGGCCGGCATCGGCTTCGCTATCCCCGCGGCCATGGCCAGCCAGGTGGTTGACGCGGCGCTGGGTGGCGGCCATGCGGTGGTCAGGCCGTGGCTCGGGGTGAAGACCCAGGCGTTGACCGGCGAGATGGCCCAGAGCCTCGGCCTTGCCGCGCCCAGGGGCGTGGTGGTGATTGAGGTCTGGCCAGACGGCCCGGGCGCGCGCGCCGGCCTCGCGCAGGGCGACGTCCTGGTCAGCGTCGACGGTCACGAGATCGATGACGAGTCGAGCCTCAACTACCGCATCGGGACCATGAAGCCGGGGGCGGAGGCGGCGCTCCTCGTGCGGCGCAATGGCGGCGCGGCGCGGACCCTGGAAGCGCGGGTCGAGGCGCCGCCGGAGCTTCCGGCCCCCGATACCCTGGCCGTGACCGGACGCAACCCCTTGGCCGGCGCCACCGTGGTCAATCTCTCGCCGGCGGCGGCTATCGACTACGGCGTCGACGCTTTCACCGGCAAGGGCGTGATGGTGGCCAAGGTCGACGGCGGCTTCGCCCAGACCCTCGGCCTCAAGCCCGGCGACTTCATCCGCCAGATCAACGGGCGCCCCATCGCCACCACGGCCGATGTCGCCGCCGCCGTGCGCCAGACTCCGGCGACGTGGAGCCTCGCCATCGAACGCGGCGGCCGCACCATCACGGCCCAGTTCAGCGCGGGGTGAACGCGTCACATCGCTCTTCCGCTCGACCCAGGGGGAAGAGAGTCGAGGCAAACCCTGCTACTCTTCCGCCATGAGCGACCTGTTCGAAGCCGCGGGGCTGACCCCGGAGGCGCCCGCGCCTCTCGCCGATCGCCTGCGCCCGAAGAACCTCGACGAGGTGGTCGGTCAGGATCATCTGCTGGGGCCGGAGGGACCGATCCGGCGCATGGCGGCGGCACGGCGCCTGTCGTCGATGATCCTCTGGGGTCCGCCGGGCTCGGGCAAGACGACGATCGCCCGCTTGCTGGCGATAGAGGCCGGCTACGAATTCCAACAGCTTTCCGCGGTCTTTTCCGGCGTCGCCGATCTCAAGAAGGCGTTCGAGGCCGCCCGTCTGCGCCGCGCCTCGGGCCGCTCCACCTTGCTGTTCGTCGATGAGATCCACCGCTTCAACCGCGCCCAGCAGGACGGTTTCCTGCCATTCGTCGAACAGGGCATCGTCACGCTCGTGGGCGCGACCACCGAGAACCCGTCGTTCGAACTCAACGGCGCCCTGCTGTCGCGCTGCCAGGTGTTCGTGCTGCGCCGCCTCGGCGCGGAGTCGCTAGATCTGCTGCTCGGGCGGGCCGAGGCCTTCGAGGGCCGGCCGCTGCCCCTCGATCCGGCCGCGCGGGAGGCCCTCACCGCCATGGCCGACGGTGATGGCCGCTATGTGCTCAGCCTGGCCGAGACCCTGTTCAATATCGCCTCGGAGAGGCTCCTCACGCCGGCCGAGATGGGCGCGGTGCTGCAGAAGCGCAGCCCGGCCTACGATAAGGACCGCGAGGAGCACTACAACCTCATTTCCGCCCTGCATAAATCCGTGCGCGGCTCCGACCCGGACGCGGCGCTCTATTGGCTGGCGCGGATGCTGGCCGGCGGCGAGGACCCGCTCTATATCGCGCGCCGTCTGATGCGCATGGCGGTCGAAGACATTGGCGAGGCCGATCCCCTGTCGCTGATCCTCGCCGCGGCGGCCAAGGACGCCTATGATTTCCTCGGCAGTCCTGAAGGCGAACTGGCCCTGGCGCAGGTCACCGTGCACATGGCCGCCGCGCCGAAGTCGGTCGCGGTCTACAAGGCCTTCGGCGAGGCCTCGGCCATGGCCCGCGAGACCGGCTCGCTCATGCCGCCGGCCCATATACTGAACGCGCCGACCAAGCTGATGAAGAACCTCGGCTACGGAAAGGACTATGCCTATGATCCGCAGACGGAGGAAGGCTTTTCCGGGCAGAACTATTTTCCCGACGGCGTGGAACGGCGGGTGTTCTACTCGCCCAAGGGGGAAGGGGCGGAGGCCAGGGTCAAGGAGCGCCTGGAGCGCTGGGCGGGCTTGAGGAAGTCGAAGGGTGGGTGAGGCGCGCGCGCGTCCAACCTTGAGGCTCACCCCGCACGAGATCGCCTTCGTCCGTGGACTGGTGATCTATGAGGACAAAGACGTCCTTGCCCTGAGCAAGCCGGCCGGGCTGTCGAGCCAGGGCGGCCGCATCCGCGTCCACACGCTCGACGAGCTGCTGGCGGCCTTCGCCAAGCCAAGTGGGGTGAAGCCGAGGCTCGTCCATCGCCTGGACCGCGACACCTCCGGCGTCATCCTGGCGGCGCGGAGCCAGCCGGCGGCGGCCTTCCTCGGCAAGGCGATGATGGCTCGCCAGGTGAAGAAGACCTACCTGGCCATCGTCGCGCCTGGCGCGCCGGACCCCGCCGCTGGGATCATCGAGCGCGCGCTTGTCCGCCGCGACGTGGGCCGTGAAGCCTATGTCGAGGTCGCCGCGCCGGACACGCCTGGCGCCCAGGACGCCTTCACGCGCTACCGCACGCTCGCGGCCGACGGCGTCGCCGCCCTCGTCGAGCTCTCTCCGCGCACGGGGCGCATGCATCAGCTCCGTGTGCACCTGGCTTCGATCGGCCGGCCGATCGCCGGCGACGCCCGCTACGGCGGCGCGCTCGTGCTCGGCGGAGCGGCGGTCCCACGCCTGATGCTGCACGCCGCCGCTCTGGCCTTTCCGCACCCCGCGGGCGGCGAGCGGCGCATCGAGGCGCCGCCGCCGGCCGACTTGGCCGCGCTCGCGGCTCGCATCGGCGGATGACGGAGTCGGCCAACGCGACCTATATGGCGACGATGGGCGAGGTGAAGACGCTGACGGTCGGGACCGGCGAGGACGGCGTGCGCCTTGACCGCTGGCTGCGCAGGCGCTGGCCGCACCTCGGCCAGACCCAGATCCACAAGCTCGCCCGCAGCGGCCAGCTGCGCGTCAACGGGGGGCGGGTCAAGGCCGATACCCGGCTGACAGCCGGGCAGTACGTGCGCGTGCCGCCACTGCCGGATGCCGCGCCAGCCCGCCCAGCCGGCCTGAGCGAGGCGGACGTCGCCTTCGCCCGCTCGCTCGTGCTTTACGAGGACGAGGAGGTGCTGATCCTCAACAAGCCGGCGGGCCTGGCGGTCCAGGGTGGGACCAAGACCAGCCGGCACGTCGACCGCCTGCTCGCGGCCTGGGGGGAGGGCCCGGATCGGCCGCGACTCGCCCATCGGCTCGACCGCGATACGTCGGGCGTGCTGGCCCTCGGCAAGACTCCCAATGCGGCGGCCAAGCTCTCCGGCGCCTTCGCCAAACGGCGCGCGGAGAAGACCTATTGGGCGTTGGTCGCCGGCAATCCCAAGCCTGCTCGGGGCGTCGTCGACGTGCCGCTGGCCAAGGTCGGCGTCGGCGACCGCGAAGTGGTGACGCCCGTCGCGGCCAGGGATGCGCGCGCGGAAGGGGCGGTCACCTTGTACGCCACCGTCTCCCGCGCCGGCCCACGCGCCGCCTGGATGGCTCTGCGGCCCCTGACCGGGCGCACCCACCAACTGCGCGCCCACATGCTGGCGCTCGGCCATCCGATCCTCGGCGATCCGAAATACAACACGCCTGCCTCGCTCGAGGCGTCGGGCCCCTTGAAACTCCAGCTGCACGCTCGCCGGCTCGCCATCCCGCATCCGGGCGGTGGCCTCATCGACATCGAGGCCCCGTTAAGCCCCGAGATGGAAGCCGGCTTCGCGCGCTTCGGCTTCGATCTTGCCGAGTCCGGCGAAACTGAGTTCCCGCAAGTGAGGAGACACGGCCATGGCTGACGACATCTCCCGGACCGGCGCTCCGGCGCGGGTGCGCGATCGCGGTCCTGGCGAGCTGCAGGTCGAGATCGAGGTCGGCGGGCAGCACTTCGTTGGCGACGAGCCGGTCTCGGCCGGTGGGACGGGGACGGGGCCCGCGCCGCACGAACTCCTGGCCGCGGCCCTCGCCGAATGCACCGTGCTCACCCTGCGCCTCTATGCCGATCGCAAAGCCTGGCCGCTGGAGCGGGTCGAGGTCGAGGTCATCCACGAGGTCCAGACCAGCGCGACGCCGCGCGATCTTTTCCGCCGCCGGATCGAGCTATTCGGTCCTCTGGACGAGCAGCAGAGCGCTCGCCTGATGGACATTGCCGAACGCTGCCCTGTTCACAAGACGCTGACCGCGGGCTCGCGGATCGAGACGGCGGCGGTGACATGACCGGCCTTACCGTCACTCTCGCATGTTGGGATGCATGGGCGCTCTCGTGGGTGGTCGCGGCCCTCTGGGCCCGACGCGTGGCGAGCCGGCCGCCCCTGGCGGAAAGCCTCGTCTACCTTGTGCCAATGTCGCTCGGCGCTCTACTGCTCTTCTTCGGCTCGTCGAAGTTGAGCCCCCTCTACGGCGGCGCGCCGCTTTGGACGCTGCCCGGCTGGGCAAGTTGGATCGCCACCCTGGCCGCGGTCGCCGGTCTCGCCTTCACGTGGTGGGCGAGGATCACGCTTGGCGATCTCTGGTCCGGCGCCGTGACCCGCAAGGAAGATCACGTGATCATCCGCGCGGGACCCTACCGGCTCGTGCGCCACCCGATCTATTCCGGTCTCATTCTGGCCGCCGTCGCCCTGGCGATCGACGTTGGACAGTTAGCGAACCTGATCGGCGCGGCGATCCTGATTCTCGGCGTTTTTCTGAAGGCCCGGCTGGAGGAGCGCTTTCTAAGCCAAGAACTGGGCGAGCAGGCCTACGCCGGCTACAAGCGAACCACGCCCATGCTTGTCCCCTTCTGGCCGGCAGGAAGATAGGCTGGCGGTCACCCCCGCGTGGCGCGGTGGCTGGGGGAGTAGGCTACGATCCTACATTTCGTGGTTCAGAGCCACGGGTCCTACCGGTTAGACGATCCCCCACGGGGCGTTTACGGGCCGACGCAGCGATATGGGGACGTTGCGTCCCCGCTCAAACCAGGGTCGCGTCCAGGCTAATCTCCGCCTTGAACAGCTTGGATACCGGGCAGTTCTGTTCGGCGCCCCTGGCCAGCTTGTCGAAGGTCTCCTGGTCCAAGCCCGGCACGCTGGCGCGCAGGGTGAGAGCCGAGCGGCTGATGCGAAAGCCGCCATTCTCGGGATCGAGGCTGACTGCCGCCTCTGTCGAAAGCTCGGTTGGCTCATAGCCCGCCTGCTGCAGCGCGAAGGCCAGGGCCATGGTGAAACAGCCGGCGTGGGCGGCGGCGATCAACTCCTCGGGATTGGTCCCGCGCTCGTTCTCGAACCGCGTCTTGTACGAATAGGGCGTCTGCGACAGCACGCCGGAATCGGTGGTGAGGTCGCCCTCGCCATCGCGGCCGGTTCCGCGCCAGGCGGCGCGCGCTTTGCGGATCATGGTCGGCGCTCCTTTTTCGGATCAGCCGCCCGTGAACCCCGTGGAGGGTCGTCGGTTCCTTGGCCCCTGACGAATGTCCCGGGGTCAGGCCGCGGGGGCGGCCCGCTGTTCGGAAAGATCGACCGCTTCGGGACGTGGCGCGGGCTTGCTGATCTGGGGTTGTGGCGCGGCGCGCTGAAGCCGCAGCGAGCGGCCCTGGAAGAAGGCGCCGGTCTCGATCGACAGCTGCTCGTGGGTGATGTCGCCTTCGACGTGGGCCGCGCCATAGAGGCGCACCTGCTTGGCCGTGATCGAACCTGAGACGCGACCGCGAACCTCGACCGCCTCGGCGAAGACGCCGCCTTCCACATGGCCGCCCTCGCCGACAGTGACCCGCTCCACGCGCACGTCGCCGGTGATCGAGCCGTCGACCTGCACTTCGGTCCCCCCGGTGATGCTGCCCTCGAGCTTGAGGTCCGTGGCGATCAGCGACGGCGTTCTCTTGGTGGGCGTCTGGGCGCGGAGCTGGGCGTCGCCATTGGCGCCGTTGGCTGGCGTCGGGGGAGCGGGTTGCGGATTTTGCGGCTTACTGAACATGCGGAGGCCTTCCTGTACTCAAGGGTCGCCGCCGTGCGTTCGCCCCGCGGCCCTCAATCCTTAACGCCGACGGGGCTTGCGCGCCAGAGCCGAGCTTTAGGCGTTTTCAAGGCCGCGCGCCGCGTCGAGCACATCGGCCACGTGGCCGCCGACCTTCACCTTGCGCCAGATCCTCCGCACGACGCCCGCGCCGTCGATGAGGAAGGTCGAGCGGTCGATGCCCATGTACTTGCGCCCGTACATGCTCTTTTCGACCCACGCGCCATAGCGCTCGACGACATCGTCGTCCTTGGCCGAACCGAGGAGGGGGGAGAGGCCATATTTGGCCTTGAACTTCTGGTGGCTGGCAGCCGAGTCCTTGGAGACGCCGACCACCACCGCGCCGGCGGCGGTGAAATCGTCGGACGCGGCCGTGAACCCCTGGGCCTCGGCCGTGCAGCCGGAGGTGTCGTCCTTGGGGTAAAAGTAGAGCACGACCGTTTTGCCCTTGAGCGCGCTCAGGCTCACCGGCCCGTCCGCGCCCGGCAGTTCGAAACCGGGCGCCTTGTCGCCAACCTTAACCTCTCCGCTCATCTGGTCCGCTCCTTCTATCTAACGATCAGCAGGCGCTTACGCGCGTTGCCCTTGCGCAATTCGGCCTCCGGGCCGACGAGCTTCACCGGCGCATTGGCGTCGGCCACCTTGACCCCGTCGATGCGGAATCCGCCGCCGGCGATCTGCCGTCGCGCGTCGCCGTTTGAGCTGGCGAAGCCCGCCAGCACCATCAGCGCCGTATTGGACATGACGGCCAGGGCGTCGGCGGCGACCTCGACGGTGGGCAGGTCGTCCGAAAGGCGCCCCTGCTCGAACGCCGCCCGGGCCGCGCCAGCCGCCGCCTCGGCCGCCTCGCGTCCGTGCAGCAGCGCGGTCGCCTCGGTGGCCAGAACTTTCTTGGCCTCATTGATCTCGGCCCCGCCGAGCGCCTCGAGGCGAGCGATCTCGCCGAGCGGCAGATCGGTGAACAGCCTGAGGAACCGGCCGACGTCGGCGTCCTCGGTGTTGCGCCAGAACTGCCAGTAGTCATAGGCACCAAGCAGCTCGGGGTTGAGCCACACCGCGCCGGCGACCGTCTTGCCCATCTTGGCGCCGGCCGCCGTGGTCACCAGCGGCGTGGTCACCCCGAACGTCTCGGCCGCGGCCACCCGGCGGATGAGGTCGACACCATTGACTATGTTGCCCCACTGCTCGGAGCCGCCGAACTGAAGAGTGCAGCCGTGGCGGCGGTTGAGCTCGAGGAAGTCGACCGCCTGCATGAGCACATAGTTGAATTCGAGGAAGGTCAGCGACAGCTCGTTGTCGATCCGGCTCTTGACGAACTCCAGGCTCAGCATCCGGTTGATGGTGAAATGGACGCCGTAGTCGCGCAGGAACTCGATGTAGCCGAGCTTTTCCAGCCACTCGGCGTTGTCGAGCATGATGGCGTCCGTCGGCCCGTCGCCGAAGGCGAGGAACGGGGCGAAGGCGCGGCGGATGCCGGCGATGTTGGCGGCGATGGTCGCATCGCTCAGCATCGGCCTTTGGCTCATCTTGTCCGATGGATCTCCGACCTTGGTCGTCCCCCCGCCCATGAGCACGATCGGCCGATGCCCGGCTTGCTGGAGGCGGCGCAGGGTCATGATCTGGGTCAGGCTGCCGACGTGCAGGCTCTCGGCCGTGGCGTCGAAGCCGATGTAGGCGCTGATCGGGCCTTTGAGCGCGGCCGCGTCGAGACCCTCGAGATCCGTCGCCTGATAGACATGCCCGCGCTCGAGGAGAGTGCGGACGAGGTCCGAACGCGGTTTGAAGTCAGGTCTGGGGTTCATTGGACGGCTCCTTGTCGTGTCGAAGTCGGAGACCGTCTCCTTGGGGAGCGCCGCCGACCGGTGGGCGGCGGGCATGACTGACCGGCCGCTCGCTAGATGGGCGAGCGGTAATAGGCGCGGGCGATGGCGACGCGACCGGTCACGATGGCCCTGCTAGCGGGCGCCGGGGGCCGGCGTCAAGCCGGCTCGGCCTCCAGCCGCTTGTCCAGATAGGCGCCGACACGCCTTTCGACCTCGTTGAGGTTGTCGCTCCAGAAATGGCCGCCGCCCTCGACCAGCTCATAGTCGATGACGATGCCCCTCTGCGTGCGCAGTTTGGCCACCACCTTCTCGACTTCCGGGTGCGGCACCACGGAGTCGGCCGCGCCGTGCAGGAAGAGACCCGAGGCCGGACAGGGGGCGAGGAAGCTGAAGTCGTACATGTTCGTCGGCGGCGAGACCGTGATGAAGCCATCGGTCTACGGCCGGCGCATCAGAAGCTGCATGCTGATCCACGAGCCGAAATCGAAGCCGGCCACCCAGCACTGCGAGGCGGCGGGATTGGTCGCCTGCAGCCAATCGAGCGCGGTGGCCGCGTCGGCCAGCTCGCCGATCCCCTGGTCGAATTCGCCCTGGCTGCGACCGACGCCCCGGTAGTTGAAGCGCAGGACGTTGAAGCCGCGGGTCATGAATAGGTGGAAGAGCTGAACCGCGACCGGATGGTTCATATGGCCGCCGGCCTTGGGGTGCGGAGCGAGGATGAGGGCGATGGGCGCGGTGTCGTCCTTGCGCGGGGAGTAGCGGGCCTCGATGCGCCCGGCGCTGCCTGGCAGAACCAATTCAGGCAAAGGGGGGTCCTTTTCGTCTCATGCGGGGGCGAATAGTTGACTAGCGCGCTTGGTCTTACTAGATGCGCTTCGTCGATCCGGCAGGACCGAACTCTCGCGGCGGCGGCTTTTACCAAAAGGCGGCCTCGGAAAGCGAGAAAAACCTCGGCGGACGCGTCATGCAGCTCAGCACCAAGGGACGATACGCGGTCATGGCCATGACCGACCTGGCCAGCCGACAGGGCGGAAGGGCGACGCCGCTCGCCGCGATCGCCGAGACTCAGCAGATCTCGAAGCCCTACCTCGAGCAGCTGTTCTCCCGCCTGCGCCGACGCGGCCTGGTGCGCTCGGTGCGCGGCCCTGGCGGCGGTTACCGGCTGGCCCGCGAGGCCGGCGCCCTCAGCATCGCCGAGGTGGTCGCGGCCGTGGACGAGCCTTTGCGCGCCACGCGCTGCATGGGCGTGGGTCCCGGCTGCATGAAGGGCGGCGCGCGCTGCCTGACGCACGACCTGTGGGCCGAAACCGGCCGTCAGATCGAGACCTATCTCGCCGGAGTGTCCCTGGCCGACGTCATCGCCGGGCGGGTGACGCGCGACCATCCGGGCCACGAGCGTGCCGCATGAGCGTCTATCTCGATTACAACGCCACCGCGCCGATCCGGCCTCGGGCCAAGGCGGCGGCGACGGCCGCCCTGGACATCGGGGCCAATCCGTCTTCGACCCACGCGGCAGGGCGCAAGGCGCGGGCCGAGGTGGAACGGGCGCGGGCCGAGGTGGCCCAGCTTGCCGGGGCCGCGCCCTCGGCGGTCACCTTCGTCAGCGGCGGCGTGGAAGCCAACGCCCTGGCCATGGAAAGCGCCCGGGCGGATGGTCGCGAACGGATCATCGTCGGCGCGACCGAGCACGACAGCGTCTGGGCGGGCGCGCACGCGCATTGGGCGGCGGTCGAGGTCTGGCCGGTGGATGTCCGCGGCGTGGCCGATCTCGACTGGCTGGAAGAGGCCCTGGCGCGCGGCGGACGGCCGCTCGTGTGCCTGATGGCGGCGAACAATGAGACCGGTGTGGTCCAGCCGGTGGCGGCCGCGGCGCGGATGGCGCGCGAGGCCGGCAGCTGGCTGCACGTCGACGCCGTCCAGGCGGCCGGCAAGGCCCCGCTCGATTTCGCGGCGCTCGGCGCGCACACCCTGGCGCTCTCGGCTCACAAGCTCGGCGGGCCGCAAGGTGTTGGCGCGCTGATCGTAGGCGAAACGACTGCGATAAGTCGGCGAATGCACGGCGGTGGGCAGGAGCGCGGGCGGCGGCCCGGCACCGAAAATCTCTCCGGCATCGCCGGTTTCGGCGCGGCCGCGGCGGCGGCCCTGGCCGACCTTCCGAACGGCGAAATCCAGACCGCGTGGCGCGACGAGCTGGCCGAGCGCATGGCGCGGGCCGGCGCGATCGTCCTTGGCAAGGGCGCTCCGCGCCTCGCCCAGACCCTGTGCGTGGCCACGCCGGGCTTCTCATCGGAAGTCCAGGTGATGGCTCTCGATCTGGCGGGGGTGATGGTGAGCGCGGGCGCGGCCTGTTCCTCTGGCAAGGTCAAGGCCAGCCGGGTGGTCGAGGCCATGGGCCGGCCGGACCTGGCCGCGTGCTCGATCCGCGTCAGTGGCGGCTGGGAATCGAGCGAGGCCGACTGGCGCCGCTGCGGCGAGGCCTGGGCCGAGGCCTTCGAGCGCCACGCCGCGCGGCGAAAGGAGTATGCCTGATGGCGGCCGTCCAGCAGACCCTCAGCAAGGTCGCCGACCTTGAAAGCTACAAGCACGGTTTCGTCAGCGAGATCGAGCAGGAGTTCGCGCCCAGGGGCCTGAGCGAGGCTACCGTGCGCTTCATCTCGGCCAAGAAGAACGAGCCGGAGTGGATGCT
>JBOHLC010000186.1:0-17985 GCA_050729395.1 Caulobacteraceae bacterium
GGTCCAGCCGACGCGGGCGGGCTACATCAACGCCGTCCAGGTCTATCCTTTCTCCGACGGCGCCCTCTATCAGCTCTACGCCGCGCCGGGCGAGGTCACCGACATCGCCCTCGAGCCCGGCGAACGGCTCACCGGTTCGGGTCCGGTCGCCGCCGGCGACACCGTGCGCTGGATCATCGGCGATACCGATAGCGGCGCTGGTCCGACCCGGCGCGTCCACATCCTGGTCAAGCCGACGCGGCCCGATCTTTCGACCAACCTCGTCATCAACACCGACCGGCGCACCTATCACCTGGAGCTCCACTCGGCGGAGCGGACCTACATGGCCTCGGTCTCCTGGGCCTATCCGCAAGACCAGCTCATCGCCTTGCGCGCCGAGAACGCCGAGGCGGACGCCGCAGCGCCGATCGCCGCGGGCGTCGACCTCAATGCGCTCAACTTCCGCTACCGCATCGAAGGCGACAAACCGCCCTGGCGGCCTCTGCGCGCTTTCGACGACGGCCGCCAGGTGTTCATCGAGTTCCCCGCCGGCATCGGTCAGGGCGAGATGCCTCCCCTGTGGGTGATCGGGACCGAAGGCGGCGCGCAGCTCGTCAACTACCGCGTTCGCGGCGACCACATGATCGTCGACAGGCTGTTCGCGGCGGCGGAACTGCGCCTCGGCGGCAAGCATCAGCAGAAGGTGCGCATCGTGCGCACGGACGGGCGGCCGAGGTCATGAGCGACGCCGGTCAAGGAACTTCCGGCGACCGCCCGCTCAGCGAAATGCGGCTTCGCTCCGCCCGCGCGCCGGTGATGCGCCTCTCGCGCAAGGTGCTGGTGGGTCTTGGCGCCGTCGCGACGGTTGGCATCGGCGGGTCGCTGTTCTTCGCCCTGCGGCCCTCCCATCAGACCACCCGGTCCGAACTCTACAACACCAACAATCGCACCACGCCCGACGGCCTCGCCAACCTGCCCAAGGACTACGGCGCGCTCCCCAAGGGTGTCCCCCAGCTTGGGCCGCCGCTTCCGGGCGATCTCGGGCGGCCGATTGTCGGCGCCGGCGGCCAGGCGGCCGCGACGGGAACGACGGATCTGGACGCGGCGCAACAGCAGGCCGCCCAGGCGCGGGACGCGGCGCGCGACAGCCACCTCTTTGCCACCACCGCGCCTGGATCCATCGCCGACGCCGTCGGCGCGGCCATTGGGGCCGTCCAGCCGCCATCCTCATCCAGCGGCGCCAGCGCTCCGGCCGAAGACCACAAGCTCGCCTTCCTCACCGGCGCCGTCGACCGCCGGACCACCAGTCCGGACCGTGTTCAGGCACCGGCGAGCCCCTACGTGCTGCAGGCCGGCGCGGTCATTCCCGCCGCGCTCCTCACCGGCCTGCGTTCGGATCTTCCCGGCCAGGTCACCGCCCAGGTGACCGAAGACGTCTACGACAGCCCCACCGGCAAGACGCTGCTCGTTCCGCAGGGCGCGCGTCTTGTCGGCCAATACGACGCGCAAATCACTTTCGGCCAGTCGCGCGCGCTCCTGGTGTGGACGCGCCTGATCTTCCCCAACGGCCGCTCGATCGTGCTCGAGCGCCAACCGGACGCCGACCCGGCGGGCTACGCCGGTCTCCAGGACCGGGTGAACAACCACTGGGGCACGCTGTTCAAAGCCGCCATCCTCTCCACCGTCCTGAGCGTCGGGGCCGAGGCCGGAACGAGCAACACGGAGAACAACCTCGCCCAGGCGATCCGTCAGGGCGCGTCCCAGGGGATCAACCAGGTCGGCCAGCAGGTCGTCAGCCGCTCGCTGAACGTCCAGCCGACGATCACCATCCGGCCGGGGTTTCCGGTTCGGGTCCTGGTCACCCGCGACCTGGTCCTCGAACCCTACCGCGGATGAGGAGGCGGCCTTGGCCAAACTGAAGCTCGGGGCGCTCTGCGATGACAAGCCGGTCAAGCTCACCCTCGAACTCCCGGCCGGCGTGCACCGCGACCTTGTCGCCTACGCCGAGGCGCTGGGACGCGAGACCGGCCAGGCGATCGAGCCGGCGCGCCTCATCGCCCCCATGCTCGCCCGGTTCATGGCCACCGATCGGGCTTCAGCCGCTCGCGGAGGTCGCCGGCGGAGCAGGACGGTGTTCGGAGAGCCACGAGCGACTGAGCGCCAGGAAGCGGCGCAGGGCGGGATTGTCGGTCTCGCGCCGCCAGATGACGCAGATCTCCAGCCTGGCCCTCGGATCGCTCATCGGCGCGAAGGTGACCCCGGGGTGGCCTAGGCCCGCGATGCTCTCGCAGAGGATGGTGATCCCGTCGCCCGCCGCGACCAGCGACAGCAGGCTCTCCTGCGAACAGTCATGGGCGTGGATGTCCATCTTCGGCCCATCGATTGCGTCCAGATGGCTTTGGAAGTTGCGCCATTCCTCGCTTGCGCGGCAGACGTAGGGCTCGCGCCCGAGCACGTCCCAGTCCTGGGGATCGGTCAGCGCCTTGGCGGCGCTGGCGGCGAGGTGGAGCGCCTCGCTCCACAGCGGCTCGACCTCCAGCGCCGGGTCGAGATCGCGCCAGCGCACGATCCAGGCGCAGTCGATCTGCCGCGCTAGGGTCCGTTTGAGGAGCTCGGCGGCACCGAGTTCAGTGAGCTGCAACCGGACGCCTGGGTTCTGCGTCCTAAAGGACGCGACGATCTCGCGCGCCACGCCGGCGGTGAATGACCATACGAATCCCAACCGTAGTCGTCCGGTCTGCGCCGCGCCCGCGTCGCGGGCCTCGGCCAGCGCCGTTGCCAGCGTATCGCGCGTTCGGGACGCGTGATCGAGGAAAGCGCTTCCCGCTCCAGTCAACCGCACCCCGTGGGAATAGCGTTCGAACAGGGAGACACCGACCCGGTCCTCGAGGTCGCGAACGCGGCGGCTGACGGTGGACTGCTGGACGCCCAGTTGCCGCCCCGCTCGGCTGAAGCTCGCCGTCTCGGCGACGACAAGCGCTGTGCGCAGTTCGATCGAGAGCAAGCTCGCCGGGTCGTCCACGCCCACCTCAACTTCGGCTAACCATAAGCGCCCAAACAAGCCGAGCCGTGGGCGTGCCAGCCTTCAACGCGAGGGGCGGGCGGGAGGTTTCATGGGATTGCGGCGCCTGGCCAGTCTTGGAATGTGAAGTCTTGCTTCATCGCCGACCTCCCAATGGCCTGCTTCCGGAACGAGCCCCGATGGCGACACATTCCGACGCGCGGGCAGCGCGCCCTTCCCCGGCCCCCCTTCATGGCGCGCGTGGCCTGACGACACCCCTCCGATCCAACCACTCGCAGATGAGTTCGCCGTCTTTGCTATCGTGCGGCGCGATCGTGCAGATCGAAACAGAGACACTGCGACTGGAGACAGCTCGTTAACCTGGGCGCATGACCAAGACATACGGCGTTGGCGAGCAGTCGGTCGGCGCGCTTGAGGTAGGCGGAGCGCTAAAGGCATAAAAGAAACGGCCCGGCTTGGGGCCGAGCCGTTCCATTGTTCAGGGTAAGCCGCCGGGGCGACTGGGTCTTTTCCGCCCGCGGCGCCTTCAGCTTAGCGGGACAAACCAAGCTCTTCAATCGAACTGTTCGCGGATGAAATTGGCCGCTTCGGCAGGGTCGGCAAGGCGCCCTAGCCCGCGAGGGCAGGCTCTTCACGCCTTGCAGGGTCTCGGGGGAGGCACAAGGTTTGGCTGGATCCTCCGAAAGAGCTGGGAGCTTAGCGGCGATAGATGGAAAGTCACCGATGGGACCTATCGCGACGAAGCTCAAGTGCGGGGCGCGCAGGCGAAAGGCGAGGGAGGCGCTGTGGGTCTCATCGATCCCGGGGCAAGGGATCTCATCACGCCCGCCAAGCTCAAGCCGGCGATCAAGAAGGCGGCGAAGATCGCGGCTGGGTTGAAGCGGCGACGCTCGCGACATCACGCGAAATACGCAAAAGACGCCGTGAGAGTGTGAAAATGCACATAGACACTGAGAATCGCGATCGCCGATCAAAGTGATCAACTGCGGTGGATCCCCGTCTCATCGTCTTGGGGCGCGTTTGACTTGACGCTCCTCAGCGGCGTGGCATCCGTGCAAGCATAGGATTACGAGCTAATTCAACGGCCGACCATCCGCATAGGTGCCGGTCGCCTTGTAGGGCGATGGCCTGAGCGATGGCAGCATCTCGGTCAAATTGTTCCAACGGCCGATAAGGGAATTGCTCGCCGTGGCGCTGTCCGGGAACGCGCGTGCGCTTCGTGGGGTCAGCACGAATGGAAAGGTTGCCCCATCGTCTTGAGCCAGATCCAGTGGGTTAGGGGCCAGGGCCGGGTTCAATTTGGTCCGGTCGCAACTAAGTCCAACTTCCTCGAGCTGAGTGAGCATCCACTCCAGAGCGCCGTCGGACAGTCCGCGATTGGGAAAACCTCCGCCAACGTCTGAATGGCAGCCAGGAAAGACCTGTTGGACAACCCCGTCTCGCACCGCCCAGAAGGTCGGGCTGAAGAGATCGCGGGTCTCATCGGCGGCAAGGGCGTGGAACCCGTTCTGAATGTCGTTGTTCAGGACCGTATCGCAGATCGAAAAGTCGAAAACCGCATCCCCATTCGAGTTCAAACTCGGAAGGCCCAACGAGCTGACGGTGTCAAACACGCCTACGGCCCGAATGACGGGGGGCGCCCTATAGTCGCCAGCATTCAGCTTCGGAACCGGGCCGAGAGTTCCTCCAATCAGTCCCAATCGTTCTTGATCGGCGAGCTCGGGGTTGGGTGCGCGGTAGTCGTACCAAGCCGCGATCGCGCGCAAATAAGCAGTCGTCTTGTCGTTGGGATCGTATTGCGTTTTGTTCAACAATCCCTGCGTCGCAACTAAACCGGCTAGCGCGCGGGCGGCCGTGGCGCCGCGGCTGAAGCCTGTGATGATGATCTCATCCCCAGCATCATAATTGCGAGAGAGGAATGTGTATCCGCGGATGATTGGTTCGGCGATCCCGTTGCCGAAGGCATTCCCCAGAAACCTCAGCACCGGATCGCCTTGTGTGCCGACACCGGGAAGGTACTTGCCGACTGAGCCAGGCGGCCCCGCTATCTCGGTCTCGAACGAGCCATTGCCCGCATCAACCGCGACACCCCCCAGGGTGTCAAATACCCTGGCGATGTTACTTGGGTGAGGCTGCAGCTTGATTTGGTTGGTTCCGTCCAAACACACGACGAGTGTCGCCATTTCCACACCTCCGTTTCGCGATGCCTTCGCCGACGGCGCGGGGGCCTTCTCACCAATGAACTTGGCAATCGGCCACGGCCGCCGGCGCGTTCTTCACTTAAGTTCAGCCCCAGCTCTTTTTGACCAAAGGGACCTTCGGTTGCTGCGGCGTCCGGCCGCCGCTGATTTCATGCGCGTCTTAGGCCGCGACCGCCTGTGTCCATATCCCTGGACAGATCGCGCTCGCATAGCCAGAGCCGGCATCGATCGGGTGGTCGTTGATGATTTTATCAAACCCACCCAGCGCGAACATTTCGCTGACGAGATGGCCGAGTCGCTCGACCTGCAGCGCCGGGGAGTCGCCGACGATTTGTTTTTCCCAATTGATGAACGCCAGCATTCCGACAGACGCGTAGCCGGGATTGAGCGTGGCGGCTGTTGTGCTGAAGGAGGGTACTTTTTTGAGAAGTTCGATCAGTGCGTCTTCAGGCGGCAGGTGCGGTACGATGTCGTCTTGGAACTCATACCGAGTGCTGTGGGGCACGGCGGCGGCGTAGCCTGTGGCGAAGGCTGGATCGCCAGGACGGGCGGCGGCGAAAGTGCAAACATAGGGTGTCACGCCGCCAAAGGTCCTGACACAGCGCATGGCGGCCAAGGACGCCATCGCCCCACCCTTACTGTGGCCGGTTAGGTATAGTGGCTTGCCGGGGCTGGCTTGCAGTTTCGCCCCGACTTGCTGCGACACCAGCGGCCACAGACCGTTGAGCGCGCCCAAGAAGCCGCTATGCACGGCGCCTGGCATGTCAGGATCGTTGACCAGGATCGCATTGAGGTCGTTAGCCCAATCGAGAACCATCTGGGCGCGATCTGGGCTGTCGAACGGCTCAGTGCCGCGGAAAGCAACGATGATCTCGGTTGCTGTCTCACCAACCAGCGCAGCGTTGATTCCAGCGCCGCCGGCGATAAAGCAAGGTGGGTCACACAAGTATCCGACGAGGGTCGAGGGAGGTGGTGCGGGCGTCGCAGGCGATGGCCGCGTGACGCCGCTTGTCCCGCCGATCGAATAGGCGTGCTGAGAAGCACACAACAGCCGTCCAGTCAGGGTTATCGGCATGCGCTGTCTCCACCTTCCAAGTCCCAGTCTGAGCCATCAAGTTCGCGGCGCGACGAGTAGCGCTGCTATAGAGACCAGGGCCAAACCATCCCTACTGCCTCGCTGCTAGACTCGAGAAAACACCGGCAAATTGATTGACCAGATACGGCGCAAACAGAGTCAATCCGCTGAGGAGAAAGCCCTGCACCTGTCCGAGATTCGCCGGAAGGTTTTGACCAGTGCCGAGATCGTAGAGTATAAAGCCGCCAAACCCAAGATACAGCAAAAGTATTGCGAACAGTCCGTAGAGCGCTATCAACCGACTTGTGCTCGCCACGAGAGTTGGAACGAGAACTGCCGCCCCATTGACCATAATTGGATTCTTGTTAGAATCCATAGCTGGCATGTTAACGTCTTCGGAAAGCGCGTTGGCAAGCGACCAATTAACATCCTTCGCGAGCGCGCCGTTGATTTTCCCGATGGCAACGAACCCCAAGACTACAAGCAGCCCAATAACGACGAGGACGAACCCCTGAGGCGCCTTGCCGGGAATGCTGGTCGAGTCTGAACCGCGTTGCGTAGCGGTTGTAGAGGCCACCGCAGGCGCAACGCCGGGAGTCTTCGCATCGGGCGCCGGTGCGGGTGCGGATGGGGGTGCGGTCGCTGGAGCAGCCGTATTGGTTACGGCGTTTTGAGCGCTGGCGGTTGACCATCCGGTAACTGGACTGGCCAAGGCAAGCATCATGGCTGCGGTGATGGCAAGCACGATACGGCCGGTTGAGTGACGGACGGTTGTCACGGATTGAATCCTCCCTGGTTGGACGCTTAGCGCGGATGACACCGCCAATTCGATGTGAAGAGCGACGCGAGCGGTTCGCGCACACGAGCGCGCCAAGCGGAACACATTGGCTTAAGCCCCCGCAGACTTCGCCGTTTGCAGCAGATTTGTCGCCGCGCTGGTAGCGTTGTTCAGAGCGCCTAACAGGGTCGGAATGGCGGCGGAGGCGGCTCTCGCTTGTTTGACCCCGTTGAGCGCGGTCGTGGCGTCCGTATATGCGGCTTCGACGTCGGGAGCGTTGTTCGTTAGGGCAGCGGCCTCGGCCGTGTAGTAGATGAGCTGGGCGTTCGCGACGTTAGCCTGAATGGCGGCGACATCGGCGTTGGTCTGGGCTTTAGCCAGGTCACTCGTCTCGTTGCCTATCGCGTCCAGATAGATAGCCTGGATGGCGGTTAGGCGGTCTGCAGGCGTGGACATGGGCGTTTCCTTGGATTTAATCGGCACGCTTGTTGGGCTCCGGGGCTAGGCCGAAGTGAGTTACTGTGTTGCAGCCGTCTTTGGAGCGGGCGACGCCGGGCTCATTTGAGTCATGTCGGCTTGAAGATTGGAGATCCCCGAATCGATCTGCGTGAGGTCTAGCGGCTGCTTGGTCTCTAGTTTTTGGTGCTGGGCCGAGAGGTCGCGCAACACAGCCAACGCGTCGTCGTAGCTCTTTGGAGCCGAGGCGGTCGCGGTTTGAGCCTGGTCAGCCAGGGCGTTCTTGGCCGCCGCCATGATCACGTCGCCGTTGGCGGCCGGCGGGGAGGCGACCTTCATGCCGGGATAGGCTTGATTGATAATCGGACCCAGGACATCGGCGGGCGCGATGAGGCCCGCCGCAAGGGCGCTTGCGTCCAAGGCGGCCCTCTCGCCTTGCAAGGTTACCAGCAGGCTGGCGGTCGCGTCGCGCTCCAGCATCAGGCCCTTGAACATCGCGTCGTCGGCGACACGCAGGTCTTTGCTGGCGGCGATGATCTGACGGTTCTGCTTACTATCGGCGGCAAAAGCCACAGCCCGGTCCGCGATGTCGCCGATAGTGGTGCTGATTACCGGCGCCGCCTGGCCCCCAGGGACCAAGGCCGAGGCCGCCGTAACGTAGGAGTTTACCTTTCCAAAAGACGTCGCGAGCGCAGCGGAAGCCTCATGACCGCCGTTGTATTTGGCTAAGTCAACGAAGGCGGCGTAGGCCTGATTAAGAGTATCTAGAGCAATTTTGCGCTTGGTTATCACGGCGGAGATCTGTGAGACGCGATCGGCCAATGCTGGATTGGGCGCAGCGGTCGCGCCAGCCAAACAGCCGGACCTCAATTCGGCTATGACGGCCGCGCAGGCGAGCGCGTTGCGGACGCCCCACCAAGGACTTAGCTCGCTCACTGTTTGGCCCATGCTGGAGGTCTGCTCTGACAGCGCCTGCGTCGCGGTGACTCCGGCGTTCCCCAAGGAGAGCGCAGCACTATGGTCCGTACTTGCGCATGAGCCGAGGACGACGGCTGTGACGAGGCAGATGACGAGCGAGAATCTGTTCATGATCGACCTCCATCGAGCCCATGACGCGACTCTTGTGCACGCTAGCGTGACGCCCGTGGGCACCCACTCTCGTCACGTTAGGCTTGGGATGAGGCTCCATCGCCGTCTCATTGTAGTGAACACCAAGTCGCCGACGTAACCAAGCCAAGCGAACCGATGATTTGCCGATGATTTGCGATTGACTAACGAGCTTCTTACCTCTCGCCGAGCCAAGCCAGCCGCGCCATTCCCGTGGATGGTGTGGGAAGGCTCACTTGAATTCTCGTCACGCGCGAGCGCGCCGCGCCACCAGAGTGCGAATGTAGAGAAAGGCACTGAAGGGGACGAACGAGTAGCGACTGAGCGTTCGCAGCGCGTGGAGCGTCGCTCAGTTTTCAGAGCGCGGCCGATCATATTGCTCAACCCATGGCGGAATCCATTCGGATGCCGCTGCTGACTCGGGTTGCCTCTCCAAGACTCTCGCCCGACAATTGATTCTTCAGGCACGATCAGCTGGAAGCCTCATATGCCGTCAACGACTCTTTGGAACCGTTTTGGTAAGCCGATTGTGGACGCCAGTCAGGCGGTCGGGGTCCTGCTAGCAGGGATTGGTCTCGTCCTGACAGCTGCTCAGTTGAGAGACTCCCACAAGACCGAGTCAGTGAGCCTAGCGCTTCAATTTGATGACCGGTTGAAGTCCCAAGACTCACTTGGCATGCTTGCGATCGCGAATAGTCATCCGGCACTTGCCATGTTAACTCCCGAAGGGGGAGAGTATACATTTCAGAGACTGGCAATCGTGTTGAGCAATTACGATACGCTTTATTATCTTTATCGCGACGGAATGATTAAGGATGCGCTGGCTTACAACTTATTTTGCGCGGATACGGAAGCAATGGCGCGCAATCGCGAGGTGGATGCAATGGTCAAGTATGTGCGGATGGTTAACAAGGACGACCAAATCTATTCGGGATTCGAGGCAATGGCGACTAAGTGTACCCAATGGGACCACGACGGCTCAGGTCGTCGCTTCGAAGGAGGTAGCAGCTAACAGGACGTTGGATACTCAACGATCGGGGCAACTGACGGTTAAAATCCTTCGATGTTGGCATTCACCTAGTTTGGCTGGATGTCTTCGCGAATAGTTTGCCCTGAACCCGAAGGAGCGGCACGATGCGAAATCGCCCTCAGTGTAAATCAGCGAAAACACACTGAGGCGGGGAGGGGGCTCAGCGCTTCTTCGGGCTCTTGGACTGGAATTGCTTCGCCTCGGCCTCCATTGCCGCCCCCCAAGCATCCGCTGAGACGGAAATCTCGCCGGGCAACTTGGCCCCAAATTCCCCACGGATCGCCGCCAAGAGCTGCCAGCTGAAGTGATGCAATACGAGCAGCGGCCGACCGTGCTGGTCCCTGACGTCCCAGCCCAGTTGTCGAAAGGCTTTCACCTGTTCCCAATCGGGACCCTCAGCCAGCGCGTAGCGCATCTCAAACCCCTCCCAATCCGCGTCCGACATCGCAGCATCGTCTTCGTCAAAACCGATGTCGTCGTAAGTGACCCCGAAGACGTCCATCGAGATCTGATCGATCAAGTCGGCGCGAGTCTCGCGCGATTTGTCGGCAGCGATCGTCGGGTCGAGCGCCGCCATCCGCTCGAGCTGGGCAATGCGAGGGTGGTCGCGCAGCTTATTCGGCTCAGACATGAGTGCGATCTCGTTAGCTCGGCGCTTCTGTAGCGATTGCAGACAACTAAGGGGTTCGTTGATCCGAAGAGGCCGATGCTTGGCGCGCTTCTTGGCGATAGGCCCTGGCCGTCCCCCAAACCGCAAACATCGAGACAGCGGTGATCGTGGCAATGCCTCCCATCCGCGCCCGAAGGAGCAAACTGTTTACAGGATCCAAGACCTCTCGCAGGCCCGCGCCAAGGATTAAATTTCTCAACTCAAGTTCCTTGCAGTGAAAAACCCATACAATTGAAGCATAGAAACATCCGCCGACAAAAAGACCAACTTCAAACCACAGGGTTTTGTTTTTCACCACAATCGCGATGTCTTTCAAGCACGCAATAATTAGGACGAGATCAGCGCTGATCGCAAACGCCGCCACCTTGTTAGCCATGTCCGACAATTGGTCGGCCGCCTGCAGGATCAATTTAACTCGCTCTGGGTCCATGATTCCCCACTCCGCACCATCGGGCCGCGCAGTCAATGACGTGCGTCAGTCGTGGTTCGGCGCAATGAGGATAGATCGTTTGGATCGCAATTTTAAGTGCGTCGCTCCCGATGAGCGGCGAGCAACCTCTCAAGCGAGCGATCCAGTCGCGCGCCCTTGATGGCCGTCCTATTCTGCACTATGTCCAAAACGAGACAGGAAACTCAGCATGGCGCGTCGAGCTCGCGCGACGCCAAACCAGTCCGAAGAACAGCCGCCGAAGCTGGATGCTGCGCGCTTCGCGCCGACGAATAGGCGGCATGTGAGCGGACCTGGCCTGAGGGCCTTCATCGCGATCAGCGATCTTTGGGGGCTCACGGAGGAGCAGCGCAGGTTGGCGCTCGGGCTCCCGTCGCGTTCGACCTTTCACAATTGGATCAAGGCGGTTCGCGAACATCGCGAAATCACGCTCGATGTCGACACTCTGACGCGCATCTCGCTGGTGCTCGGAATTCATCAGGCACTTGGCGTGTTGTACGACAGCGAGAGAGACGCTGTCGCTTGGCTGCGCACGCCGCACGCCACGCCAGTTTTTGGAGGCCGACCGCCAATCGATCTGATCGCGAGTGGCACGCAAGACGGCCTCTTCTCGGTCCGGAGGTTCCTGGATGCCGCGAGGGGCGGTCTCTACATGCCGCCTAACGAACTCGATCGTGTTTTCAGTCCCTATACAGACGCGGACATCGTCTTCAGTTGAGCGATGTCTACACGAGCGCGCCAACTCCCGCGTTCCGCCTCATTCCGTCGCGCTTCCCTCCTCTAGGCCTGTTCGACACAGTCGCGACGGCCGCCGACCTCGCTGCGGTCATGGAGTTGGCAGGCTGGACAAACGATCCGCTCGTCGCTGAGCGCGTCGCTCGCTTGCCTGAGAACGATTGGGTCTACGGGCGAGCCAACGCGAGCATCGTCATGGCTGCGTTTCTGCACGTGGCGCCGGGCGGGATGCGCTTCAATGGCGCAGATCTCGGCGCTTGGTCCGCTTCGGCGGCGCTCAACACAGCAGTAGTAGAGGTGGCGCATCACTTGCGCAGGGAGGCTGTCGCTCGCGGGGTCGCGCATGTCCGACGCAATTTCCGAACCTATACGTCGGCGCTGGCCGGCTCCTATCTCGACATTCGTGGCCAGCAGCTCGTTCGGCCCGACATCTACGCTTCAGATAGCTACACCGCCTCGCAAGCGCTCGGCGAAAGCATTCGAGCCGCGGGCGGAGCGGGTCTGATCTACAATAGCGTTCGGCATGTAGGCGGGGTCAACCTAGTCGCTCATCGGCCGCGCAACGTGCTCGATTTGATCCAGACCGATCACTACGAGGTCGCTGTCACAGCGGCAGCGTCGCGCATCGAATTGAGCAAGCTGAACACCTGAGGCGTGGTTGCGACGCCATGCCCGGGAAGTGCGTCGCATCGGCGACAACGCCTTTCCTGGCAATCGAAAGCGCCGGAGCCGCGATCGATAGCTTGACGGTCGCCGTGCCGGGTAGACGCCTCCAGCGCTTTTTTTTGGCTTGCTCATGCCGATCGAACTGGTGTGCGTTGAGAGAGTGGTGGCGACTTCGATGGCCGCCGGGCCGTCTCATCATCACCTAAGCTGTGTTGGGGGTCTGATCAGAAGGCGGCTGACCCCCAGGTTGGTCAGCCCGGGTTTGGGCAGGCTCCGCTCTTTGCTCTGAGGTCGGGGTGTTGATCCGCTGCTTTCGAATCTTTTCGTAGAGTGCGGCAGGGGTCAGTTCGCCTAGCTCCGACAGGTCGCGATAGTTTGCCAAAAATGTAAGGATGAACGGACGGACTGGCTCGGACGTCTGTTCTCCGCGTTTCATCAGCCGATCCGCGTCGAGCTTTGTCAGCTCGATGGCATGAGATCGCCACTGTGACTCCTTATCTTGGCGATCACGTTCTCGCTGGAAGCTCCTGGTCACCAGCGTGGCGCCAATCGTGCCGACAATCGCCGCCACCACGGCGGCGGCGACAGCGCCGCCGGCCCCTATCCATGCGACAGCGGCTTGTACGGCAGGGGGAACCTCGGTTGAAACCGCCACTGCGGCTACGCTCCAGCGTCGATGGTACTCGTCGGTCTGCTGCGCGGCGTCACGCGCAAAGCGCGGACCGTCACCTCTCCGGCAGATTCTGCGATGAGGCGCAATTCAGCTCCCTCCGCCGTGTGCGGGACCATCGCGATCATTTGGTGACAAGGAGGGTCCATGCACTCATCCGAAAAGACAGTCACCCCCCCGACCTCGACCCTTACCGAGATAGGCGTGCGTGCCCCGAACGCTTCGTGGGCGACGCTAAAGGATAGAGGCGCCCCGGCGATGGCGCCTTCAAGATTGGTGATCCGCGGAGCCATCAAACGTCTCCTGAGCCGCGCGCGCCAAGCTAAGCACGATCACATGTTGGCCTGCAACTGCAGCGTTGGGCGCTGTCAATCCAATGGCAACTTGTTTCCGTCAAGGCGCGGGGAGGCCAATCCCAGCGAGGCTAGGAGTCAGGACGAGAACGCGCTTTGCCCGCAGCATGAAGTCCACGGTGGCCAACACCGCGATTTTGCCTGAGCCGGTCAGCATCGCGACAATTGCTCGTCCGTCTGAATTGAAGAAGTGTGTGCCTACGGCCTGAATTGCCGCGAGCCGTGCCTCGCGAAGGCGAGGATCCCCGAGCGGAAGACGCAACTCTGCATTGCTGTCGGCAAAGTATGCCACTCCTCACCAGAGCAGACGAGCCCTCTCGCCAGTCAAATCTCACTTGTCCCGAGTACCTCCCACGTGAACGAACGTCGGACCGCAACTAGGACACAGGCGGTAGGAGTGAGGCGAGCCAGGCTGGTCAAACTATCAAAAAGATGACGGAGGCGGCACAGGGTAGATCATTACAAAGACACTGAAACGCTTGGCGGGTGAATGTGCGCTCTTGGTGCGTTTGATGAAGAAGACACTGAGGGGCTAACGCCTGTCGAACAAAGCTCAGTCTATGGTGAAACCCTCGCCGAGCCGTTGGATAAATGTGCCTGCGCCATCATTGTCTACCTCGTCCGGCGCTCCAACTCGGCTCAACGCGAGAGCGCTTTCAAACGCGGCGAGGTCGCCTTGAATAAGGGGTCGAATTACACTGCGGTCAACACCAACAAACACCGGCTTCAGGTCAAGCCGTGCGAGCGCCTCTTGGTCGGCGGGACTGAGGTCACTACCTTCACGGAGCGGCCCAGATCTGACAACAACATTGCCAATCATTTCGTTCGCAATGTCACTCCGAGAGTCGCCTCGAAGTCGTCGAGACGGAGCACGTTCGAAGGCGGATAGACTATCCTGGAGGCGTGATTGTCTTGGGTCCCTGGGACTATGCCGCCGCTGGCTCAACATCGCATCTGCGAGTTCGATGTGGCCGAGACGTGAGAGCAGGGCGGCGTAGTGGCCACGCGCGAGGTCGACGATGACGCCTTCCAAATCCCCTTGGGGCGCCGTAGGCGCGGCGGCTGAGGCCTGAACGTCGATCCTGGTCTCCGATAGGTCGGTGTGCTCGATACCCCAACGGGTAACGATGGCGATGCGTCCGACGCTCTCAGGTTTGCCGTTCCTAAGGACTTCTACTCGATTGGCTTGGCGCCAAGCGCGTTCCAATGTCTTGGATGGCTCGGGAAACTCATGGGACCCCTTGGCTTCTGCAATGGTGAGGTCACGGCTTTTCGCTCGCCAGACCGCCCAGTCAGGCAGGTCGCCCTGGCTACATTTCTCAATGGTGGTCTGCCCGCCTTCGAATGTAAGATTTGCGTGGCTAAGATGTTCAAATATAAGATAATCATGAACTTTCGTTAGATACGCTCGCGCGACGAAGCGCCCGAATAGCCCGGATAGCGCAACTTTGACCTCTCTCGCTTGTCCAAGGGGCTGGGAGAATATGAATTGCGCTTTGTCGCTGAGAAGGGCGTCCAAGATTGCCCCTGACATGAGCAAAGGACCGGGAGTTTGAAGGATTTCCAGCAAGCCGGCTCGTTCGATCTCCTCCGTCGTGAGGCTGACGGTCAGACCGCTACGGTTGAAGCTGACCGGATCAATGTGATGGTCAAATTCTCTCGATGTCGACATTCGTTAAGTTTAGCGAGATTTCTTCGCAAAGAGCTAGCAATGAACCTGAGGGGTGTGGCTACACGAAGTCGCTCTCAGGGTAGCTCATGACAAAGACACGGAGACGGGTAACGGGTGTGAATGTGCGCTTTGGGTGTCTTTGATGAAAAAGACACTGAGTGAATGAGCGGCTGTCTCCCGCTCGGCTGTCCACATCTGACCTATTTCGGTCCTTGAGACGGGCCGGGACCGGGCGTCGGCCCAATGGATCAGTCCCGACCCTACGGGGCGCGGCCGCCAAGGTCCCCTGCCGCCGATGGCTGCTTAGGGTCCTGAGCGGTCCAGATGACCACCGGGCGGTCATAAGGCAACAGCAGCTTTCCACCCTTCTCGAACTTGGCAGAGTCCGCTTCATGGGATTGCGATCTTGCCCGTGGGGGGTCGGGCTCAATTTTCGGTAAATGATCGGCAGATCATCGGTTCGGGCCCAGGGCCGGTGAGCGTAGATTTGGCTATTAGGACGATCGCGGTCTTCAATCGATGCCCTGGCGCGCTCGGCGCCCACGAAGTCTCGGCAATAGTCATAGATCGAAAGGATGGCGCAATGGCTGGTCCCCCTCTGATGGCGATTGGCGATTCCCTGTTCAACGGGGTCCGGTCATTAACGATCGACGCCGCGTTGGCCTCCTGGAGTGCCCCAGCTCAGCTGGCCAAGGCGCTTGGGATCGCGAATTTCACCGCTCCTGACTATCCGAGGAATGTGGTTATCAACTTTGAGAAGTGGCTAACCGAGATCTTGGACATCCCGGGGGTGCTCGCCGACCTATCGAGCAACATCGCTTTCTGGAACACTCAGCCCAAATCCAAGTTGGCTCAGTTCGACAACATAGCGATCGCCTCCACCACCTGGTCGGATATGACGAACCGCACCTGGAAGACGGCGGAGGCCGAGATCGCGCAGATCAACCACCTCGTTGCGGCCGGTCAAACTACCTACAATGATAACCTTGGCGCGCTTTTTTTCGCCTTCAACACTCGTTTCATCCTCAATCCCGCCGGCGATCCGAACGCGCCGGCGTTGACGCCGATCGAGATCGTCGCGGCCCGCAAGCCACAACGACTCGTGATCAGCATCGGCGCGAATGACGGCCTCTGGCCGATGGCGTTCATGTCCGCAGCGTCGCCCGGGTTCAACAAGGTCGATGGGGTCTATGGGCCGGCGCAGGTCACTGCAGCCGGCAACTTCATCGCCGCCCTCAAGGCACTCCCTCCCGAGGTCGAGCACATCTATCTCAATGCGCTGCCTCTCCCGAGCACCGTGCCAAACATGATGCCTTGGGATGACGACTTCAGCAACAAACCGGGGCCAGCGGGCTTCTTTCCACAATATGAGAACCGCTTCGGCTTCAATTACGGCAAGCTCACCGCGGCCCAGATCGCAGCCAACAATCAGACGGTGATTGATGTTGGGGCCTTCCTACTGAACCTGGTCGGCGCTGACCCGCGTATACATTTCGTGCCGATCGACCAGATGCTTATGACCTATGATTTCAAGACGAACGCGGCCGGTCAGCAGATTCCGGCTCCGGGCGGCATCGAGATCAACAACCTGATGATCGACGCAGGCACAGACGTCACTACGATGTATGATTTCTGGGACGGTGGCTTCGCCGGTCTCGACGGGATGCACCCAACTTTCGTGGGTTATAACCTTATGGCCAAGACGATCCTCGACACAATCGTCACTTGCGAACCCGACTTCGGTCCGACCGGTGCTCTACCGACAATCGACGAGGCCTTCGCGGCCGACTCGCTTCTCACTCACCTTCCCGGCGACTGGGATGAGCTGCTCTATGCTTGGCGCGACGCGCGCGAGGACTTTCACATCGGCGGCCCGCCACCCGTTCTCTCAGTAGCGGGCGGGCGCATGCAATCGCTGATGAAGCTGGTTCAGTTCAAGGTTCACTAGCTGCCGCTGGTTCAGCAGCCCGGCCGCTTGGCGGCGCAACCGTCAAGTTTCCCGCGCGGTGCGAAGGGCGGCAACCCGCCCGTCCCAGAACTTGGTGACGGTCTCTCCTGGGCGCGACTCCAAGGTCAGCCGCATTGGGCATCGGATACTCGACGACTCGATCATTTTCGCCTGGACGCCATCAGAGTGAATGCAGAAAAACACAATGAGACGCGAGTTTCGCTGAGGCTAGACACAGCTCGATTGCCAGCCGTCGGCGGCACGACAGCCTGAGGTGAGAACGGAATCGATGAACACGATATAGTCGCGCCTGCCTAGGTAGGCGGAGCGCTCTGAAGTGACCAACCGCACCGACATGTGGGCCCATTTCATTCGCGCCGCTGTTGTTGGCCTCAGCCTCGCCGCAGTTGGGTGCAATCCAAAGGATTACCCGCCCCGCTCCTACAGGGAGGCCCGAGGAACGGCCGCATGCAAAACCAACTGCGCTGGCCACGAAGCGGGATGGCGCTGGGCCGACGGCCACCGAATTGCCGACCCGTCAATGTGTGGCGGCAGAAGCGAGTCATTTCGAGAGGGGTGCATTGCTTATGCTGAGGATGTCGGCAAATCGAAATGGGTGGTCCTGAATGCCGTTCCGTCCACTCGCGAGGTCCTGAGTGACTGTACGCCATTCACCTCGCTCGACGGTCGGTCGATGCTTTGGTTCCGACCAGACAAGGGGCTTGTGGCGGTAGGGAATGTGCAGAACGCAGAGGATCAGCTCACGCTGATGATGGACCTCTCGAATTCTGTCGACAGTGTCGCGGCCGGAAAGGCGGTTCCGTCGCCAGCGACGCGC
The DNA here is from genome assembly GCA_050729395.1 of Caulobacteraceae bacterium. Taxonomy (GTDB): domain Bacteria; phylum Pseudomonadota; class Alphaproteobacteria; order Caulobacterales; family Caulobacteraceae; genus Acaudatibacter. The sequence continues at coordinate 17,649 of JBOHLC010000186.1, forward strand.
GCAGCCGTGGTCTCAGTCGGTAGTTTCGATGTCGATGAACCGTCCCGAAGCGTCACGCTGCGACTCGCGACCGGCGAGCGCCAATACAGCCTGATCACACCCAAGCCAGTTGAAGAGAATGGCTGTGTGCTGGTCTATGGCGAGCTGACCGCTGCTGATCTCAGCCAAAGCTGGTTCGGGTCACCACCTGACCAGGGTCAATTGGATGGACCGTCCGACCCCGATGAATGAGCCGTGGATGGCGGTGGGCTTCGGAGAACTCCTCTAGGTCGTGACGGACACGCGGCCGGATCTGCTCGTGAATAGCTAGTCGATCTGCCTAAATGTTGATGCAAGG
>JBOHLC010000187.1:0-21185 GCA_050729395.1 Caulobacteraceae bacterium
GTGTGGGTGACGCCGAAGCCCGGATGGAAGCCGAGCTTGACGAAATTGGCGCAGAACCTCGCCTCCGGCGCGGCCACGCGGAAATCGGCCACCAGCGCCAGGCCCAGGCCCGCGCCCACGGCCGCGCCCTGCACGGCGGCGACGATCGGCTTGATGTTCGAGAACAGCCGCACCGCCTCGTGGTAGAGCGGCGAGACGCCGCTCATGCCCTCGCCGCCAATGCCGCGGGGAGAGGCCAGGTCCGCCCCGGCACAAAAGCTCTTGCCGGCCGAGCACAGGATGCTCGCGCGCAGGGCCCGGTCGGCGTCGACGTCGCCCAGGGCGTCGGCCAGATCGCGCATCAGCTTGACGCTGGCGAAATTGTGCGGCGGCCGGCTGAACTCCAGCACGGCCACATGGCCCACGACGCTGGCCGACACGGTTTCTCCGTAATGCGCTTTCATCGCTTCGATCCCAGTAGGTTGCGGGCCACGACCCATTTGTGCACCTCGGTCGGACCGTCGTAGATGCGCATGGTGCGCAGCTTCGTGGCCATCAGCTGCAGCGGCAGCTCCTTGGTCATGCCCATGGCCCCAAAGGTCTGCATGGCGTGGTCGACCACCTCATAGGCCATTTCCGTGGCGAAGGCCTTGACCATGGAGATCTCGACCCGCGTGTCGCGGCCCTGGTCGAGCTTCCAGGCGCAGTCGTAGGTCATCAGGCGCGTGGCGTGAATGCGCGTGGCCGCGTCGGCCACCCACCACTGGATCGCCTGGCGCTCGGACAGCGCCTGGCCGAAGGTCACCCGCTGGGGCGCGAACTCGCAGATCATGTCGAGCGCGCGCTGAGCCATGCCGATCGACCAGGCGGCCATCTGCAGGCGCCGGGTGCCCAGGCGGATCTGCATCGGGGCGAAGCCCGCGCCCTCCTTGCCAAGCAGCTTCCAGCCTTCCACCCGACAGTCTTCCAGCGCCACTTCGTAGGTCGCCGCGCCGCCGATCATCGGGATGCGGCGCAGTACGTTGAACCCCGGCGTGCCCTTGTCGACCAGGAAGGCGGAGATGCCGCCGCGCGCGCCCTTTTCCTTGTCGGTCACCGCCATGAGTATCGTGAAGTCGGCGTCGGCCGCGCGGCTGGTCCAGATCTTGCGCCCGTTGATCACCCAATCTTCGCCGTCGCGAACCGCGCGCGTGGTCATGGCCGAGGGGTCGGCCCCGGCGCCGGGCTCGGAGATGCCGATGGCCGAGACCGTCTCGCCGCGCACGTAAGGGGCCAGATAGGCCTCGCGCTGACGCTCGTTCACAGTGGCCATCAGCATGCGCAGATTGGGCGAGTCGGGCGGCAGGGTGTAGGGCGTGACGGTGCGGCCCATCTCCTCGTTCACGCCGATCATGGCCAGGCTCGGCAGGTCGACGCCGCCGATGTCCTCGGGCGCGTCGAGACCCCACAGGCCAAGGGACTTGGACACCTCGTCGAGCCGCTTGTGCTCGGCCTGGCCGAGGCTCAGGCCCTTGCCCTCGGCCTCACGCGCCAGCACGCCGGCCTCCAGCGGCATCAGCTCGTCCTTGACGAACCGAGCCACCAGATCCTTGAGCATTCGGTGTTCTTCGCTGAGTTCGAAGTCCATTTTTCGCCACCGGCCGGCTATTTTCGCGCCTCTGGCCAGCACATTAGGGTCCAAACCGGCGGGCGTCATCGCTGACGGTAGGGAAAGGGACGAATGCCTTGATCGAAGATCGTGAACTGGCTTGCGAGGCGACGGGTCCGCTCAAAGGCGTGCGCGTCCTGGACCTCACCAGCGTCGTCTTCGGCGCCTACGCCACCCAGATCCTGGGCGATCTGGGCGCGGACGTGATCAAGATCGAGTTTCCCGGCGGGCGGCGCGGCGGCGGCGGCGACATCATGCGCTGGGCCGGCCACGGCCAGCCGGACGGCCCGGAGGATCTGGGCCCGATCTACATGACCATCAACCGCAACAAGCGCTCCGTGCTCGTCGATCTGAGGGAAGAGCGTGGCATGCGCCTCATGCGCCGGCTGATCGAAACCTGCGATGTGTTCGCCTCGACGGTGCGTTACGCCGGCCTCGAACGTCTGGGTCTGGACTACGAGGCCGTGAAGGCTATCAAGCCGGACGTGATCTACGTCCACGGCTGCGGTTATGGGGCGGACGGGCCTTACGCCGGGGAGCCGGCCTATGACGATCTCATCCAGTCGGCCAGCGGCCTGGCCGATCTCCTGCCGCGCGTGGACGGCGATCCGACGCCCCGGCTACTGCCGAGCCTGGTGGCCGACAAGGTAAGCGGGCTATTCATGGTCAGCGCTGTCACCGCCGCGCTGTTTCACCGCCAGCGGACGGGCGAGGGCCAGTTCGTCGAGGCGCCGATGCTCGAGTGCGTCACCAGCTTCAACCTGGCCGAACATCTCTACGGACATGTCTACGACCCGCCCACCGGTCCCTGGGCCTACACGCGGGTGGCCAATCCTCAGCGCAAGCCGTTTCCGACCAAGGACGGTTACATCGGCCTTCTTCCCTATACGGATCAGCAGTGGGATCAGTTCTTCGAGGCGGCGGGTCTCGGCGATACGTTCGGCCAGGATCCGCGCTTTTCGGACTATCGAACCCGAGCCGCGCACATCGCCGAACTCTATGCTCTGGTGGAGACTGTGACGACGGCCAAGACCACAGCCGAGTGGCTGGCGCTGCTCAAGCCGCTGAGCATCCCCGCGGTGCGGACGAACCGGCTGGATGAATTGATCGACGATCCGCACCTGGACGCCGTGGGGCTTTTCGGGCGCTACCAGCATCCCGAGGCCGGAGGCTATATCTCGATGCGTCCGCCGCTGAGCTTCGCGGCCACGCCCGCCAACATCCGTCGGCATCCGCCGAGGCTTGGCGAGCACACCGAGGAGGTCTTTTCGGAGATGGGCGAGGCGACCTAGTCTCTCGCGGCCGATCCGTCCGTGGCGGGCCTGGCGGCCGTGAGCAGTCCGCTCAGTTCGCGGATCGCCTCGGTGAGATTCATCACCTCCTTCTGCCGCAGGTCGTCGATCTTCTGGTGCAGCAGCTCGATTTCCAGCTCCGCCTTGATGTTGACCTTGTAGTCGCTCTCGGCCTCCTTGCGGTCGATCTCCTGCTGCCGGTTCTGGGCCATCATGATGAACGGCGCGGCGTAGGCGGCCTGAAACGAAAGGGCGAGATTGAGCAGGATGAACGGGTAGGGGTCCCAGTGCCGGATATAGGCTGTCACGTTGAGCGCGATCCACACCAGCAGCAGCGCCGACTGGATGATGATGAAGCGCCACGAGCCCATGCCGGCGGCGACGGCGTCGGCGATCCTCTGGCCCGGGGTGAGAGCGGGCGCGGCGTCGGTACGCGTTCGCAGGCGTCGCCGAACGGCTCGCAGGTCTTCGAGCAGACGCATTTCCGCTTCGCGCAGCGAGCGCGGCGGCTGGACGGGGAGATCGGTCATGTCGCCTCGACGGACGGAGTGAGTCGCGCCCATTGTCGCGCGTAAATTGGGAACGTGCTTAGATTCCAGGGCCATGGCCGACGAAAACGCGCACTTTTTCGAGCCGGCCAAGGGCCATGGGCTCAGGCACGATCCGTTCAACGCCATCGTCGGACCGCGGCCGATCGGCTGGATCTCCAGCCTGAGCGCCACGGGCGTGGCCAATCTCGCGCCCTACAGTTTCTTCAACGGCCTCTGCTACGTCCCGCCGCTGATCGGCTTTTCGTCCATCGGCTGGAAGGACAGCGTGGCCAATATCGAGGCCACCGGCGAATTTTGCTGGAACCTGGCCACCCGGGCCCTGGCGAAACCGATGAACCTCACCAGCGCGCCGGCGCCGAGCGAGTTCGATGAGTTCGAGATCGCCGGCCTGACCAAGGCGCCGGGTCGGATCGTGGGCGCGCCGCGCGTGCTGGAAAGCCCGGTCAATTTCGAGTGCCGCCTTTCACAGATCCTTCAGCTGCGTGGCGCGGACGGGATGCAAGCGCAGGCGTGGCTTACCATCGGCGAAGTCGTCGGCGCGCATATCGACAAGGCGCTTCTCGAAGGCGGCGTCTACGAGACCGCTCTGGCGCGGCCGATCCTGCGCGCCGGCAGGTCGGGCGACTATTTCGAGATCGCGCCGGAGGCCGGCTTTTCTATGCGCCGCCCCAGCTGGCCGCTGGGATAGCGCCGTTCCTAGTTCGTCACGCCGTAGCGCTTGAACTCGTCGCCGACCTTGGGATCGGCGGCCATGGCGGCCTGCAGGTCGCGCTCGGCGTCGGCGACGCGCCCGCGGCGGCGTTCGGCCAGGCTGCGGCCCAACAGGGACTCGGCGGTGAACGGCTCCAGGGTCAGCACCGAATCGTACTGGGCGATCGCCTCGTCGTCGCGATTGAGGCGCAGAAGCACGAAACCCCGGCTGTCGAGGATGTCGGCCGCCTTGGGCGCGAGCTTGACCGCCGCGTCGCAGTCGTTGAGCGCCTGGTCGAGCTCGAAGGCGCGAATCGCCGCCTCGTAACAGACGAGGTTGAGCACATAGGGACTGTCGGCGCCGAAACGCCGCGCCTCGGCGAAATCCAGGCGCGCGCTCGTCTGATCGCCGTTCTGCAGTTCGACGCCCGCCCGCGTGGCCAGCGCGGCGCCGTCGTGCGGATCGACCTTGAGCGCCCGGTCGAGAAAACCCTTCTCGTCGGACCAGCGACGGTCCAGCTCGGCCAGTAAGGCCTTGGCGACAAGCGCCGACTCCTGGTTCGGATCGATCTTCAGAGCCGCGTCGGCGTCGGCCTTGGCCTTGTCCCCCATGCCCTGCACCGAGGCGACCACGACCGCGCGAGCGCCGAGAGCCGCCGCCGATTTCGGATCGAGCACCAGGGCCTGGTCAAAGGCGTCCATGGCGTCCTTGGCCCGGTCCTGGGCGCGGAAGGCGAGTCCCTGAGCAATGTAACCGGCGGCGGACGTCGGCGCGGCGCCCTCGGCCGGGCTCGAATTGGCCCTGGCCAGCGCCCCGGGCGGGGCGATGAAAAGAGTGCGTTGCGCAAGGTCGGCCAAGGCGGCGGTGACCGACGGGGCCTCGGCCGCTGGAAACTCCCGCGCCAGGCTCCGCTTGCTCGAGGTGATGGTGACGACGCCATCGTTGAGGCTCGCTCGGCGGCTGTAGGCAACGCCGGCGACTGTCTCGCCGAGGTCCTGGCCGGCGAGCGAAAAGCCCTTGCCGTTGTTGGGCAGGATCACAGTCTCGGTCGAGCGCTCGTAGAAGGGAAACCTCACCGCATAGGGCGCGTCGCTGTGCGGACCTGGGTCGCGGGCAAGGTCCGGCTTCAACGCCAGCCGCGATCCCATGGCTTCGAGTCCGGCGCCCGACCAGTCGAGGTTGGCCGTTCCGTCGACGGTGAGATGCTCTTCCTTTCGCGCCGGGTCGTACCTCTCGCCGACGCTCTTGATATCGATGAAGCGATGCTGGGCCGTCCAGAACTTGCGCAGGGTCTCGTCGCGCCGGTCAGGTGCGAGCTGTGCGAAGGCGGCGTGGCTGAGCAGGGCGAGGTCGCCACGCATGATGGTTTCCACATGCGCCTTGGCCGGGGCGACCAGTCCGGCCGAGGCGTCCAGGCGCAGGGACGTGTCGGTCAAGGGCATGGCCATGGCCGGTTCGACGAGGCGGACCAGGCTGGCTCCGGAGGCGCGCACCGGCAGCGCCCACTCGAACGGCGGAACGGCGATGGTGTCGATGGCCCCGTCGTCCGGGCGCGTGCCGTCGAGCCAATAGTCGCGCCCGGCGATGCGCGCGTGGACGATCACGTGGTCGAAGGCGAAGAGCGATGGCAGACGTTCATTGAGGCCATCGCCGCCGCTGCTGCTGACCAAGGCGGGCTCGGCCTGAATGCCGAGACCGTGAAGCAGGGCCAGCAGCAGGGCGGTCTTGCCCTTGCAGTCGCCGAACCGTCGCGACCAGGTGAGATCCGCCGCCGCCGGCGTCAGGCCGCCGCCGTTCAGCGCCAGCAGCACATAACGCACATGGGTTTGCACCAGGTTCAGGGCGGCCGCCGCCCGCACCTTCGGGTCGGGCGAGGCGGCGGCGATGCGCTTGATCTCGGCCTGAAGCGGCGAGTCGGGGGCGAGGACGGCGGCCTTGTCGAACAGCGGCGACATCAGGGCCGAGACGTCGGCCCAGGTGGCGAAGTTGCTGACCTCGACTTCCCGCCCACGCCGGAACCGCGCCGGCGCATCCTTGGGCAGCACGACCTCGGGCGCGTCGTCGAGAGCGACCTGATCCGTGACGAGGCCCCCAGCGACGCTTGATTTCATCGGCGGCATCCAAGCCGAGACGAGCGTCTTGACGCCGGCGTCGGCCGGCCAGATCAGGCGCAGGCGGATGCGGCTTCCAGGAGGCGAATTGGGCCGCACGTCCTCCTGGATGCGGCCCTTGAGCAGGGGATCGGCGTGCTCGATCGTCCACGCCACGTCGAGAATGTCGCCGACGCGCAGGTCCTCGATCTGCAGCGCCGCGGTCAGCGTGCCGTCGAGCGTCGCCTGTTCGAGCTTGGTCTCGCGCCGCAGCACGGTGAAGTTCCTGCCGCCCGCCAGGGCGTCGATGACCTTGCCGTCGCGGATGATGTGCACCTGATGGATGATCAGGGTGTCGGTGTCCGGGTTCCAGGCCGGCGCCACGGCGCCCAGGACCTGCAGGCCTCGCGGGGTCTGCACCTTGGCGATGAGGCGCCAGTAGGTCGCCTCGCTCGCCGGCGTGAATTTGACCTGCAGATCCTGCAGGATCACGCCCACCGGCGCGTTGGCCGAGGACTTGGCCGGCCTGAGCGGCACGTTCGAGGGCTTCACCCAGGCGGGCGGCGGCCCCAGCACTGGCTTGTCGGCGGCGCTGGCCGCGCCAGCGGCAAGGACGGCGGCCAAGCCGAAAGCAAGAAAGCGGGAGAGATTGGACATGCGGGGGGCTTCTGCTGATCGTGCCCGCTTCTAACCCGATCCGCTCGCGCCGGGCAGTGGCCACGGACCGTCATCCTTCTTTCCCTCATTCGGAAAAGGGTCCGGCGCAAGCAAAACGGTTGGGGTGGGGCGGCGTCACCACCCCTCCCGACTTACGGTTGGTCTACCCTCCCAATTGAGGGAGGATGCGTCTTGTTGGCCTTAGCGCCGCTTGCCGGGCTTCGCCGCCTGGCGACCGCCCTGGCCGAGACCCATCTGCTTGGCGAGGTCCGAACGAGCCTTCGCGTAGCTGGGCGCCACCATCGGGTAATCCTTCGCTAGCCCCCACTTCGCCCGATAGTCCTCCGGGCTCATGTTGTACTTGGTGCGAAGGTGACGCTTGAGCGACTTGAACTTACGGCCATCTTCCAGGCAGACAAGATAGTCCTGAGTGATCGACCGCCGCACTGGCACGGCCGGTTCTTTCGGCGCCGGTTCAACGGCTTCGCCGCCGGCAGCCACCGAAGTCAGCGCCCGATGAACGCTTTGAATCAGCGCCGGCAGGTCGCCCGTGGAAATGTTGTTGTTCTCCACGTACGCCGCCACGATTTCAGCGGTCATTTCAATTATTTCGGCTTTGTCATCCATGGATGGTCTTTCATTTAAATTCGGGCTTTTTAATCCCGGCCATGACCCAGCACTCACTGCGTTCGCTCTTACGGTCTTCCTAACGTTGCGACAAGGGATTTGTCGCGTAATTGTCGTGAAACGGGGTGTTGAAGGCTGTATCGGTCGCGCATTGGCTTTGCATGGCAGTAGCGCGGCCGTGTTCAACTGAAATCACGCGCCTTCCAATGCGGCCAGATGTCGGGAAGATCGGTCGATACGCGGTCCGGATAGTGTGCCGAACGCTTTTCCAGAAAAGAAGTCACGCCCTCGGCGACATCAGCGGAGGCGCCTCGGGACTGAATGGCGCGGCTGTCGGCGCGGTGAGCCTCCATCGGCTGGTCGGCTCCGGCCATGCGCCACAGCATCTGGCGCATCAGGGCGACCGCGACCGGCGCCGTGTTGTCGGCGATCTCGCGCGCCAGGGCGCGGGCGGCGGGAAGAAGCTCGTCCGGCGCGTGCAGCGAGCGAACGAGGCCCTTGGCTTGGGCCTCCTCGGCCGGAAACACCCGGCCGGTGTAGCACCACTCGAGCGCCGTCTGCAGGCCGACGAGTCTTGGCAGGAACCAGGACGAGGCCGCCTCCATGGTGATGCCGCGGCGGGCGAAGACAAAGCCGAACCTCGCCGCCGTCGAGGCCATGCGGATGTCCATGGCCAGCTGCATGGTCATGCCCACGCCCACGGCCGGCCCGTTCACGGCCGCGATCACCGGCTTGAGGCTGCCGAAGATGCGCAAGGTGAGCCGGCCGCCGCCGTCGCGCTGAACGCCGCCGACCCGCGCCTCGAGGCGTATGGGATCGACGCTCGCGCGATGATCGAAGGTGCGCGCTCCGGCCGAAAGATCCGCCCCGGCGCAGAAGCCGCGCCCCGCTCCGGTGACGATCACCACGCGGACCGCGTCGTCCGCGTCGGTGAGATCGAATGCGGCGATCATCTCGGCCATCATCCTGGCGGTGAAGGCGTTGAGCTTGTCGGGCCGGTTGAGGGTGATCGTCGCGATGCCGTCCTCTACCGAATAGAGGATGGACTCGAACTGCGTCATCGCGGCTTCTCCTTTGGCGGGGGCCCATCGCGCGCGCCTTCCGCGACGACAGTCAAGGCGGCGGCTTTACGCGCCCGCGCGCCTCGCCCTAAGGTTGCAAACATCTGTTTCAGAAGTGCGCCGGAGAGGTTGATGTCAGACGATCTGGAAGCTGACTTCGTCATCGTGGGCGCGGGCTCGGCCGGTTGCGTGCTGGCCAGCCGACTTAGCGCCGACGGGTCAGCCAAGGTGTTGCTACTCGAGGCTGGCGGCGACGACAGGCCAATGCACAATCCTGGTCAGTTCCTGTCCAACGTGATGATCCACGTGCCGGTGGGCTACTCGCAGACTCTAAAGGATCCCAAGGTCAACTGGCTGTACGCCACCGAGCCGGATCCGGGCACCGACGGGCGGGTGCACGTGTGGCCGCGCGGCAAGGTGCTAGGCGGATCGTCGTCGATCAACGGCCTGCTCTATATTCGCGGCCAGCACGCCGATTACGATGGCTGGCGGCAACTCGGCTGCGAGGGCTGGGGTTGGGACGACGTGCGGTCCTATTTCCTGCGCGCCGAGAACCAGGAACGCGGCGCGGACGCTCACCATGCGGTCGGCGGACCCCTGAACGTTTCGGATGTGACCCAGACCCATGAGGTTTCGGACGCGGTCATCGAGGCATGCGTGGAAGCCGGCCTGCCTCGCAACAACGACGTCAATGGCGAGGAACAGGAAGGCGTCGGCTATTATCAGCTCACGGTGAAGAACGGACAGCGCTGCTCCGCCGCCGTGGCCTATCTGCACCCGGCCATGGGGCGCGCCAATCTGCGGGTCGAGACCCGAGCGCTGGCGTCCCGCATCCTTTTTGAGGGCCAGCGCGCGGTGGGCGTCGAATTCATCCAGGGCGGCATCACGCGCCGGGCGCGGGCGACGCGCGAGGTGATCCTCAGCGGCGGCGCGGTCAATTCCCCGCAAATGTTGCAGCTATCGGGGGTCGGCCCAGGCGAGGTGCTGCGCCAGCATGGGATCGAGGTGGTCGCGGACCGGGCCGGCGTGGGCGAGAACCTTCAGGACCACTACGTCGTCACCATGGCCTGGAGGCTTAAGGCCGGGACGGTGTCAGTGAACGAGCAGACCCGGGGCGGGCGATTCCTCGGCGAGACGATGAAATACGTCTTTCGGCGCAAGGGTCTTCTGACCCTGTCGGCTGCCCACATCGCGGTGTTCTGCAAATCGAGACCCGATCTCGCTGGGCCCGATATCCAGTATCACATCCTGCCCGCGACCATGGATACCGACAAACTGGCCAATGAGCAGAAGATGGTCTTGGAACAGGAGCCTGGCCTGACCATCGCGCCCTGTCAGGTGCGGCCAGAGAGCCGTGGACACGTGCGGATCGCCTCAGCGGACGCCCGGGTTCATCCCTCGATCGCGCCCAACTATCTGTCGGCGGCGCTCGACCAGCAGGTGATGGTTGCGGCGCTGCGCTTCGGGCGGGCGATCGCTCTCCAGCCGGCGCTCGCCCCCTTCATCGATCACGAGACCATGCCGGGGCTTGCCGCCGATAGTGACGAGGCCTTGCTCGCCTACGCGCGCATGGCCGGCTCGACGATCTATCACCCGGTCGGGACTTGCCAGATGGGTCACGGCCCAGCCGCGGTGGTCGATCCGCAACTGCGCGTCATCGGCGTGGAGTGTCTCAGGGTGGTCGACGCCTCTGTGATGCCGCGTCTGGTCTCTGGGAACACCAATGCTCCGACGATCATGATCGCCGAGAAGGCCGCGGATATCATTCTGGGCAAAGCGCCCGCGACGTCCATGGCGGCTTAGAGATGCATCCCTCGCACCACGCCAAGACCCATCCCGACAAGGCCGCCTTCATCATGGCCGCCTCAGGCGAGACCGTGACCTATGGCCAACTGGAAGCCCGCTCGAACCAGGGCGCCCACCTATTCCGCGGTCTTGGCCTCGCCGCGGGCGACGCTATCGCCATCTTTATGGACAACAGTCCCAGATACTACGAGGTGCTGTGGGCGGCGCAGCGCTCCGGTCTGCGCTTCACCTGCGTCTCTTCCAAGCTGACCGCCGGCGAGGTCGAGTACATCGTCAAGGATAGCGCGGCGAAGGCGCTCATCGCTTCGGCCGGGGTCGCGCCCGTGGCGACGGAACTGGCGTCGCTGATCCCGGGCGTATTGCTGTTCATGGTCGATGGTGCGACGCCGCCCTACCGAAGCTTCGAGAACGCGCGCGCGGCCATGCCGACGACCCCGATCGAGGGCGAGATCGCCGGCTCGGCCATGCTCTATTCGTCCGGCACCACCGGTCGGCCCAAGGGGGTCAAGCGCGCGGGCCTCGTCGCCGCCGGCCCGATCGACGCGCCCAACGGCCTGACGATGATGGGCCAGGCGATGTACGGCTGGACCCCCGACAGCGTCTATCTCTCGCCCGCGCCGCTCTACCATGCCGCCCCGCTCGGCTGGTCGATGGCCATGCAGGCCCTTGGCGGCACGGTGGTGGTGATGGAACGCTTCGATCCGGAAAGCGCACTGGCCTATATCGAGAGGTACCGCGTGACCACGGCGCAATGGGTGCCGACGCATTTCGTGCGTATGCTGAAGTTGCCAGCGGAGACGCGGGGCAGATACGACCTTTCCTCGCTGACCAACGCCTTCCACGCCGCCGCGCCTTGTCCGGTCCCGGTCAAGGAGGCGATGATCGAGTGGTGGGGACCGATCATCCATGAGTACTACGCCGGCACCGAAGGCAACGGATTCTGCGCCATCAATTCCCAGGAATGGCTGGTGAAGAAGGGCTCGGTCGGCAAGGGCCTGATGGCCGAAGTCAAGGTCTGCGACGAGAACGGCGATCCTCTGCCGCCCCGGACCGAGGGCACGGTCTATTTCGCTGGCGGCGGGGTGTTCGAATACCACAACGATCCGGCCAAGACGGCCGAAAGCCGCAACAAGCACGGCTGGACGACGCTGGGCGATGTCGGCTGGCTGGACGAGGATGGTTACCTGTACCTCACCGACCGCAAGAGCTTCATGATCATTTCCGGCGGGGTGAACATCTATCCCCAGGAGATCGAAAACCTGATCATCACCCACCCGAAGGTGGCCGACGTGGCCGTGGTCGGCGCGCCGCACGAGGAGATGGGCGAGGAGGTTGTGGCGGTCATCCAGCCGGTGGACTGGAGCGAGGCGGGCGACGCGCTCGCGGCCGAGATCAACGCTTTCGCCCGCGCGCATCTTTCGCACGTCAAGACCCCGCGAAGGATCGAGTTCATGGCGGAACTTCCGCGTCACCCGACCGGCAAGCTCTACAAGCGCCTGATCCGCGACGCCTATTGGGGAAAGAAAGACAGCGTCATCGTCTGAACGAGGCAGGAGCCTGGCATGGATCTCGGCATTTCCGGCCGGACGGCCATCGTCTGCGGCGCGAGCGCCGGCCTTGGCCGGGGCGTCGCCCTGGCCCTGGCGCGCGAGGGGGTCCTCCTGACCATCGCCGCGCGGGGCGAGGAAAAGCTGCGGCGGACAGCGGGGGAGATCGCCGGCGAGACTGGCGCGCAAGTGACGCCCGTCGCCTGTGACGTGACCACCGAGGCGGGCCGCGCCGCCCTGCTGGCCGCCCAGCCCTCGCCCGACATTCTGGTCAACAACGCCGGCGGTCCACCGGCCGGCGATTTCCGCGCCTTCTCGCGCGAGGATTGGATCGCGGCCATCGACGCCAACATGCTCTCAGCCATATTCCTCATCCGCGCGACGCTCGACGCCATGATCGAGCGCCGCTTCGGCCGGATCGTGAACATCACCAGTGGAGCGGTGAAGTCGCCCATCGCGGCCCTGGCCCTTTCGAATGGCGCGCGGGCCGGCCTGACCGGGTTCGTCGGTGGCCTGTCGCGCCAGGTCGCCGGATCAAACGTCACGATCAACAACGTCATGCCCGGCCAGTTCGACACCGATCGCCTGCGCAGCCTTCAGGGCGGCGACGAGAATGCGCGCAGGCAACAGGCGGCCCGGATCCCGGCCGGCCGGTTCGGCGATCCGATCGAATTCGGCGAGCTATGCGCCTTCCTGTGCGGCGCGCGGGCCGGCTACATCACCGGCCAGAACCTGCTCATCGATGGGGGTCAGTTCCCGGGCCTGCTGTGAACCGCGCCGGACTGAAGACCGCTTCCGCCAGACCGCGATCGGCCAGATCGGCCGGCAGCGGCGCACGCCGGGCCAGAGCCGCGCCAAGGCGGGCGGCGGCGGGCGCGGTCTGCATGCCATAGCCGCCCTGGCCGGCGAACCAGAAGAAGCCGGGAACCTTGGGATCGTAGCCGAACACCTGGGTCGCGTCCGGCGCGAAGGTGCGCAGTCCCGCCCACGCCTGAGCCACGCGGCGCACCGGCAGGTCCGCCGCCGCCTGGACGCGGTCGACGCAGATGGCGATTTCCAGCTCTTCCGGAGCGGCGTCGACGGCCGGCGAGGGCGTCTCATCGCATGGCGAGGCGAGGATCAGGCCCGACTGCGGCTTGAAATAGAAGTCCTCGGCCGCGTCCAGCACTGTCGGCCACGGCTGAATGTCGAGGCCGGGCGGTGGATCGAGCAGGATAACCGTGCGCCGCTTGGGCGTGAGGCCCAGGCGCGCCGCGCCGGCCAGCGCCGCGACCTCGTCGGCCCAGGCACCGGCGGCGTCGACGATCACCGCCGCCTCGAGCGTTTCCCCGCCCGCGAGTCGCGCGCGCCAGATCTCGCCCGAGCGCTCGAGCGCCTCGACCCGGGCGTCCAGGCGCAGCTCCACGCCGCGCGCGCGGCCCATGCGCAGGAAGCCTTGATGCAGGGCGTTGACATCGATATCGGCGCTGTCCGGCTCCAGCAGCGCGCGCGCCGTGGCCTCTTCCTTCAGCACCGGGACCATGGCCCGGACCGCCGCCCCGCTGAGCTCGCGAAAGGCGCCGCCGGTTTCAGCGAGCTGCGCGGCCACCGCGTCCAGCGCCGCGCTCTGGTCGGACCTGGCGATGGTGACGCAGCCGCGCGGAATGAGGATCGGATTGTCGGTGAACCCGGCCGGCGGGGCCTCGAAGAAGTCGCGGCTGGCGGCGGTCAGCTGGCGCACCGGCCTTGCGCCATAGCTTTCGATGTACATGGCCGCTGAGCGGCCAGAGGTGTGATAGCCCGGCCGATCCTCTTGCTCGACCACCGTCACCCGCGCATGGGGCGCGAGTTCGCAGGCCAAAGAGGCGCCGGCTATGCCCGAGCCGATGACGAGGAAGTCGCGGGCGGTCACCCCTTAGACCAGGGCTCCGTGGCAGTGCTTGAACTTCTTGCCTGAGCCGCAGGGGCACGGCTGGTTGCGGCCGGTGGACTCGAAACCGGCCGGAAGAGCCGAGAGCGGCAGGGACTGGCGTTCGGCGGCGGCGCCCGTAGCCAGCGTTGCGCCGACCGTCTCCAGAGCGCGCTCATTGTCGCCCGTCAGCGGGTTCATGTGCACTTCGAACATCGGCGGGGGCGCGGGTTCGGGCGGAGCGAAGCGGAATTCCACGGTCATCATCCAGCGGGTAACGCTCTGGCGCAGATTGCCGATCAGCGTCTCGAACAGGGCGAACGCTTCGGTCTTGTATTCGTTGAGCGGGTCACGCTGGCCGTAGCCGCGCAGGCCGATGACGTTGCGCAGGTGCTCGAGGTGGGTGAGGTGCTCACGCCACTGCATGTCGACCATCTGCAGCAGGAAGTTCTTTTCCAGCTGCCGGGTCTGCTCGGCGGAGATCAGCTGCTCGCGCTCGGCCGCCCTGGCGTCGGAGGCGGCCGTCAGGCGCTCGGCGATCTCCTCGTCGGCGATGCCTTCCTCGGCCGCCCAGTCCTTGATCGGAACTTCGAGGCCCAGCAGTTCGTGCGCCTGCTCGGCCAGGCCCTCGACGTCCCATTGGTCGGCATAAGCCTTGGGCGGCAGGTGGCGGCCGACGATGTCCTCGATGGTGTCGTGGCGCATTTCGGCGACGATTTCGGAAAGGTCGTCGGAGACCATGAAATCATGGCGCTGTTCGAACACCGCCTTGCGCTGGTCGTTGACCACGTCGTCGTATTTCAGGAGGTTCTTGCGGATCTCGTAGTTGCGCTGCTCGACGCGCTTCTGCGCCGTGGCGATGGCCCCGTTCAGCCAGCGGTGGGTGATCGCCTCTCCTTCCTCGACGCCGAAAGTGCGCATGATCGAGTCCAGCCGCTCGCCGGCGAAGATGCGCAACAGGTCGTCCTCGCACGACAGGAAGAACTTCGACCGGCCCGGGTCGCCCTGACGGCCGGTGCGGCCGCGCAGCTGGTTGTCGATGCGCCGGCTCTCGTGCCGTTCGGTGCCGAGCACGAAGAGGCCGCCGGCGCCGAGGGCCACGTTCCTGGCCGCCTCGATCTCGGCCTCCAGGGAAGCGCGCTCCTCGGCCTCCGCTTCCGGCGTCGGCTCGATGCCAAGGCCGCTTTGTTCCTCGCGCCATTTCTGCAGGCGCATGTCGATGTTGCCACCGAGTTTGATGTCGGTGCCGCGGCCGGCCATGTTGGTGGCGATGGTCACCGTGCCCGGAACCCCGGCGTCGGCGATGATGTAGGCTTCCTGCTCGTGATAGCGGGCGTTCAGGACATTGTGTGGCACGCCGGAAACCGACTTCCCGTCCCGTTCCCACTTGTGCGTCGACAGCATTTCCGACAGCAGCTCGGACTTCTCGATCGACACCGTGCCCACCAGCACCGGCTGACCTCGCTGGTGGCAATCGACGATCTGCTCGATGATCGACTTGTTCTTCTCCTCGGCCGTCCGATAGACCTCGTCATCATCGTCCTTGCGCATGATCGGCCGGTTGGTCGGGATCTCGGCCACGTCCATCTGGTAGATGTCGAAGAATTCCTGCGCCTCGGTCGCCGCCGTGCCAGTCATGCCCGAGAGCTTTTCGTACAGGCGGAAGTAGTTCTGGATGGTGACCGAGGCCAGGGTCTGGTTCTCGGGCTGGATGTCGACGCCTTCCTTGGCCTCGATGGCCTGGTGCAGCCCCTCCGACAGGCGCCGGCCGTGCATCATGCGGCCGGTGAACTCGTCGATCAGCATGACCTCGCCGTCGCGGACGATGTAGTCGCGGTCGCGCTGATAGAGGACGTTGGCGCGCAGCGCCTGGTTGACGTGGTGGACCACCGAGACGTTGGCCGGGTCGTAGAGGCCGGCGGAGCCGTCGGCGAGATGCCCGGCGCGCTCGAGCATCTCCTCTACCGTCTCCGAGCCGAACTCGGTCAAGAGCGCCTGTTTCTGCTTCTCGTCATGCTCGAAGGTCGCCGGGTCCTTGACCAGATCCCTCACCAGCAGGTCAATGGTCCTGTAGAAGTCCGAGCGATCCTCGGTCGGGCCGGAGATGATCAGTGGCGTGCGCGCTTCGTCGATCAAGATCGAGTCGACCTCATCGACGATGGCGAAGTGGTGGCCGCGCTGGACCATTTCGCCGGCGTCGTAGACCAGGTTGTCGCGCAGATAGTCGAAACCAAACTCGTTGTTGGTGCCGTAGGTGATGTCGGCGCCGTAGGCGCGCTGGCGCTCGCCCTGCGAAAGACCGTTGACGATCACCCCCACCGACAGACCGAGGAACTTGTAGATCCGGCCCATCCACTCGGCGTCGCGGGCGGCCAGATAGTCGTTGACGGTGATGAGGTGCACTCCCTTGCCGGCGATGGCGTTGAGATAGGCCGGCAAGGTGGCGACGAGCGTCTTGCCCTCGCCGGTGCGCATCTCGGCGATGCCGCCTTTGTGTAGCACCATGCCGCCGACCATCTGCACATCGTAGTGCCGCTCGCCCAGACGCCGCTTGGCCGTCTCGCGGACCACGGCGAAGGCCTCGTTCATCAACGCCTCGAGCGTCTCGCCGTTGGCGTAGCGGGCCTTGAACTCATCGGTCTTGGCGCGCAGGGCCTCATCCGACAGGGCCGATATCCGCGGCTCCAGGGCGTTGATCGCCGTCACCTTCGAGAGCATGGCGCCGACCTTGCGGTCGTTGGAGGAGCCGAAGAGCTTTTTCAGATCGAGCATCAAGGTGTCCGGTTCAAGCCTGGCGCGGGCGGCGGCGGCGGCCGCGCTCGTGAAATGACCCTTCGCCGGCTCGGAAATCCTGCGCCTTTGGCGCGGCGGAGACTTAAGAAGACGGGCCGCCGGTGTCAACGCGGCCTCGCCGGCGAGATTGCATTCGCCGGCCGAAGGTCCAAGTCTTGTGGGGGTCAATCGAGGCAAACATCGCATGAGCGCGCAACTCAATCACCACATCGTCTGGTGCAAGGACCAGGCGGCGTCCGCGCGGTTCCTGGCCGAGATGTTGGGCCGCCCCGCGCCCGGCAAATTCGCCCACTTCGATGTCGTCGAGCTCGACAACGGCGTGTCGCTCGACTTCGCCGCGCACGAGGGCGAGATCGCGCCGCAGCACTACGCCTTCCTGATCGGCGAGGCTGATTTCGACGCGGTGCTCGGCCGCATCCACGAGCGCAAGCTCGATCACTGGGCCGATCCGGCCAGGCGCCGGCCAGGCGAAATCAACCGCAACGACGGCGGCCGCGGCGTTTATTTCCCCGATCCTGACGACCACCTGCTCGAGGTGATCACCCGGCCCTACGGTAGCGGCGGATAAGTCGACACGGCCCAAGGACTCCTGGACCGCGCCCGCGGCGCGCGGCAGAAGGCGGCGATGAGACTTCTGGCGGGGATGGCGGCGGCTTTGGTCATGGCGGGGGCGGCGCACGCCGAGAAGCTGTCGATCGAACGGGTGTTCGCCAACCCGGACCTTTCCGGCCCACGGGCGCGCGACGTCAAGCTGGCCCCCGACGGCTCGGCGGTCACATTTCTGAAAGCCAAGGCCGACGACCAGCGCCTGACCGACCTGTGGATGGCCGGCGTGGATGGCGCCCCGCCACGCCTGATCATCGACGGCCGCGCGCTGACGCCCAGGGGCGCGACGCTCTCGGCGGACGAGAAGAGCCGACGCGAGCGCCAGGGCATCCAGACCCACGGCGTGGTCGACTATAGCTGGGACGAGACGGGTCGGCAGATCCTCGTCCCCGTCGAGGGCGACCTCTGGCTGTACGACCGGGCCAGCGGCAAGCTCACCAAGCTGACCGAGAAGCCGGCCGACGACATCGACGCCAAGATCTCGCCGAAGGGCGCCTTCGTCTCCTATGTGCGCGGCGGCAACCTGTATGTCCGTCCCGCGGCGGGCGGGCCCGAGCGGGCGCTGACCACGGGCGGCGCCGCGCTCAAAGGCTGGGCGGTGGCCGAATTCATCGCCCAGGAGGAAATGGCCCGGGAAACTGGCTACTGGTGGTCGCCGGACGACAAGCGCATCGCCCTCACCCACGTCGATGTCACCGGCGTCGACATCGTGCCGCGCTTCGATATCGGCGCGGAAGGCGCGACGGTCGTCAACCAGCGCTATCCGCGCGCCGGCCGGCCCAATGCGCGGGTCGATCTCTATGTCGAGGACGTGGCGAGCGGCGCGCGGGTGAAGGTCGATCTCGGGCCAGACCCTGACATCTACCTGGCCCGCGTCGACTGGTCGAAGGACGGCGGGACGCTCTACGTCCAGCGGCAATCGCGCGACCAGAAACGCCTCGACCTGCTCGCGGCCGACCCGGCGACGGGCAGGACGCGCGTGCTGCTGACCCAGACCAGTCCGCACTGGGTCGAGCTCAGCAAGGATTTCAAGCCGCTGAAGGACGGGAGCTTCCTGTGGTCATCGGAAGCCACCGGCTACCGCCATCTGTACCTCTACGCCGCCGACGGCGGACTGATCCGCCAGGTGACGCATGGCGACTGGCCGGTGGCCGCCCTTCTGGGGGTCGACGAGGACAAGGACTTGGTCTTCTTCGCCGCCAGCAAGCAAACCCCGATCGAGCGGCGCATCTTCGAGGTTTCCTATCGCACGCCTGGCGAGCCGAAGGCGCTGACGCCCGCCGGCGGCTGGTGGAGCGCGGATTTCGCCAAGTCGGGCAAGGCGTTCGCCGCGACCTACGACGATCCGAAGACGCCTCCGGCCACGGCCCTGTATCGCGAGGATGGGACCTTCGTGCGCTGGATCGAGGAGAATAAGCTTGGCCCCGGTCACCCGTTCTTCCCCTACGCCTCGCGTCTGCCGACGCCGACCTTCGGGACCATCAAGGCGTCGGACGGCGAGGATATGTGGTGGGAAATGCGCACCCCTCCGCATTTCGATCCGGCGAAGCGCTATCCGGTGATCGTCGAAGTCTATGGCGGGCCGGCCGGCGCGCTCGTCCGGCGCGTCTGGGCCAGTCCGACCGATCAGCTCTACCTCGAAGTCGGCTACATCCTGTTCAGCCTCGACAATCGCGGAACGCCCGGACGATCGGTGAAATTCAAGACGGCCATCGATCGGCGCATGGGCCAGCTTGAGACCCTCGACCAATTGGCCGGCGTCGCCTATCTGAAGTCGCTGCCGTTCGTCGATCCGGCGCGGCTCGGCGTCGTCGGCTGGTCCAACGGCGGCTTCATGACCTTGATGCTGCTGACGGCGCCGAACTCGCCGTTCGCCGCCGGCGTGGCCGGCGCGCCCGTGACCGACTGGTCGCTCTACGATACCCACTATACCGAGCAGTACATGGGCACGCCGGCGGAGAACCCGGCGGGCTATGCCGCGGCCGAGATCGTTCCTCGCCTCTCGCGGCTGAAGGGCGGGACGCTGATGCTGATCCACGGCATGGCCGACGACAATGTGAGTTTCGATAACTCCACTCGTGTGATGTTCGCCCTGCAGGCCAAGGCCATCCCGTTCGAGACCATGGTCTATCCAGGCCTGCGCCATCGCGCCGGCTGGACGCAGAACGATCTCGAGCACCGGATGCGGACCGTGCTCGATTTCTTCAATCGCAAGCTTGAGCCGACGCCGGCGCCGTAAATCCAGTTCGGCGCGTAGTCAGGTTGCGCTGACGGCGGCGCTGGGCCTCGCCTTGGCGCGCTCGAACCACGCGGCGAGGTTCTTGTTGTCGGGATTGAGCGGCTGGCCGACGCCGGCGCCGAAATCGAGAAAGCAGAACAGCATGATGTCGGCCAGGGTGAAGCGGTCGCCGACGACCCATTCGCGTCCGGCGATAAGCCCATCGAGCCAGCTGAGCTTTTCCTGAGCTATGGCCTTGAGGTCGTCGGCCGCATGGGGAATGCAACGGATGCGGCTCTGGAACAGGCGCAGGCCTTGCGAATAGCGGAAGCCGTTGGTCATCGGCTCGACGATGCCAAGGTCGATGCGCCGCGTCCACATGCGCGTCTCGGCCCGCTGCATGGCCGTGGAGCCGATCAGCGGCGGGTTCGGATGCAGCTCCTCGAGGTACTCGCAGACGGCCGTGACCTCGGCCAGAACCACACCCTCGTCCACCTCCAGCGCTGGCATGGTGCGGGAGGGATTGAGCGCGCCATAGGTGTCCTGGCGGTTCTCGCCGGCCATGAGGTCGACCTTCACGCGCTCTATCTGCAAACCCTTCTCGGCCATGAACATCTTCACCACCCGCGGATTGGGGCCCATGGAGTCGTAGAATTTCATCTGGCTTGTCTCCCTCGCCTTGACGGATGGCGCTTTGGCTTTCATGGCGCCTGTTCGTGACATGCCTAGGACCGCCGATCCGATGAACGCAAGCCTGACCGAGGGGAAATGACCGGCCCGTTGCCCCGCTCGCCGCTCGCCGTGGCCTTTCCGGACATGCCGATGGTGGCCGGCGTGGAGCTGGCCGGAACGCACGCCGGACTCTATCCGCGCGAGCGCGACGATCTGATGATCATGCGCTTTTCGCCAGGTACGACCTGCGCCGGAGTGTTCACCCGCCATGGAGTTGGATCAGCGCCGGTGGACTGGTGCCAGAAGCAGCTGCGAGCGACCGGGGGCCGGGATGTGCGGGGCCTGGTGGTCAATGCCGGTTGCGCCAATTCCTTCACCGGCCATGCCGGGGCCAAGGCGGCCGAGCACGTGGCCACCGCCGCGGCGCGGACGCTGGGAGGCAAGCCGCGCGAGGTCATGCTGGCCAGCACCGGCGTCATCGGCGTCCTGCTGGATGACCGCAAGGTGACCGCCGCGTTGCCGGCGGCGGTCGCGGCCCTCACCGAGCGCTCGTGGGAGCGGGCGGCGGGCGCGATCATGACCACCGACACCTTTCCCAAGGGCGCATGCGCCCTTGCCCATGTGGACGGCCATGCAGTGCGCATCGCCGGCATCGCCAAGGGCTCGGGAATGATCGCGCCGAACATGGCGACCATGCTGGCCTTCGTCGCCACGGACGCCGCCATCGAACCGCGCGCGTTGCAGACGCTTGTTCGCGCGATGACCTTGCGAACGTTCAATTCGGTGACCGTTGACGGCGACCGCTCGACCAATGACACGCTGCTGGTGTTCGCGACCGGCCGGAGCGGCGCGCCGCCGATCGCGCGGGCCGACGATCCGCGCCTCGCCGATTTCTCCGCCAAGCTCGAGAGCGTGCTGATGGACCTAGCCCAGCAGCTTGTGCGGGACGGCGAGGGGGCGAGCAAGTTCGTCAAGATCACCGTCAGGGGCGCCCGAAGCGAGGCCTCGGCGGCCAGGATCTGCCGCACAATCGCCGAAAGTCCGCTGGTCAAGACCGCC
>JBOHLC010000188.1:0-7960 GCA_050729395.1 Caulobacteraceae bacterium
AGGAAGACCGCAAGTTCGGCGATGTCACCCGCCTGCCAAGGCCGCAAGCCGTCCGCGGCCGCGCCAGGGCCGACGCCGGCGAGCCGCGCGCCCTGGCCGCCGCCTGATCCCCACTTCACCTTGGTGATCGGGAACTCCTGGCGGATGCCGGGGTCGCGGCCCGCCCAGCCGACCGCTAACTTGGCCGCAAGCCTCGCTCGGAGAAGTAAGCTTTCAAGGCTTCCGCGCTTCCCGATGGCTCGGCCAGGGCGACATAGGTGTCGGGCCTAAGCAGATAGAGGGCGTCGCGGGCGAGGCCGGCCGCCTCACAGTCCCGGGTCCAGGCGAACGCGTGCAGGGCGACGCGGTTTTCGGCGCACCAGCTCGCCGTCTCCGCGCTTGGACGGCCGTAAACGTGGACCTGCCAGGCCGTGGCCGCGAGCGGCGCGAGGTTGTCCATCCCGCCGCTCTTGACCCAGGGCAAACGGTCGCCGCCGTGCACCTGTCCGGCCGAGCCGCGGTTCAATGGGCCGCCACGATAGTTCAAGGTGATCTGCGACACCGTGCGGAATAGAAATTCGCGCGCGGCCCCGAAGCTCGTCGCGGCGGGGATCACCACCGGGGCGATGCGTGTGCGCAGGATATCGGCCAGGGGGCCATCGGCGGTGGCGAAGGTGAACACCCGGTCGGTCGTTGCGACCAGCCGGCGGGCGAAGCCGATCCGCTCGGCCTCGTAGCTGTCCAGCAAGGCGTCGGGGCCGCGGCCCGCCAGCACGGCCGCCAGCTTCCAGGCGAGGTTGATGGCGTCGCCGATGCCGGTGTTCATGCCCTGACCGCCGGCGGGGCTATGGATGTGTGCCGCGTCACCCAACAGGAAGGCGCGACCTTTGCGGAAATGGTCCGTCACGCGATGGTGCACGCGATAGGTCGAGAACCCGTTCACGTCGCGCACCTCGACCCTGAGCTTCTCGATCGCCCGGCCGCTGACATCCTCGAAAGCGAGCGTTTCGGCGCGGTCCGCGCGCTCGTCGCGAACCGTCCCGACCAGGCGGGCGCGGCCCTCGCCCGACAGCGGAAACACGGCCAGGAAATCGGCTTCGTCGAGGTCGATGTGCAGCTCGCCGTCGACCGCCGGTCCGGCCGCATCGACGTCGGCGACATAGAAGAGCTGCCTGTAAGCGCCTCCCGGAAAGCCCGCGCCCATGGTCTCGCGCACGATGGAGCGGGCGCCGTCGCAGCCGGCGATGTAGGCCGCTTCGCAGGTTTCTTCGCCCCCGTCGGCCCGGAGCAGGCGGGCGACGACGCGCTCGCCCGCGTCGGTGTAACCGGCAAGCTCGGTGTTGCGCTCGACGTGGACGCCAAAGGCGCCCAGCCGCTCGATCAACAGGCGCTCGTGTTCATCCTGCGGGAAGATCTCAAGGAAGGAATAGGGCGTGAGATCCGCCCCGATGGTCTCGAACGGCAGGCGCGCCTTACGCGCGCCCTTCACCCACAGATTGACGGCCGGAACCTTGTGGCCGCGGGCCACGACCGTCTCGGCCAGGTCGAGCTGACGATAGAGTTCGAGCGTGCGCGCCTGCACCGCGAGCGCGCGCGAGGTCGTGCCCGGCTCGGCGGTCTTGTCGATGATGCGCGCCTTGACGCCTTGCTTGGCCAGCCAGAGGGCCAGAACGAGACCCGTTGGGCCCGCGCCGACGACCAACACGTCTGTTTGGGACATCCGGCCGTTCCTCTCTCGCAATCAACGATGTTCTCAGCCGCGACTGCCGCAGGCCCACTGGGCAGAGCCAGAGCTACAAATTCGCTTCGCGGTTGGATTGCCGGAATCTTGGTCCAGATATAGCCTCGCTCTCGTGCCCGTCGAGTCTGTGAGAGACTCGTCGGCGGTTTGAGTGAGGGGCCATGTCCAGGGCGAATTGCGTGAAGCTGGGGTTTGCCGCGCTGTCGGGCGCAATGACCTTGCTTTGGGGAGCGCCGCTGATCGCGGGGGCGACGGATGTCATCAACCCGATATTCGCCTCCTCGGTGGACGTCACCCAATTCGGCTTCGCTCAGAGTGAGTTTGTCTCGCTGGATTCCGACCCCGCGGCGGAGGCGGCCATCACCGCGGCGGCCAATCAGGTCGCCTCACAGTTCGACAACGGCGTGATTTCCAACATCGTCTTCGTCGGCATAGATGCCGGTACGAATGGGTTCCTCGGCGCCAGCAGCTCGGGACAAACGGTCTACACCTACAGCCAGTATGTGTCGGCGCTCGCCGCGGACGCCGCGGCTCACCCGTCAAACACGATCCTCAACACCGCGGTCGCCAATCTGGCGTCAGGTAACGGCGCCAGCCACGGGCAGCTGCCGGTCTATGTCGCCGCGACCACTCCGGACGCCCGCGCTCTCGGTCTCGACCTCGGCGCCCCGACCCTCTACGGCACAGGCGATTCGTCACCCGAGTTTGACAGCAGCGGCAATTATGTCGGGGGCGGGGGCACGGCTGACGGGGTCATCTTTCTGAACCTCGATCAACCGCTTTCCTTCATGAGGCCGATTCAGAACGTGTCGGAGGGCGTGGCCTACGATGCCGAAACGGTCATGGAGCATGAGATCGACGAGATCATGGGCATCGGCGGCGCCGGTTCGCAGCTCAACAATTTCAACGACGACCCGAATTACGCGAGGGACTTCTATGGCGTGAGAGGCGAACTTCTTGGCCCGATGGACCTCTATCGGTACGCGGCCCCGGGTGTGCCAAGTTTCGATCCATTAACCGTTTCCGTAACCGGGTGCGGCCCCCCCACCTGCAGCGGCGATCCGTCGCCTTACTTTTCGGTCGATGGTGGTCTCACCTCGATCGACACCTTCAACCAGGCGTTTGCGCTCATCGGCGGCGATGCCGGGGATTGGGGGCTGAACCTGTCCGCGTTGTGCCCGGGTGGCGCGGGGGAGGGCGGCACCGGCGACGTTCAGGACGCCTTCAGCTGCAACAACCACGTAGCCGACGTATCCGATGGAAAGCCCTCCTTTTACGCATTCGAGGCGATCGGTTACGACCTTCCCGAACCCGCGACCTGGGCGATCATGCTGGCCGGCTTGTGCGGTCTTGGCGCCGCGCTGCGTTTGAAGGGCCGGCGGCGCGGCATGTCGACAGGCTGACCTGCCAAGCCCAACTCGACCGCCCCCTCTTAGCGCGAATTAACCCTCGGGGATTGCTCGCCCAAGCGCTCGGCTCCACGTATCATCGATTGAAGGGGACGGTTCGGCGGTGGGACGCGCTTGGATGAACACCTCGCTGACCGCCGCCGCAGTGACTCTCGCCCTGGCTTTCTCTGCTCAGGCGATACCGCCTCTGCCCAGCGTGCAGCCCGGCTTCTACCGCATCGAACCCACGCACACGCGAGTGCTGTTTAGCGTCTCCCATTTCGGCTTTACCACCTATTATGGCGAGTTCGTCGGCGCCTCGGGAACCCTGGAGCTGGATCCGACGAACCTCGCGGCCAGCCGCCTGGACGTGTCCGTGCCGATCGCCGGGATTTCCACGCCCAGCGCGGCGCTAAATGGTCAACTCAAGGGACCCGACTGGTTCAATGCGGCAGCCTTTCCCATCATGAGCTTCCATTCCACGCTCATAACCTCGACCGGCCCGAATACCGCCGACGTCGACGGCGATCTCACTCTGCATGGCGTCACCCGGCCGGTGACGTTCAAGGCGAGGTTCACGTCCGCGGGCATCGATTCTCTCGACCGGGCCGATATGGCTGGGTTCGAGGTCAGGGGGCGGATCCGCCGCAGCGACTTCGGCGTGACCAAATATGTCCCCCTGGTCGGCGACGAGGTGCGCCTGATCATCAGCGCCGGCTTCGAGCGCGCGGGCGCCTCATCCGTGACCGGCCCAAAGTGAACGGGGCCGAGAGTCTGGTGCGCACCCTCGTAGGCGCCGGGGTCGAGGTGTGCTTCGCCAATCCAGGCACATCGGAGATGCACTTCGTGGCCGCGCTCGACCGCGCGCCGGAAATGCGCGCCATCCTCGGCCTGTTCGAAGGCGCCGTGACCGGCATGGCGGACGGCTATGGGCGCATGGCCGGCAAGCCGGCCTGCACCTTGCTGCACCTGGGCCCTGGCCTCGCTAACGGCCTGGCCAACCTGCACAACGCACGCCGCGCGGCGACGCCGATCGTCAACATCGTCGGCGACCACGCGACCTATCACGCTCAGTACGACGCGCCGCTCGCCTCCGATGTCGCCGGCTTTGCCCGACCGGTGTCGTCCTGGCTTCACTCGTCGGCGAGCAGCTTCACGGTTGCCGCCGATGGGGCGCGGGCGGTGGCCGCCGCGCGCGCGTCGCCCGGCCAGATCGCCACCCTGATCCTGCCGGCCGACGCGGCCTGGAATGAGGCCGAAGGTCCGGCGCCCGCCTTGCCGGTTCCTTCGGCGGCGAAGGTGTCCGACGAGGCGGTCGCGCGCGCCGCGCGTGCGGTGCAGGGCGGGGCGACGTGTTCCGTCCTGATCCGCGGCGCGGCTCTCGGCGACGCCGGTCTGGCTGCCGCGGGTCGCGTCGCCGAGGCCACCGGGGCCAGGCTCCTCGTCGACACCTTCGCCGCGCGTCTCGCCAGGGGAGCCGGGCGCGTCGCGCTCGAGCGCATTCCGTATTTCGCCGAGCAGATCGTCGAGTTCATGAGCGGCGTGGAGGACCTGGTGCTGGTCGGCGCGCGCCCGCCGGTCGCCTTCTTCGCCTATCCCGGCAAGCCGAGTTGGGGCCTGCCGGAAGGCGCGCGGATAACCTGTCTCGCCCACCCGCACGAGGACGGGGTGGCGGCGCTGGAGGCGCTGGCCGAGGCGGTCGGTGCGGCCAAGGCGCCCAAGGTTCTCTCTCCTTTAGTCCGGCCGGACGCGCCCATCGGCAAGCTCAACGCCTATACGATCGGCCAGGCGATCGCGCGCCATCTGCCGGAGGGCGCGGTCCTGTCCGACGAAGGCGCGACCGGTTCGCTCGGAACCGTGCTGGCCACGGCGAGCGCCGCCCCGCACGATCACCTGGGCCTCACCGGCGGATCGATCGGTCAGGGCGTGCCGGTGGGAACCGGCGCGGCCGTCGCGGCGCCCGACCGCAAGGTCGTCTGCCTGCAAGGCGACGGCGGGGCCATGTACACGCTTCAGGCTCTGTGGACGCAGGCCCGCGAGAAGCTGGACGTGACCACCGTGATCCTGGCCAACCGCTCCTACGCCATCCTCAATGTCGAACTGGCCCGCGTGGGCGCGCTCAACGCCGGACCCAAGGCGCTGGCCATGTTCGATCTGCGCGATCCCAGCCTCGACTTTGTCAGCCTGGCGCGCGGCATGGGGGTCGAGGCCAGCCGGGCCGAGACGGCCGAGGCGTTCGAGGCGCAATTCGAGGCGGCCATGCGGGGAAAGGGTCCCCGGCTCATCGAAGCGATCGTCTGAGGCCCCGATTGTTTGACAAGGTGGCCACGGACGCCCATTTCGATGGCGAGGGACAAGGAGGATCGCCATGTCCATTCGTTCCAGACTAGCGGTTGGCGCCGCGGCGCTCTGCGCTCTCGGCGCCATCGCCGCATCGGCCGCGGCCGACGCCCGCGCGCCATGTTTCTTCATCAGTCAGTGGCAGGGCTGGCACGCCCCGAACGCCCATACGATCTATCTGCGCGTGAATATGCGCGACATCTACCGCGTTGACCTCAGCGCCGGCTCGCAGATGCTGACCTGGCCCGGTTCCTACCACCTGGTCTCGCGCGTCGAGGGTTCCTCGTCGATCTGCGGCCCGCTAGATCTGCAGCTTGCCCTGTCGGACGGCCACGGCTTCTACCAGCCACTGATCGCCAAGGATCTGGTCAAGCTGACGCCGGCGCAGATCACCGCTTTGCCCAAGAAGGACCTGCCGTAGCTGTTACGGTTTGGGGAGGAGTCGCTTGGCCCTCGAGGCGGTGATCTGGGATTTCGGGGGCGTGTTCACCGGCTCGCCGTTCGAGGCGTTCAACGCCTATGAGGCCGGGCACGGCCTGCCGAAGGATTTCATCCGCCGGGTCAACGCGACCAATCCACATGAAAACGCCTGGGCCCTGTTCGAGAGCGCGCGGATCGATGGCGCGCGGTTCGACGCGCTGTTCCTCGAGGAATCGACAGCCCTCGGCCACGCGGTGCGCGGCGGCGAGGTCCTGCCCCTGCTGTCCGGCGCGGTTCGCCCGCGCATGGTCGAAGCCCTGAAGGCGTGCAAGGACCGCTTCAAGGTCGGCTGCATCACCAACAACATGGCCCAGGGTCACGGCCCCGGCATGGCGGCCAGCGCCGAGGGCGCGTCGCGCACCGCGCCGATCATGGCCCTGTTCGACGCGGTCATCGAAAGCTCCAAGGTTGGGGCGCGCAAGCCGGCGCCGGCCATCTATCGGATGATGTGCGACGCGCTCGCCGTGGACCCGACAGACTGCCTCTATCTCGACGACCTGGGGATCAACTGCAAAGGCGCGGCGGCAGTGGGCATGCGGGCGATCAAGGTGGTGAGCGAGGCCCAGGCCCTGGCTGATCTGGCCGCCGCCACGGGCCTGATATTCGAGGCCACGGAGGACGCATGAACCGGCCAGTCAAGATCGGCGCCGACGCGGCTCTGGCCCAGCTCCACGACTGGTCGGCGGCCCACGGCCGGGACGCCATCTCCCGCACCTTTCGTTTCCCTTCATTCAGCGCCGCGTTCGGCTGGATGACCCGCGTCGCCCTGGCCGCCGAGGCCCTTGACCATCACCCCGAGTGGTTCAACGTCTACAGCAGGGTGGAGGTGACGCTGGCCACGCACGACGCCGGTGGCGTCACCGAGCTCGATGTCCGCTTGGCCAGGATCATGGACGAGGCCTACGCATCCCGCTGAAAGCGCTCGTTCCGGCGCGCCTCGCCGACCGCGATTGAAGACGGCGGACAACACCCTTAAGTTCCGCGCGGGGCGCAAAGAGGCTAAGTCTGGATACCTAATGGCGAAAATCACCCTCATCGACGACGACGAAAACATTGTCGCCTCGGTGTCGCTCGCGCTCGAGAACCACGGTCATTCGGTGACCGCCTATTACGACGGCGCATCGGGCCTGTCCGCGCTGGAGAGCGATCCGCCGGACGTCGCCATTCTCGATGTGAAGATGCCGCGCATGGACGGCATGGAAGTGCTGCGGCGCCTGCGCCAGACGTCCAATGTGCCGGTCATCATCCTGACCTCCAAGGACGAGGAGATCGATGAGATCCTGGGCTTCAACCTCGGGGCCGACGACTACATCCACAAGCCGTTCAGCCAGCGCCTGCTGATCGAGCGGGTGAAGGCCGTGCTGCGCCGTTCCACGCCCGAGGAGGGGGATGGCGACGTGGCGGCGGCCGCCTCGCGGGCGATCAAGCGCGGACGCCTAACCCTCGATCCGGCGCGCCACGACTGCCTTTGGGATGGCAGGCCGGTGCGCCTGACGGTGACCGAGTTCCTGCTCCTGCAGTCCCTGGCCCAGCGCCCCGGTTTCGTGAAGAGCCGCGATAACCTGATGGACGCGGCCTACGAGGATCAGGTGTATGTCGATGACCGCACCATCGACAGCCACATCAAGCGCATGCGCAAGAAGTTCCGCGACGTGGACCCGGAGTTCGATTCGATCGAAACCCTGTATGGCGTCGGATATCGCTACCGCGAGTCCTGAGCACGGGCCAATACACGCCCGAAGCGGCGTCTGGCCCCTGGGCTCGCGGCTCGGGCGCCTGATCATCGTCCTCAATCTGCTCGGCCTGGCGATCCTTGTCGGCGGGGCGCTGGTGCTGAACGAGTTCCGCCAGGGACTGATCCAGACGCGCCTGGAGAGCCTGCAGCTCGAGGGCGAGGTGATCGCCAAGGTCATCGACGAATACGCCACCGTGGGCGAGGCGCCTCGAGACCGCGGCGGGCCGGCCCTGGAAGCCGACGCCGCCGCCGACATGGTCAACGTGCTGTCCATCCCCAGTTCCCAGAGGGCGCGCC
>JBOHLC010000189.1:0-2235 GCA_050729395.1 Caulobacteraceae bacterium
AGATTACCCTGAGGCGCGCGCGTCGTCGCTCTCCGCGCGAGTGATCCAGTCCTACCGCTCCGCGATCCACGCCCGAGCCTGGGCCTGGTCCTTCAGGGAGAAGACGCGCAGCTTGCCGGGCATGAGAAACCCGAAGGTCTGAATCGTGTGCCTGATCCACACGACGTCAGCGACGACAGCCAGACGCTCCCAACTGAGAAGGTGCTCCATCCCGATCGAGAAGTCTTCCCATATGGCCCCAGGCGCGATGCCCTCGAAATCCGCTCCGATATGGTAGTAGAGGCGCACTCTCCTGTTGGACTTCAGCGCCGCCTCCACCGCCGGGATGAGGACACGCTCGTAGTCGCCCTTCGTCACGTGACCGCTGCAGCTGACCGCGACGATATCGTCGGCGAACCCGCTCAAAGTTGAAATCATCGCAGCTGCTCCCGTGGAGAAGCGGGCATATTAGCGCGTCACGGCGACCTAGGATTTGATGTGTGTCAAGCATGAGGCGCGCAGGGCGCGACATCCTACCCGAGCAGGGCGCCTAAGCTCCGATAGAGCATGTAACCGGCCACCGCGAAGAGGACGCCGGCGAAGATGCGCACCAGCAGCCCATGCTCCTTGGCGGAAATCACCGCAAGCCGCATGCCGATCAGCCCGCCGCCGACGCCGCCCAGGATGAAGAGGGCGGCAAGCCGCCAATCGACCAGGCCGGAGAGCGCGTAGTTGCCGGCGGTGGCGAGGCCGAACACGCCGACAGAGAGCAGCGATGAACCGACGGCGTTGAGGATAGGCATGCCTGTGCTGAAGACCAGCCCCGGCACGATGAGAAAGCCGCCTCCGATGCCGAAGAATCCCGACAGGAGACCCGCGCCCAGGCCGACGCCGACGAGCCGCGGAGCCATGGCGAGATCCATGCGGACAGTTGGATTTTCCCCGCCCGCGCGTCGGCGCAGCATGGAAATCCCGACCGCGACCATCAGCAGGGCGAAGAGAGCCAACAGATGCTGCCCGTTCATCATCTTGCCGAGCGTCGAGCCGGCCAGCGCGCCAAACACGCCGGCGAGGGCGAAGGTGGCCGCGCAGGCCCATATCACGGTCCCAGCGCGGCCGTGATGGAAGAGGTTGGCGAACGCGTTAAGGGAGACCGCCAGGGCGCTGGTGCCGATGGCCACGTGCGGGTCGCGCACGCCCACGACATAGAGAAGCAGGGGCACGGCCAAGATCGAGCCGCCGCCGCCGATGAGGCCCAGCGCGAAGCCGACGAGACCGCCCGAGAGGATGGTCACGACGTCATGAAGCATCGTGGCGACGCCGACTTCCGGAACCATCGAGCGGATGGCGGTGCTCCATGAGGAATCCACGGCCCCTGGAGTCGACCAAGTTGTTGGGGATCGTTAATCCGCGCTCCACCGGATCACGACCTCGCGCGGGGCACAGCAGGCCCGCTAGGGCGGCGTAGACCAACGGAACAACCATGAACAGGATCGCGATCGTGCTTTCCCTCGCCGCGGCGGTGGCCGCGACCGGGGGAATGGCCCAGGCCAAGCCGCCAGCGCACTACGCGGGCTGGACGCTCGCCTCGTCGGCCCACGTCACCATGTCCCAGGCGAGGCGCATCGCCCTTCAGGCGCGGCCCGGCGTCATCACCGACCAGGAACTGGAGAAGGAACGCGGCGGCTCGGGCCTGCGCTACTCGTTCGACATCAAAGCCGGCGGCAAGACCTTCGAGGTCGGCGTCGACGCCCAGACCGGCAAGGTGCTGGAGAACGACGCGGAGGGGCGCAACCCCGACTGACGCGAACGCGCGGACCGGTCGCTTTTCCCGTCGGCGCCGGTGAGGCACTCTTAGGGCCATGAAGCTGCTGCTGGTTGAGGACGACAGGGACGTGGCCGCCTATGTCAGGCGCGCCCTTTCCGAGGCGGGCCACACGGTGGACCTGGCCGGCTCGGGGCGCGACGGCCTGTTGCTGGCGGCGGCGGAGCCCTATGACGTCATGGTGCTCGACCGCATGGTGCCGCAGATCGACGGACTGGCGATCCTGCGCACCATCCGTGCCTCGGGGGTCAAGACGCCAGTGCTGCTGCTGACGGCGTTGGGCGGGATCGACGACCGTGTCGAGGGCCTGGAGGCCGGAGCGGACGACTACCTGGTCAAACCCTTCGCCATCGCCGAGTTGCTTGCCAGGGTGAACGCCCTGGCCAGGCGTCCGCCCCCGACCGACGCACCGACGGTCCTCAGGGCGGGCG
>JBOHLC010000190.1:0-10378 GCA_050729395.1 Caulobacteraceae bacterium
GGCCGCGAGGGTGCGCTCGCGCGCGCGGCCCAACGCGCGGAAGGCCTGGCCCAGACGGGTGGACAGCGCGTCGCCGCCGACGGCTTCCCGGGCGGCGGCGATCTCGGTCAGGGCCCGCTCGGCCGCGCCCAGCACAGCCCTGGTCTCGGCCAGGACAGCCTCCTCTCCCTCGCGCGGGGCCAGGCGGTCGAGCTCGGTCAGGAGGGCGGCCACCTCCCCGCGCTCGGCCGCGCTCCTGGCGGCGGCTTCGGCAAGCTCAGCGAGAGCCCGGTCCGCTTCGCGCCATGCGCCCCACGCCCGCGCGCAGGTCGCCGCCCCCTCTTCCAATCCGCCGAAGGCGTCGAGCAGCGGACGATGAGTGCGGGCGTCGAGCAGGCCGGCGGTGTCATGCTGGCCATGCACCTGCACCAGCGCCTCGCCGATCTCCCTGAGCGTCGCGACGCCCGTCGCCTGGTCGTTGACGAAGGCGCGCGAGCGCCCATCGGCGGTCAGCAGGCGGCGCAGGACCAGATCCTCGCTCCGATCGAAGGCCAGTCCCTTTTCGCCCAGGAGCGCCCACACCGAGTGATCGGGCGCGGCGGCGAAGACGGCCGACGCGCTCGCCTGCGCCGCCCCGCGCCGGACAAGGCCCGCCTCGCCGCGCGCGCCCAGCGCCAGGCCAAGGGCGTCGAGAATGATCGACTTGCCGGCGCCCGTCTCGCCGGTGAGCACGGTGAGGCCTGGGCCGAAGGCGAGGTCGAGGTTGTCGGCGAGCACCACGTCGCGGATGGCGAGACCGGTCAGCATGGCCCCGGAAGATGACCGAGAATCTAGCGGCCCGCCAGCTTTTCGGCCAGCTGTACGCTCATCGGCGCGGCCAGTCCGCCAAAGCGCGCGTCGAGCTTGATCAGCGCCTTGCGCGCCTCATCCGCGCGGCCCGCGGCGAGCAGGCGCTCGACGTCGCCCTCCGCCTTGGCCAGGTCCCGGTCGACGCCGGCGCGGCAGGCCGAAATGCGGCGCGCGTCGACCCTGACCGGACTCTGCAGGACGGTCAAAGCCCGCTCCAGCGCCGCCGGATCGGCCACTGCGTGGCCGGCGTCCGGGATCTGGTCGGCCACAACGCCGGCGACGCACCAGTGGGAGAGCGAGTCGAGGCTATCGGTGTCCATGGCCAGGCGGGCTCGATCCCTGCTGCCGGTGACGAGGTAAAGGCGCGATCGCGTCTGGAATTTCTCGAACAGATCGATCGTGGGCAAGGGCGCGGCATGGTCGCCGATCGGATCGGCGCCGGCGTCGAGGAGCGCGCCGGTGAAGATGTCCGGAAACCCCAGCGCCAGGCGCAGGGCGACATGCGCCCCGCCGGAAAAACCGCCGACGAAGACGCGGGCCGGATCGAGCGGGTAGAGGCTCGCGACATTGGCCTCGGCGACAAGGGCCAGGGGCTCGCGACGGGTCAGCACATTGGCCTCATTGCCCGAGCCGGCGGCGCTGACGAAGATGTAGCCCAGGCGGTCGAGCACCGGGGCCCAGCCCTCCGGCAGGCTGGCGGAGGGCCACGGCGGCACGAAGACGAGGAGGCCATAACCTCCAGGGGGCGCGCGCGGCGGGATGTAGACCAGGAAGTTCTCCTGGCGCAGATCAAGCGTCCGCTCTTTCAGGGCTTTCCCGGAGGCGGCCAGGGCGCTGCGCATCTCCCAGGCGGTGAGCGGCGAGACGACGCGCGCGAGGAGGCGCGAGGCTGCGGCCGCCGGCGGGTATTCGTTGAAGATCACGCCCTGGCGCAGGCCGGTGGGCGGCGAGGCGAGCGCCGGCCAGGCGCAGACCACGGCCAGACAGGCGGCCAGGCTGGTCGCGGAGCGATCGACCATGCGGCTGGAATACCAGCTATGGCCGAAAGACGCTTCGCTTATGCCCGAACCGTCCGGCGTGGGCGTCCCGACATGGGCGCCGGCAGAAGGAAGCTCGTGGAGAAAGAGCCTTACAGGCCCAGGAAACCGTGGACGAAGCCGGTCTTTTTCTTCTTGGCCTTGGCGTGGGCAGCGACCGTCGCGGACTTTTCCTCGGCGACAACGACGCCAGCGGCGTGCGTCTGCTCCTCGGTCGCCGCGACCTCCACCGCCGGCGGGGCCACGGTAGTGTCCTTGTGACGGCCCCACGGCAGCAGACGCGGCAGGCCCGGCCCGCGGTACTCGCCCGGCGCCACCGCCGGCCTCAGTCCGCGCGACGTCAGCAGCTTGTAGGCGTCGCCGTACCAGACATCGCCTGGATAGTTATAGCCAAGCACCGCGCCGTCCTTGACCGCTTCGCCGGCCAGGCCGACGGTCAGGTAGCACTCGATCAGACGGTAGAGCGCCTCGGGCGTGTCCGAAGTCGTCTGGTAGGTGTCGACCACCGTCTTGAATCGGCCGATGGCGGCGATCGGATCGCCCTGGCGTTGGTAATAGCGCCCAACGGCCATTTCCTTGCCGGCGAGCTGGTCTTGCGTCATGTCGTATTTGAACTTGGCGTCCCGGGCATATTCGGTGGTCGGGTAGCGCTTGACGACCTCGGCCAGGGCGGCGCGCGCCTGTTCGGTGGCGGCCTGGTCGCGGCCCACATCGACGATCTGCTCGAAGTAGCAGATCGCCTTCAGATAGTAGGCGTACGGGGTGGCCGAGTTTCCGGGATACAGAGTGATGAAGCGGTCAGCGTCGGCGATCGCGTCCGTGTAGTCGTTGGCCTCATAGTGGGCATAGGCGCCCATCAGGATCGAACGGCGCGACCACTCCGAATAGGGGTGCTGGCGTTCCACCTCGCGGAAATAGAGGGCCGCCTCATTCCATTGGTGATGGTCGAGGTGCGCGGCCCCGGCGTTGTAGAGCACCCCGACGGGCAGTTCCTTGTAGGCAAGGGTCGGCTTCTTCTTGTGAAGCAGCGAGCATCCCGAGACGGCGAAGGCGGCGGTCAGGGCGAGGACGACGGCGGTTCGGCCCCGGAAGTTGGCTATCACGGACGATCACCTTTAGAGAGCGAAGTGCGCGCGCCCCGCGCCAGCGTTCGCGCGTTCTACACGAGCCCGGCAATGGCGCAAAGGCTCACACCGCCTGGGCCAGTTCCTGTCTGGGCGAGGCGTAGCGCCACGCCTCCGGCCGTCCCAGAAGCGCCCGGGCCAGGGCGTTGTTCAGTCCATGGCCGGAGTAGAGGCCCTCGTAGCGGCCCATCAGAGGCGCGCCCAGCAGGTAGAGATCGCCGACGGCGTCGAGCGCCTTGTGGCGGACGAACTCGTCGGCGCGCCTGAGGCCGCCTGGATTGATCACCTTGTCGCCCTCGATCACAACCACATTCCCGAGATTCCCGCCGCGCGCCAGGCCCGCCTCGCGCAGCGCCTCGACCTCATGCAGGAAGCCGAACGTGCGGCAGGGGGCCAGCTCCTCGCGAAAGGCGACTTCATCGATGCTCAGATCGAGCCGTTGGCGACCGATGGCCGAGCTCTCGAAGGCGATCTCGAAGGCGACCTCGAAACCTTCCGCCGGCGTAAGCGAGGCCGCCTTGCCGTCTTCGGTCACACTGACCGGCTCGAGGATCTCGATGTGGCGACGGCGCGCGTTTTGCGCCTTGCGGCCGGCCTCGTCGATGGCGGCGACGAAGGCGCGGCATGACCCGTCCATGATCGGCACTTCCGGTCCATCGATCTCCACGAGGGCGTTGTCGACGGCCAATCCGCTGAACGCGGCCATGAGATGTTCGATGGTCGAGACGGTGACGCCGTCGGCGTTGCCGATGACCGTTCCGAGCCTCGTGCCGACAACATGGTCGGCGCGGGCCGAGATCGCCGGATCCTTGTCGGTCACGTCTGTGCGCAGAAAGCGCACCCCGGAGTCAGGCGCCGCGGGGCGCAGGCTGACGCGGGTCACCTGACCTGTATGGATGCCGACGCCTTCGATGGAGATCGGCCGGGCAAGCGTGACCTGCGGGAATGGCGACAAGATGGTTCTCTTTGCTTAAGGCGGCGCAAATCAAAAGGCGCCGCGCGCCAAGCCCCATCGAAACCCTTAGGCCGCGCCGGCGAGCCCGCAAACACACTTGCTGTTTCCGACTGTTTCTCGGATAAGCGATTGAATACACGCCGCTTTTCACATACCGAACGAGCCCTTCGCCATAAGGGCGAAGGGCTCGGGGATTGTCTGGACGACGCGCTTAGTTCGCCAGGCGACGCAGGAACGAGGGGATTTCCAGATCCTCGTCGACCGCGTCTTCCTCGTCTTCATAGGCCTCCGGCGCGGTTTGAGCCTGAGCCATGGGCCGGGCGGGAGCGGGCTGCGCGTCGGGCCGCCGTCCGCCGAACAGGCTGAGCCAGCCGGCCTTCTGGCGCCGGTCCTCGCCGTAGCGGGGCGTGGTGAAGAGCGGCTCGTCATCCTCGTCCTTGGTCGCGCGCGCCACCGGCTGCAGCGGCACCACCGCCGCCGTCTCCTCGAAGGTGAAGCCGGCCTGAGGCGTCGCCGCTTCCGCCGGGATGGCCGCCGCGAACATGACCGGCTCCAGGACCGGTTCGGACGGAGCGTTGGCCGGTTCGAGCGCGATTTCGAGCGGCGCCTCCTCGACCTGCTCGGCGTGGATGAGTTTCGGCTCGATGGCGGCGATGGACGCTCCATCCATGCCGGTGGCGACCACTGACACGCGAACCAACCCATCCAGCGTCGGATCGAAGGCCGCCCCGAAGATGATGTTGGCTTCCGGATCGACCTGGCCCGAGATGGCGTTGGCCGCCTCGTCCACTTCCAGCAGGGTCATGTCGAGGCCGCCGGTGATATTGACCAACACCGCCTTGGCCCCCTTGAGCGTGACCTCGTCAAGCAGCGGGTTCTGGATGGCGTTCTCCGCCGCCATCAAGGCCCGGCCCTCGCCCGACGCCTCGCCGGTGCCCATCATCGCCTTGCCCATCTCGGTCATCACCGTGCGCACGTCGGCGAAGTCGAGATTGATCAGGCCCGGAAGAACCATCAGGTCGGTGATCGAGCGGACGCCCGAATGCAGCACCTGGTCGGCCAGCGCGAAGGCCTCGGCGAAGGTGGTGCGCTCGTTGGCCACCCGGAAAAGGTTCTGGTTCGGAATGACGATCAAGGTGTCGACGTAGCGCTGGAGCTCGGCGATGCCGGCGTCGGCCAGACGCATCCTGTGCCGGCCCTCAAAATGGAACGGCTTGGTCACGACGCCCACGGTGAGAATGCCGCGCTGACGGGCGCATTTGGCGATGATCGGACCCGCGCCGGTGCCGGTGCCGCCACCCATGCCGGCGGTGATGAACACCATGTGCGCGCCGTCGAGGTGCTCGCCGATTTCGGGTTCAGACTCCTCGGCCGCGGACATACCGACCTCGGGGTGGGCGCCAGCTCCCAGACCTTGCGTCACGCCGACGCCAAGCTGGATGCGGTTGTCGGTCTTGGAAAACGCGAGCTGCTGGGAATCTGTATTGGCGACGACAAATTCGACGCCTTCCAGACCCGATTCGATCATGTTGTTGACCGCGTTGCCGCCCGCGCCGCCCACGCCGAACACCACGATACGCGGCTTCAACTCTTTTGCCTGTGGCGCAAAAACCTTGAACGTCATCTTTGACCCCGCAACCTCCGCCATTGGTCTCGTTGAACGACTGCTCAGCTTGGCGCTGCTTCGTTCGCCCGCAACACTTTAGAAACCATCATCCTTAAGCTGCCGTTAACTGCATAAGCTGAGTCGGCTCTTGATCGAGCCGCTCGCGAAACGGTGATCTCAAAGATTATCCCTGAGCCAGGCCGCGGCCTTGACGACGACATTGGCGCGCGGATCGACCGGCGCGGACGATCTGACGCTCGTCGCGCGCTTGGCGACGGCTTCGCGAGGACCGAACGCGGCGCGCTGCAGCACGCCAGCGGCGGTGCAGAACGCCGGCCCGGCGGCGGCGTCGGCAAGGTGCGGGATGCGGCGCGGACGGCCCAGGCGCACGGAGCGGTCGAACACGCGGACGGCGACTTCCCGCGCGCCGGCCAGTTGGCTCGCGCCGCCGACCAGGACAATACCCGCGCCGGGATCGATCAGGGCGCCGGCCGCCTTGAGCCGCTCCTTCACGCGTTCGAAAGTCTCCTCGACGCGCGGCGCGATGATCCCCTTCAGCATCGACCGCGGCGCGGTGACCGGCCCGGCGCCCGGATCGTCGCCTCGCGGCGGGGCTTCGATCATCTCGCGGTCCTCATTGGCCGAGGCGATGGCCGAGCCGTGCAAGGTCTTGATGCGCTCGGCCCCGGCGATGGACGTGGAAAGCCCCCGCGCGATGTCCTGGGTGACGTGCGCTCCGCCGACGCCGAAGCTGTCGACATGCACCAGCGCGCCACCCGACCAGACGGCGACCGAGGTCGAGCCACCGCCCATGTCTATGCAGATGGCGCCCAGCTCCATCTCGTCCTCCTCCAGCGCGGCCAGGGAGGAGGCGAAGGGCGCGGCGACGACGCCCTCGAACTGCAGATGGGCCCGCTCGACGCAGTTGCGCAGAGTCTGAAACGCCGCTTCGTTCATACTGACAACGAGGAGCTCGAGCCCGAGCTTGCGGCCAACGAGGCCCGCGGGATCGCGCACCCGGCGCTCGCCGTCCACCGACCAGGCGATCGGCTGCAGATGGATTGCCTGCCGCCGGGCGAGGCGAAGTCCAGCCATTGCCTGGGTGACAGCGCGGCTCTTGTCGGCGTCGCCGATCGGCCGGCCGCCGACTGACACCTGGGCGGCGACGCGGTGGCTGGCGAGATGGCCGCAGGCGGTCGATACCGTCACCCCCTGAACATCCAGATTGGCCATGGTCTCGGCACGCTCCACCGCCTGGGCGATGGCCCTGGCCGCCTCTTCCGCATCGACGATGGCGCCGGCGCGGACGCCATGAGACTGAACGTAGCCGACGCCTGCGGTGACGAGGCTTCGGTCGGCGCGCCTGACGCCCTCCGGCCGCATGATGAAGCAGGCCACCTTCGAGGCCCCCAGATCCACCGCCGCGACCGCGCCGGAGCGGCCGAGCGCGCTCTTCAGCGCCTCGCGGCCTTCGCGTCTTGCCGCACGCGACTCGGCGCCCGTTCGTTCCAACACTTCGCTCATCTACACTCCACCCCCAGCCAACGCCGGCGCCGCGCCTCCGCGCGGGCGCACCACCACAAGTTCCGGATCGCGCAGGTCGATGCGCGAAAATCCGAGATCGAGAATTTTGGCCTGCTGATCGAGGGCGTCCAGGCGCGCCAGCGCCGTCCCTTCGTCCAGCGCCGGCAGCAAGATCACTCCGCCGTCCTTGAGCATCAGATTCCAGCGCCGGTCATCCACCCGCACCAGGGCGTAGACGTGCTGCGCCAGTCTTGGCCGGCTGGCGATCTGCGGCAGGATTTCGGCGGCCGAGAGATTGGCGCCGTCGCCGACGATCAGCGGCAGAGTAGCGAACCTGGCCGGCGACACATCCGGCATCAGGGCGCCATTGTCGGCCACCATGACCGTCTTGCCGGCGTGTTCCCACACAGCCATCAGCGGTCGCTGGGCGACGGCGATGACCAGGGTGTCAGGCAGCAGGCGGATGACCTTGGCGTCGGCCACCCAGCCGACATCCCGCACGCGGGCGCGCAGCGCCGCCAGGTCAACATCGAGTATGGGAACGCCGGTCCTGAGGTTGGCGGCGGCGATGATCTGCTTCTGCGCCACCGGGGAAGCGCCCTGGAGGTGGATGTTGTTGACGCGGAATCCGATGCTGGCCAAGTCGCTCTTTCCCGCCGCATGGGCGTAGCGCGACAGGGCCTGTCCCCTCCCGCCGGTGGCCATGTACACCACCACGAGGAGCGCGGCGGCCATGAACGTCGCCAGGGAGGCGACGCCCGCCGGCAGACCCACCTGCTTGGCCGCCGCCAGCTTCGAAATGCCGCCGGCGCGCGGCCGGGCGCGCGCGTAGGCCGGACGGAGGGCCTCAGCGGTCATGCGTCCGCGCGGCCGGGCGGTAATGCGCTGCTTTCCGCGCACCGCCGCGGGCATGGCCGTCCTCCGTGATCCAACGCACGAACTCGTCGAAGCCGATCCCGGTATGCGCGGCCTGCTCGGGAGTGAGCGATGTAGGCGTCATCCCAGGTTGGGTGTTGACCTCCAGAAGGACCAGATTGTGGTTAACGGGGTCATAACGAAAATCACTCCGCGTCACGCCGTTGCAGCCCAGCGCCGCGTGGGCCCGCTCGGCGCTTGCCTTGGCCGCTCGGGTGATGTCCTCCGGTATCCGCGCCGGCAGAATGTGGACCGAGCCGCCCGCCTCGTATTTGGCTTCATAGTCGTAGAAGCCCGTACGCGCCTCGATCTCAGTGACCGCCAGCGCGCGCCCGTCCATGACCACGACCGCGAGTTCCAGACCGTCGATGAACGGCTCGACGACAACCTCATCGCCGAAGGTCCAGGCGTCCGACAGCAACTCACTTGGCGGCGCATTGGCCCCCTTGAACACGCGGAACACGCCCACCGACGAACCCTCGGCGTTCGGTTTGACGACGTACGGCGGCGCCATGACGTGAGCCCGCCCGGCGTCGAAGCGGTTGAAGAGGCCGCCACCCGGAACCGGAACCCCCGCCGCGGCCAGCACGGCCTTGGCCTTGGTCTTGTCCATCGCCAGAGCCGATGCCAGCACGCCACTGTGCGTGTACGGAATATCCAGGGTCTCGAGCACCCCCTGCACGCAGCCGTCCTCGCCCCAGGCGCCGTGCAGAG
Source organism: Caulobacteraceae bacterium (assembly GCA_050729395.1). Classification (GTDB taxonomy): domain Bacteria; phylum Pseudomonadota; class Alphaproteobacteria; order Caulobacterales; family Caulobacteraceae; genus Acaudatibacter. The sequence goes on from JBOHLC010000190.1 coordinate 8,704, forward strand.
CGTTGAAGCAGACGTCGGGCTTTAGCGTGGCCAGCACCTCGGCCAGATCACGACCGGCGTCGATGCGGCTTACCCTGAAGCCCTGTCGTTCGAGGGCGTCCGCGCATGCCGCGCCGGAGACAAGGCTCACCTCGCGCTCGGCCGACAAGCCGCCCATCAGGACGGCGACGTGCAGCTGAGGCGGATCGCGCGAACTCATCGCCCGAGGGTTAGCCGGATTCGGCGCCTTCAGGCATTCACTTGTGTCGAATGTCCCCGCACCCAGACCGAGTACTCGCCGAGGGTGACGAAGCCGATGCTCTGATAGAGCGGTCGCCCGGCGGCCGTGGCCAGCAGGTAGAACCGGTCGACGCCATCGAGGCGGAAGCGTTCCATCACCTGGGTGAGCAAGGCCCGTCCCATCCCCTTGCCTTGATACTCGGGAGGAGTGGCCATGCACCATATGCCCGCCGTGGATCCGGCCCGCGCCACCGTGACCGCGCTCATCGGGCGCTCGTCGCGGAAGCCAATGAAGGTTTCGGCGCCGCTCGTGGCGGTCAGACCGCTTTCGAAAGCTCTCGCCACGGAGTCTCTAGGCAGCGCGAACGCGGCGGACATCAGGTCGCCGGCCGCACGCGCCTTATCCTGGCCGAGCGCGCGATCGATCCGACACGATCGGACTTCCAAAGGCGAGGAAGCGCGGAACACCATCATCGGCATGGTCCCGGCGGCGGTCAGGCCAAGCCGCTCGGCGGTCGCCTCCAGGAACGCGGCCACGTGAGGGGTCATGCACGCCAGGAGCGGCAGCCTCAGGGTTTCCGCGCGCGCCATCGCCTGGACCAGGAAGTCTTCGGCCCCGGCGTCGGGACCGAGGATCACCATGTTGAGATCGGCCACCGGCTCGCCGCTAAAGGCCAGCGCGCAATTCCATGTCAGGCGCAGTTCCATATCGGTCGCGCCGGAAAACGTCGCCGCCAACGCGCGCCCGTTCAGTCGATTGAGTTCAGCCATTTCGTCCACGAGCTGAATCCCCCGCTTTTATCGCGCGCGCCCGACGCGCCTGATCTCCCATTCCAGGTCGACCCCGGTCTTGGCGAGCACATCGGCGCGGACCGCTTCGCCGAGGGCTTCGAGATCCGCCGCCCTGGCCGAACCGGTGTTGATCATGAAGTTGGCGTGCAGCGGCGACATCATCGCCCCGCCCATTTCCCGCCCGCGCCAGCCGGCCCCGTCGATGAGCCGCCACGCCGAATAGCCGGGAGGGTTCTTGAACGTCGAGCCGCCGGTCTTCTCCCGGATCGGCTGGGTGCTTTCGCGCCGCGCCGTGATGTCGGCCATGCGCGCGCGGATGGCGGCTGGATCGTCGCGGTGGCCCTGGAAGATCGCGCGCAGCCAGATCGCGCCCGAGCGGACCCCGCTCGATCGATAGCCGTATCCTAATTCCTCGAGGTTCCAGACTCGCCGCTCGCCGGTGGATTCGGTGGACCAGGCGCGCACGAGGATGTCCTTGATCTCGCGGCCATAACAACCCGCGTTCATGGTCAGCGCCCCGCCGACCGTTCCTGGGATCCCGGCCAGGAACTCCAGGCCGCCGATTCCGGCTTCGGCGGCGGCGCGGGCGACGGACGAATCGAGCACGCCGGCGCCGGCCGTCACCTGGGCTTTGTCGGCGTCGAATTGAATCTCGGCGAAGACG